>JAFSYY010000122.1 GCA_017455845.1 Prevotella sp. | reverse complement strand
AGTGAAGAGTGAAGAGTGAAGAATTTCTTTTAGTCGCTACGCTTTGTAAAAGCGGCAAAGCCGAGCGGCTACCGCTTGAAGGGAGATGATGAGGGAAAAACGAGGATTAGCATATAGGTTGGGGATGGGAATATTTCTCATTTCTCATGTCTTATTTCTCATTTCTGAAACATCCTGTACGCAGGATGCCTACGAGAAAGGAGAGGGTGACTATTCGCAGATGACGGCAGAGATGGCCGACGGCTATACCTCGTCAGAGAAAAAGGTGACACGCTTCGTGACCGACGACGGCGAGGAACTCACGGTGGCCACGCCGTTCACCTCTAAGGCGATGCCCAAGGCCGACACCGTCTATCGGGCCGTCTTCTATTATAACAAGACAGGACAGCAGGCCGAGGTGAAAGGCCTGAACACCGTCGGCGTGGCTCGCCCACGTCTGATAGACACTCTGAAGACCGACCCCGTGCACCTGGAAAGCGTGTGGATGGGCAAGTCGCGACGTTATATCAACCTCTCGGTGTATGTGATGCTGGGCACCACCGACGATGAGACCGCCAAACAGATGTTTGGCTGTAGCCGCGACACGCTCGTACACAACGACGACAGCACCCGCACCCTGCGTCTCACCCTCTTTCACGACCAAAACGACGTGCCGCAATACTACTCCCAGCGCACCTACTTGAGCATCCCCACAGAAGACATGGATGCCGACTCTGTGGAACTGACTGTGAACACCTATAAGGGCACGGTCGTAAAACGGATGAAACTATAATCTATACAACACTCAAACTAAAGCACAATGAAAAAGATTCTAATTACAACAGCCGTCATGGCTGTCACCCTGAATATTTCGGCTCAGGAGCCCCGCCACCAGTGGCATCAGCGCGAGCCATTCCAGACAGACGCACCCATGGTCCACGACCCCGTCATGGCCAAAGAAGGCGACACCTATTATATATATGCTACTGGCAATGGCATCCAACAGATGACATCAAAGGATCGCCACACATGGACGGTGATGCCACAACCCGTGATGACAGTGATACCGGGATGGACCGCCGACTCCGTTCCCGGCTTCAGGAGTCATGTGTGGGCACCCGACATCATCCGGTGGCACGGCCGCTGGTGGCTGGCATACAGTTGCTCCACCTTCGGCAAGAACGGCTCGGCCATAGGCCTGCTCAGCAGTCGCTCGCTGGCAGCCAACCTCTGGAAGGACGAAGGGTGTATCGTCTGCTCACACGACAGGAAGACCGGCGGCCAGGGCAGGACTACGGGCGACAACTGGAACGCCATAGACCCGAACTTCGTGGTCGACGAGACAGACACCCCCTGGCTCGTTTGGGGCTCCTTTTGGGACGGCATCCAACTGGCCCGCCTCGACACGACCATGCATCTGGCATCTGCCCCCGTCACCATTGCCCGCCGCTATAGTCCGGGTGATGCTAATGCCCCGGAGAACCCCACCTCACGCTTTGCCGGCCGCAATGCCATTGAAGCCCCCTTCATCTTCCACCATGGCGGCTATTACTACCTCTTCGTGTCGTGGGACTACTGCTGCCGGGGAGCGAAGAGCAACTACCGCGTGGCCGTGGGGCGCAGCAAACATGTGGGCGGGCCCTATCTCGACCGCAGCGGCAAGGACATGCTCCTGGGCGGCGGAACGCTCTTCCTGGAGGGTGACAAGAAAGAATGGGAGGCTGCAGGCCACTGCGCCGCCTATACGTTAGACGGTGAGGACATCTTTATCTGCCACGGCTATAGCACCACCCGCAACGGAGCG
Source organism: Prevotella sp. (assembly GCA_017455845.1). Lineage (GTDB taxonomy): Bacteria > Bacteroidota > Bacteroidia > Bacteroidales > Bacteroidaceae > Prevotella. Next base: position 59,285 of record JAFSYY010000122.1, on the reverse strand, counting down.
GCCATCCTCATACAGCGCACCATCAACTGGACGGCCGACGGATGGCCGGAACTGAGATGATGACGCTGCCTATTTATGGGGTGAACTGCGTTAATCTTCCAAAATCGCTTTGCCGTGTCAGCATTATTTTGTAACTTTGCACCCGTATTTAATTCGAATTAAAATGAAAATAGCATTAATCGGCTATGGCAAGATGGGCAAGATGATTGAAGAGATAGCCCGCAGCCGTGGCCATGAGATTGTCAGTATCATCGATATTGACAATCAACAGGACTTTGACAGTCCGCAGTTTGCATCGGCCGACGTGGCCATTGAGTTTACCGCACCCCAGGCGGCCTACGGCAACTACCTGAAGGCGTGGGCCAGAGGCGTGAAGGTGGTGTCGGGCAGCACCGGCTGGATGAAGGAGCACGGCGACGAGGTGCGGCAGGCCTGTGCCGATGGCAAGACACTCTTCTGGGCCTCGAACTTCAGCATCGGCGTGGCTATCTTCTCGGCCGTCAACCGCTACCTGGCCAAGATCATGAACCAGTTCCCGCAGTACGACGTGGAGATGGAGGAGACGCACCATGTGCATAAACTCGACCATCCTAGCGGCACGGCCATCACGCTGGCCGAGGAAATCGTGGAACGTATCGACCGCAAGGAGGCTTGGGCCGAGGACACCACCGACCCGAAACTGCTGCGTGTAGATCATATCCGCAGGGGAGAGGTGCCCGGCATCCATACCATCCGCTACGATTCTGATGCCGACTGCATCACCATCACCCATGATGCCCATTCGCGTCGTGGCTTTGCCCTGGGAGCCGTGCTGGCAGCCGAATATACCAAGGACCATCAGGGGTTGTTGACGATTAGCGATATGTTTAAGTTTTAGGGCCTACAAGTCCCATTGGGCCTATAAGCCCTATTAGCCCTATAAGACCTATTATTATGGAAAAAAGAGAAAAAGCAAAACTGAACATGAAGAAGCAGTGGGCCAAGTTCATCATCGTCTTGGTGCTCTACCTGCTCTTCCTTTACTGGGTAAAGTCGTGGCTGGGACTCATCGTGATTCCCTTCATCTACGATGCCTATATATCCAAGAAAATCAACTGGCAGTGGTGGAAGGATGCCGAAGGCCCTATACGCATGGTGATGTCGTGGGTCGACGCCATCGTCTTTGCGTTGGTGGCCGTCTATTTCATCAACCAGTTCTTCTTCCAGAACTACGTCATTCCTTCCAGTTCGCTGGAGAAGTCGCTGCTCACGGGCGACTATCTCTTCGTGTCGAAGGTGAGTTACGGCCCGCGCATCCCTGAGACCCCGCTGACGGTGCCACTGACGCAGCACACCCTGCCCATCGGCGACCTGAAGTCGTATATCGAATGGCCCCACTGGGACTACCGCCGCGTAAAGGGTCTGGGCAAGGTGGAGTTGAACGACATCGTGGTGTTCAACTATCCCGCCGGCGACAGCCTCTGCATGAACCAGCCTTACCAGACGGAGTATTACAGCATGTGCTATGGCTTCGGCCGCGGCATCTACGAGCAGATGAACCCCGGTGCCGTGCCTGTAGACTCACTGCCGCGGGCAGCGCAACTGAAACGCTTCGAGGAGATCTACGCCTGGGGACGGGCCTATCTCGTGGCCAACCAGCGCCAGTTTGGCAGCATAGGCTACCGGCCTACCGACCGCCGCGAGAACTACGTGAAGCGCTGCGTCGGTCTGCCGGGCGACACCCTGCAGATCAAAGACCACATCGTTTATCTGAACGGCAAGGCCAACAAGGAGCCCGACAATGTGCAGTACACCTACGACGTGCTGTTCAACGACGGTGCCGTCCTGACCAACGACTTCTGCAAGGAGAACGGCATCACCTGTGAGGACCTCGGTCTGAGCGATGCCGACCGTGCCTACTTCCGCAGCGAGGGGAAGATACAGTTGACGCAGCAGTTCCGCAACAACCGTGTCATCATGCCCATGACGAAGCAGACGGCACAGGTGCTGCAGAGCCGCAAAGACCTGGTGCAGGCCATGGCACCCGTCACGGGCGGCAATCCTGCCGAACTCTACCCGCTGAACATGGTGAAGGACTGGACACGCGACAACTACGGTCCCATCTGGATTCCGAAGAAAGGCGAGAGCATCCGGCTTACACTCGACAACTATGCCATCTACGAGCGTCCTATCAAGGTATATGAGAAGAACGACCTGCAGATACGCGACGGCAAGATCTTCATCAACGGAGAGCAGACCGACACCTACACCTTTAAGATGGACTATTACTGGATGATGGGCGACAACCGCCACAACTCCGCCGACTCGCGCTACTGGGGCTTCGTGCCCGAAGACCACATCGTGGGCAAGCCCATCTTCATCTGGTGGTCGAGCGACCCCGACCGTGGTCTCTTCGGCGGTGGCATCCGTTGGAGCCGCCTGTTCCGCTTTGTCGACAATATCAAGTAAATGAGAAATGTCCTCCGATTCCTACTCGCATTCCTGACAGCCTTCGCCTTGATGATGGTTGTCAGGACGATAGGCATCACCATCTACACCATCGACGGCTCCGGCCTGGAGCCTCTGTTCCAGGCCGGCGACCGCGTGATGGTCAACCGATGGAGTTACGGCCTGAGGGTTGGGGGTAAGGACGGTCTCTTTGATTACGGCCGCATCATCCGGCAAGCGGTCGGCAAGGGCGACATGGTGGCGTTCGAGAATCCACGCAGCCCTGACCAGGTGCTGATATGCCGCTGCACGGCCTTGCCTGGCGACACCGTCATCAGCAACGGTCAGACCGTCGTCGTGCCCAGCCTGAAAAACTGTGCCGACCGCGACTATTACTGGATGGAGTCCGACTCGCTGACGCTGGGCTTCATTGCCGAGGAATATATCATCGGGCGGGTGTTTATGGTGGTATATAGCCACGACCCGGAAGCGCGTCCTTGGACGGGATGGCGGCCAGACCGCATACTACTGCCGATTTAGTTCATAATTCATAATTCATAGTTCATAGTTTTGTTAATGGCTACCGCCCTGCTTTCCACCACCTACTTCGGCCCCATCCAGTGGTATCAGAAACTGTATCGCTATGAGCAGGTGGTCATTGACCGTCAGGAACCGTTTGTGAAGCAGACCTACCGCAACCGCTGTCTCATTGCCACCACCAACGGCATCCAGGCGCTGACGGTGCCGGTAGTTCACAATTCACAGTTGTCTATGGGTGGTAACGACGCGCAGCCAAACAGTGAACTGCGCACCGTGAACTGTGCACTGACAAAGGTTTCCGACCATGGCAACTGGCGCCACCTGCACTGGCAGGCAATACAGTCGGCCTACGGCGAGTCGCCTTTCTTTGAATATTACGAGGACGACCTGCGTCCTTTCTTCACAGAGCACAACTGGGAATACCTCATTGACTTCAATGATGCCATCTGCCAAAAGATGTGCGAACTCCTCGACATCCATCCAAACCTCGTACCTCGCACCTCGCACCTCGAACCTCGCACCTCGCACCTCGTACCTCGCACCTCCTCAACAGATTTCCGCTCCGTCATCAACCCCAAGCACCCCTTGCCTGACCCCGACTTTGAGCCCCTACCCTATTATCAGGTCTACCGGCAAAAACAAGGCTTCCTGCCCAACCTCAGCATCCTTGACTTGTTGCTGAATATGGGGCAGGAAAGCATTTTCTATCTTTGATGATGATTATTTCACCCTGTAGATGCGGAAGGCCATAGCAGGCATCTCGTCAGTAAGGATGACATTCTTCTTGCCGGCCTCCACCTTGGCCGTGCCGGCCTTCGGCGTGATTTTCTCCGGCTGGTCGAGGGTGTTCTCGTCGTCCATCGAGCCGTTGTGACTCAGGGTGAGCGTCTGTGCGGTGCGCTCGCCCTTCATGCCCAGCAGGTTGACGGTAATGGGCTGTGCCTGCTTCGAGGTGTTCACCACCTTGATGATGACCTCGCCCGTTGTACTGTCGAAGACCGACGAGGCAAACAGTCCGTCCTGTCCTTCCTGTCCGGCCACGGGAACCGCCTTCTTACCCTTGGCGGAGCCGCTGGGCACGGTGGTGAGCGAGAGCACGTTGGTGCCTTTGTTCATGGCAAACATCTGCTGCACGTAGTAACTCACCGACTTAAACATGCGGAGGTTGTCGAACCAGATGGCATCGGGGCGCCACTGCCAGCCCTCCACATGGGCGAAGAGCGGGGCGTAGGTAGCCATGTGGACGAGGTCGGCATTACGCTCGATACCCGTCATGTGGGCGGCCTCATAGAGTGAGGTCTCGAAGTGGTTCCATTTCTTTCCCTTGCCGTGGCAGGCATATTCGCCGGCGAACACACGCGGGCCCTTGCGGTCATACGAGTCGTAGCGCAGGCCGTGGGAGAGGAACCACTGCTCGTTGCGGTAGTAGTGCTCGTCGTAGAGATCGACCTTCAGTTCCTTCATGCGCGGCTGCAGGAGGTCGAAGTCCCAGCCCTCAGAGTTCGGGCCAGTGGTGCCGATGAGTTTCAGCGTGGGGTATTTCTTACGGAGGGCATCAGAGAATTTCTTTAGACGCTCAGTGAAGACGGGGCCGTAGCCGCCATGCTTCTCGTCGTAGTCCCACTGCTCATTGCCCACCCCGAGGAACTTCAGGTTGAAGGGCTCGGGGTGACCCATGTCGGCACGCACCTTACCCCACTTCGAGTCGACGGGGCCGTTGGCAAACTCCACGAGGTCGAGGGCATCCTGGATATAGTCGTCGAGGGCATCGACGGGCACATGCACGCCTGGCTTCGTCGGGTCAGGGTTCTGGAACTGGCAGGAGAGACCACAGGAGATGACAGGCAGCGGCTCGCAGCCGAAGTCCTCGCAGAGTTGGAAGAACTCGAAGAAGCCGAGGCCGTAACTCTGATAGTAGTTGGGGAAGTAGCGGCTGGTGAAGGTGTAGTGCCAGCGGTTCTCGTTCAACGGACGGTTCTCCACGGGGCCTACGCTGTTCTTCCAGTTGTAGCGGGTCTCCAGGTCGGTGCCCTCTACGATGCAGCCGCCGGGGAAGCGGAACACGCCCGGGTGCATGTCGAAGAGTGCCTGTGCCAGGTCCTGGCGCATGCCGTTCTCGCGGCCCTTCCATGTCTTCACAGGGAAGAGGCTGACGTGGTCCACGTCGGTGGTCACCTTGCTGTCGCCCCACACGCGGAGGTGGGCCTTGTCGAGGGTGCGCTTGGGCTTGATGATGGCCGTGTATTTCTTCCACTCCTTGCCGCTGACCTCCACACTGGTGTTGCCGATCTTCTGATCGTCGCCCATCGTGGCATTGTCCACCAGGTCAATCCACAACTTCGCACTGCCGCCACCAGGCACGCGGGCCCAGACGGAGAAGCGGTAGTCCTCGCCGCCCTTCACGCCGATGCCGAAGAAACCGTGGTTCTCAATCATCGTGTGCTTATCGCCGTGGCCGGCAGGGGCCAGACGCACGCAGTTGGGGTTCTTGTCGAAGGGGCTGTCGGACAGCAGCATCACCTTGCCCGAGGTGTCCCATCCTGCGAAATGGTTGGGATACTCGAAGGAGCGGTTCATCACCAGTTCGGCATACAGTCCGCCGTCGGCGGCATAGTTGATGTCCTCGAAGAAGATGCCATACATTGTTGACTGTACGGGAGCCCCCAGTTTCTGGGTGTTCACGTTCATCACATGCTGGGCATTGGCAGCCATGGAAGCCGTGAGCGTCACGGCGAGTGTGAAAAGTTTTAGATTCATACGTTTATGAGTTAGTTTTTAGTTTATTGAATACGTTTGCGAGTTCGTTTTTAGTTTATTGAATACGTTTGCGAGTTAGTTTTTTGGTCTGTTGAGTACATTCTCGATACAACACGTGCAAAATTAGTTAAAAAAACGCAAGGAAGCAAGCAATTGTCGAAAAAAAATGTTACTTTTGTAACTCTTTAACTAACTCATTATTTATTGTTATTATATCATGAAGAAAATATTAGTGGCAGAGGACAACGACAGCAATTATATCCTGATGACCTATATCCTGAAACATCGTTATGAGTTCGAAAGGGCCAAGGATGGCAAGGAGGCTGTGGACAAGACGCTTACAGGTGTATATGACCTTGTGCTGATGGACATTAAGATGCCTGTCATGGACGGTTTGGAAGCCACGGCAGCCATCAGGGAGAAGATGCCCGACCTGCCTATTGTCGCCCTGACAGCCAACGCTTTCGACAGCGACCGCCAGTTGGCCATGGATGCCGGTTGCACGGATTTCCTCACCAAACCGGTGAGCAGTACCAAGTGTCTGGAGACGATTGCCAAGTATATCGGCTGAGAGAAGGGCTGCTACAGTTCGCCCACATCCACCAGCCCGTTGACAACAGCATATAGAATAATGTCAACGAGCGAACGTGCGTGCAGTTTCTCCATGATATTTTTCCGGTGTGTGATAACGGTGGTGATGCTGATGTTCAGACAGTCGGCAATCTCCTTGTTGATGAGCCCCTTGGCCAGCAGGATGGTGACCTCCATCTCCCGTGGCGACAGCAGCGAGGCATTTCGCTGAGGAAGGGTGTGACTGGAGTGATGGCCAACGGACTGGTGCCCCTGATGATGCAGTGACATAATGGATTTAATGAGCAGCGTCTGACTCTGGCACACGTTAAGAGTTGCTACACCCTGTATCTGCATGTCGCCGTTGACGAGCACAATGGAGCGGTGAGCATTATCACGGAAGAAGGCGGTATGCTCAAAATAGATGCGCGAGGCTATGAAATAATGTACAAACTGCCCTTGGTCGGCGGCCTGCAACTCGTTGAATGTTCCAAACGTCTTGATGTCAACCGACGGGATGATTTCCGACAGAATCTGCTGCATGCCGATAGCCGACAGCGTGTTCGGGTCGGCTATGGCGATAGAGGGTGTGGTAATACTTTTGTGCATGATAGTCGCGTTGATGGTGCAAAGGTACTACTTTTTTCTGAAAAACCAATGGCCTCCGTATCTTTTTCCTTACAAATGAGGATTGCGGGAACGGCAAAAAGAGCGTACCTTTGCAGTCGTTTTTCAGAAACAATTACACATTATTATATATATATGATTAAGAAACCGTTGATTTTAGCACTCGGCCTCATGCAGGTACTGTCTGTTGGGGCTGAGGAGATTGCTGAGCAATTGTCGGACACCAGCCGCGTGGTGGCACTCGATGAAGTCGTCATCGTGTCTCAGCCAAAAGAAAATATGCCGTTGCGACGGCAGCCTGTCAGCAGCAACGTATTCGGCAACAGGCAGTTACAGCAGTTGAACGTGCACGACCTGAGTCAGTTGTCACAGTACGTGCCGTCGTTCTCCATGCCGGCCTACGGCTCGCGTCTCACCTCTTCTATGTACGTGCGCGGCATAGGCTCCCGTATCAACAGCCCCGCCGTGGGTGTCTATTACGACAATGTGCCGCTGATGTCGAAGGCTGCTTTCAACAACCACTTCTATATGCTCGATCGCGTGGACGTGTTGCGCGGCCCGCAGGGTACGCTCTATGGCCAGAACACCGAGGGCGGACTGGTGCGTGTCTACTCCAAGAACCCCATGAACTATCAGGGCACCGACATACAGTTGGGCATAGGCACGGGCTTCTACCGCAATGTGGAGGTGGCCCATCACCATCGTCCCAGCGAGCGTCTGGCCTTTACCGTGGCAGGCTTCTATAGCGGCCTGAACGGTTTTATCAACAACCAGAACTTCTCCGAGAAGAACGATAAGACCAACGAGGCCGGCGGCAAGGTGCGACTGATCTACCAGCCCAGTACGAACCTGAAGTTCGACTGGACGGCCGACTATCAGTATGTCAACCAAAACGGCTTCGGCTATGGAGAATTCTTTCCCATGGGTATTAAGGTTCCTGGGCCCGGCTCTTTTACGACAACCCTTCCCCCCGACTATAATGTGGCCGATCCATCGACCACCATCATGAACGGCTATAAGCGCAACATGTTCACCACGGGTCTGACCATGAGCACCGGCGTTGGCGACGACCTGCTCACGGCACCGCTGCTCTTCACCTCTACTACCAGTTTCCAGTATCTCAAAGACCAGATGCTGATGGATCAGGATTACATGACACCCGACTACCTACGCCTTGAACAGCGGCAGAAGATGAACGCGCTGACGCAGGAGTTTGTGCTGCGCTCACAGGGACAGACGCGCTGGCAGCATGCCAGTGGGCTGTTCGGCTCCTACCAGTATCTGCGCACCGATGCGCCCGTCTGTTTCGGCGACGCCATCACCGGTCCTATAGGCACGGCCATCACCAATGCCATGAGGGGTGCCATGCAGCAGTCCATGTATCCGCGCCTGCTCCAGCAGATGCTGGCGCAGGGCATGCCGCAGGCCGCTGCCGAGGCTGCCGCCAATAAAGCGTTGCAGGCTGCACTCGAAGGCGTGAGCATGACGGCAGAGATGGGCGTCCCAGAGACATTCCATACGCCCCAACTCAACTACGCCCTGTTCCATGAGTCGAACATCCTGCTCAACGACCGCCTGAAACTGACGCTGGGACTTCGCCTGAACTACGACCTCATGGCCATCGACTACGATGCACTGGCCTATATGAACATGACCGGCGGCACGGCAGAACGGCAGGCCACCTATCACCTCACGTCGCACGTGATCGACAACCTGTCGAAGAACTATTTCCAGTTGTTGCCCAAGGTAGGGCTCACCTATTCCCTCGACAATAACCTGGGCAATGTCTATGCCCTGGTGTCAAAGGGCTACCGCACCGGCGGCTACAACATCCAGATGTTCAGCGACATCCTGCAGACCGACCTCAACGCCCATCGGCAGGATGCCATGCGCGGCGACTACGACGTGACGCATACGGCGCAGGACTATGACAATATCGAGGAAACCATCGCCTACAAGCCCGAGGAGTCGTGGAACTATGAGGTGGGCACGCACCTGAACCTCTTCAACAATCAGTTGCATTTCGACCTCGCCCTCTACTACATGCAGATCCGCAACCAGCAACTGTCCGTCATGTCGCCACAGTATAACTACGGGCGCATCATCACCAATGCGGGCAAGAGCCACTCCTGCGGACTGGAAGCGAGTCTGCGCGGCACTTTCTTTGACGGACATCTGGACTGGTCGGCCGCCTACGGCTTCACCAATGCCAAGTTCGATGAATATCAGGAAGAACAACTAGCGGACGACATCTTGAATCGCCTGGACTACAAAGACAACTACGTGCCCTTCGTCCCGCAGCACACCTTCGCCGCTGCCGCCGACTGGCACCAGGGACGTTTTACCTTAGGGCTGAATATGACGGCTCAGGGCAAGACCTGGTGGGATGAGGCCAACACCTACTCACAGAAGTTCTACGCCCTGCTTGGCGCACATGCCGACTATGACTTCGGGCCAGCCGTGGTGACGCTGTGGGGCCGCAACCTCACTGACACCGAGTACAACACCTTTGCCGTGAAGAGCGAGGCTGCCGGCAGTGCCGCGTACTTTGCTCAGCGTGCCAACCCCCTGCAGGTAGGCGTGGATGTCAGGATTCACTTCTAATCCAATAACTCTGAACTATGAACTCTGAACTGTGAACTCTTCCGGCCAGTTCACCAGAAACACTTTTTCCGTGGCGCGTGTCAGGGCGGTGTAGAGCCAGTGGTAATAGTCTGAGGTCAGCATATCCTCAGTGATATAACCTTGGTCTATGTAAATGTGCGCCCACTGGCCACCCTGCGTCTTGTGGCAGGTGGCCGCGTAAGCGAACTTTATCTGGAGGGCATTGTAATATTTGTCCTCCTTTATTTTTTTCAGGCGGTCGGCCTTGAAGGGAATGTCCTGATAGTCATCCATCACCCGCTCAAACAGTTGCTCCTGCTGCTCACGGGTCAGGGCGGGGGCTTCCGAGGTCAGTGTGTCGAGCAGCACCATGGCCGTCAGTTCATAGTCGTTGTAGTCGGGAAAGGTCATCGTGACCTCGGCAAAGCGGAAACCATATAGCGAGTGGATGTTACGCACGCGCTGCACCACGGCCATGTCGCCGTTGGCAATGAAGGAAGGAGCCTCACCCCCGACCCCTCTCCCAAGGAGAGGGGAGTAAATAGACCCGTTGCAAGAATTGTTGGTAGCAGAACTATATACTCCCCTCTCCTTGGGAGAGGGGTTGGGGGTGAGGCTGTAGTTGTTCTTCACAATCATGATATGGTCGCCGCGACACAGTTCGTCCTCGCGGTCGAGCACGGTGTTGCGGATGCCCTGATTGTAGATATTCGCCCGTTTGTTGCTGCGGGTCACCACCATGGTCTCGTCCATGCCCACCCGACTGTAACTGCTGGCCAGCGACTCGATGAGTTCGTCGCCGGGCATACGGCAGATGTCGGAGAATCCTGCTGTCTTTATTTTTGGAGGAAGGAGGAGGGAGGAAGGAGGAGGGACGGGGGAGGAGGGAGGAAGGAGAAGAGAGGAAGGTGCCTGTGAACTGTGAACTGTGAACTGTGAACTGATAGTACTCTCGTACTCCCGAATCTTCGTGGCATTCCACAGGATGCCCGACTCCTGACTCTGGCGGAGCACCTCGACGAGGTCGGTCTCATAGACCCTCAACCCATAGCCGCGCAGCACGCCGGCCGTCAGCGCAGGACTCTCTGTCTCGCCGACGGGTGGCAACTGCGCCTTGTCGCCGATGAGCAGCAGGCGGCAGTTCTGCCCGTTATACACAAACTGTATCAGGTCGTCGAGCAGACTGCCAGAGCCGAATATCTCGTTGCCACCACGTCTGCTGATCATCGAGGCCTCGTCGACCACAAACAGCGTGTCGGTGCTCAGGTTGACATTCAGGCTGAAGGCCGACATGTCGCCCGCCGTCTTCTGGCGGTAGATGCGCCGGTGAATGGTATGGGCGTCGTGTCCGGAATAGTTGGCAAACACCTTGGCGGCACGTCCCGTCGGTGCCATCAGCACCAGTTTCTGGTTCAGGGCCAGCAGTCCCCTGACGATGGCCGCCGCCAGCGTGGTCTTGCCCGTGCCGGCCGAGCCCCGCAGAATCATCACCGCATCGCCTATGCCACCACGATGCCGGGAGGTGGAAGAGTCGCCGGCCTGTAAGCCGCGGTCGGTCATAAAGTCTGCAAACAGCCGCAACGCCTGCCGCTGCTCCTCTGTCGGCACATGTCCGAAATGCTGCTCTATCTGAAAAATCAGTTCGTCGCCTATCATGGTAATCCCAAACAGAAGACGCGTGGCGTTCCAGTTACCGTTTCTCGTCAGGATGGATGCCGTAGTAGACGAGCAGCGGGGTGCTGCTCACCTTGATGAAGCCCTTGGCCTCGTCTGCCGTCCAGCCAGTCTGCGTCTCACCATATTCGCCTAACTTCGAGCGTGTCAGGTCGTTGGGACTGTCAATGCCCACGGTCTCAAAGCCGTAAGGACGAAGGCGCAGGATGGCGGTGCCGCTGACGTTACGCTGGCTGCTGGTGAGCATGGCCTCGATGTCGGGCATCACTGGCTCCAGATACTGGCTCTCGTGCAGGAACATGCCGTACCAGTTGGCCACCTGGTCCTTCCAATACTGCTGCCATTTCGAGAGCGTCGACTTCTCCAGCAGGCGGTGAGCCTCGATGATGAGTTTGGGCGCAGCGGCCTCGAAGCCTACACGTCCCTTGATGCCGATGATGGTGTCGCCCACGTTGGCATCACGGCCGATGGCGTAAGAGGCGCCTATCTCTTCAATCTTCTGGATGGCCTTCACACGGTCGTCGAACTGCTCACCGTTGACAGCCACTATCTCTCCCTTGTCGAAGGTAATCTTCAACAGCGCGTCCTCCTTGGCGGTGACATGCTTCAGGTAAGCCTCCTCGGGCAACCCCTGCGTGGGATCGAGCAACTCGCCGCCGCAGATAGAGGTGCCCCAGATGCCCACGTTGTAACTGTACTTCAGTTTGGTGAAGTCGGCCGTGAAGCCGTGCGCGTTGAGGTAGTCCACCTCCTCCTTGCGCGTCAGTTTCTTGTCGCGTGTCAGGGTGATAATCTCCACGCCGGGAGCCATCACGAGGAACGTCATGTCGAAACGGATCTGGTCGTTGCCTGCACCCGTAGAGCCATGCGCAATGGCATCGGCACCTATCTCCTTGGCATAACGGGCAATGGCGATAGCCTGGAAGATGCGCTCACTGCTCACTGATATTGGGTAGCAATTATTCCGGAGCACATTGCCAAAGATCATGTATTTCAGCGACTTGGCATAATACTCCTGCGTCACATCCAACGTGACGTAGGTCTTCGCACCCAGTTTATAGGCGTTCTCCTCGTTGGTTTTCAACTGCTCGGCACTGAAGCCGCCGGTATTGGCGCAGGCGGCATATACTTCCCAGCCGTCCTGAGCCAGTTTCATCACGGTGTAACTGGTGTCAAGCCCACCAGAAAAGGCTACTACTACTTTCTTCATATTCTATTTTTTCGATTTTTCGACATTTCGTTATTTCGTCATTTCGACATTTCGTTATTTCGTCATTTCGACATTTCGTTATTTCGTTATTTCGACATTTCGACATCTCGACATTTAGACATTTCGAAATTTCGATCCTTTCCCCTCACCTTTCCTCAATCTCCTCCAGATGGCGTATGCGTGCCAGCACCTCATCGGGAATCTTGGCAGGCAACTGCTCGGTGGGGTCGAACAGCATGCCCGTGCAGATGCAGTATTTACGCCCCGTGCGATGCAGCACATCCACGTTGACACAGCCCTCGCAGCCTTTCCAGAAAGCCTCGTCGTCGGTCAGGTCGGCAAAGGTCACCGGCTTGTAGCCCAGTTGGGTGTTCATGGCCATCACGGCCGCACCGCTGGTCAACGAGAATATCTTGGCATGCGGCCAGCGCGTGCGTGCCAGCGAGAAGGTCATGTCCTTGATACGCTTGGCCAGCCCCAGCCCCCGGAAGTCGGGATGCACGATAAGTCCCGAAGTGGTGACATACTGTTGGTTGGCCCACGTCTCGATGTAACTGAAGCCGGCAAAGCGTTTGTCGCTCTTGCGCAGGGCAATGACCGCCTTGGCTTCCATCATCTTCTTGGCCACATATTCATGTGTGCGCTTCGCAATGCCGGTACCCCTCACCTTTGCAGCCTTGGCTATGGTGTCGAGGATGGTGTCCACATAGACTTCATGTTCAGGGCCGGCCACCAATACTTCTATATCTTCCTTTTCCATGATAACAGTCAGTAAAAAAACATACCTATATTATTTCATGTTGGGCAGTTTCTCGTTCAGGGCATCTATCAGGTCCTGTCGCGAACAGCCTTCTTTCAACACGAGAAATATGGTGTCGTCGCCGGCAATGGTGCCGAGGATGGCAGAAATATTACTGTTGTCTATATGCCAGGCCAGCGAACTGGCATAGCCGGGGCGGGTCTTGATGACGCACATATTACCTGAGAAACTCGCAGAGACATAACCGGACATCTGCATCATCTCGCGAATGTTGCTCGCAGTGGTGCTCACACGCTTGTACATCGCCTCGTTGGGCAACACATAGACATAGTTGCCGCTCATCGTTGCTGCCTTGGCCACCTTCAGTTGCTTCAAGTCACGGCTCAGCGTGGCCTGCGTCAGACTGAATCCCTCCTTCTGAAGAGCGTTCAGGAGTTCTTCCTGACTACCCAACTGCTGGGTCGAAATGATGAGCCGAATGGCTTCCAACCTGTTATTCTTTACTTTCATGCTGGTATATTTATTCGTAAAAACGGTTGCAAAAGTACAAAATATTCCGAATTTCACCAAATATTTTTGCATAAATTTTCAGTCAACACCTAATAATTCACTATTTCAGCAAAAAATTTTGTTATTATGGGAATTATTCGTAACTTTGCAACTAAATTATGGCCGTAGCAAACCTGATAACCCAGAATAACGACGAGCACCAGTTCTCGTTCGAGGTGCTGCCCCCGCTGAAGGGGACGGGCACCGGGCGGTTGTTTGCCGACATTGAGAAACTATGCCGGCTCAACCCTGCCTTCATCAATATCACCACGCACCACAGCGAGTATGTCTACAAGGAACTGAGCGACGGGCGCTTCGAGCGGCAGCGCCTGCGCCTGCGGCCGGGCACCATTGCCGTGGCCGCCGCCATACAGCAGCACTTCCATGTGCCTGTGCAGCCACATATCATCTGCAGCGGTGCCACGGTGGAGGACATAGAATACGAGTTGCTCGACCTGCAGTTCCTGGGCATCACCGACCTGCTGCTGCTGCGCGGCGACAAGGCCAAGGACGACCGCGTGTTCACGCCTACGCCGGGCGGTCATGCCCATACCACCGACCTGCTCCGTCAGGTGCAGTGCTTCAACGATGGTTTCTTCGCCAACGGCGAGGCCATCAAGAATCCGGGGCCGAAGTTCGACATCGGCGTGGCATGCTATCCCGAGAAACACGAGGAGGCGCCCAACCTGGAGATGGATATGCAGTATCTGAAAGAGAAGCAGGACATGGGGGCACAGTATGCCGTGACGCAGTTGTTCTACGACAACGGGAAGTATTTCGCGTTCGTGGAAAAGGCACGACAGATGGGCATCACCATACCCATCATCCCCGGCATCAAGCCGCTGGCCAAGTTGAATCAACTGTCGGTGGTGCCACGCACGTTCCATTGCGACATCCCTGAAGCCCTGGCCCGCGAGATTATAAAATGCAAGACGGACAACGACGCCCGCCAGTTGGGAATAGAATGGACGGTGCAGCAGTGCCGCGAACTCTACCAGCACGGTGTCAACGACATCCACTTCTATACCGTGGGAGCCGTAGACTCAGTGGTGGAGATCGTGAAGGAATTGAGAGTTGAGAGATGAGAGATGAGAGTTAAGAATTAAAAAATGCGCTGGAGTGAGGTGATAGGACAGAAGGAGGTGCAGGAGCGTCTGGTGCAGATGGTCAGTGAGGACCGCCTGCCCCATGCCATCATGCTCTGCGGCCCCACCGGCAGCGGCAAGATGGCGCTGGCCGTGGCCTTTGGCTGCTACCTCTTAAATAATAAAAGGCCGGATAGTTCGTGTCCGGCGGTTTTCCCGCCGGATAGTTCGTGTCCGGCGGTTTTCCCGTCGGATAGTTCGTGTCCGGCGGTTTTCCCGTCGGAATCCATCCCTGACCAGCCAGAGCCCCCCATGCTCCAGAAACTGGAGCACCCCGACCTGCACTTTACCTACCCCACCATCAAACTGCCTTCGATGGGCTCCGACCACAAGCCCGTGAGCGACGACTTCGCCCGTGAGTGGCACGACCTCATCATGCAGGGCCCTTATTTCACCCTGGATCAGTGGCTCACGGCCATCGGTGCAGAGAACCAGCAGGCTATCATCACCGCCGGCGAGAGCGACGACCTGGTGCGCAAACTGTCGCTGAAATCGAGTCAGGGCGGCTATAAGGTGAGCATCATCTGGCTGCCTGAGCGCATGAACATCGAATGTGCCAACAAACTGCTGAAACTCATTGAGGAGCCACCCTCACAGACCGTGTTTATCATGGTGTGCGAAGAGCCCGACAAACTGCTGGAGACCATCCGCAGCCGCGTGCAGCGCATCGATGTGAAGAAAATCGACAACGAGACCGTGCGCCAGGCACTCATCGACCGCCGCGGCATCAGCGAGGAGGCCGCCCAGCGCATCAGCCGACTGGCCAACGGCTCGTGGCTCAAGGCACTGGAGGCCCTGCAGTCGGGCACCGAGAACGAGCAGTTCCTCGACCTCTTTATCATGCTCATGCGACTAGCCTACCAGCGCAAGATACGCGACCTGCGCAAATGGAGCGAGACCATGGCCGCCTTCGGCCGAGAGAAGCAGAAACGCTTCCTGCTGTTCTTCCTCCGCATGCTGCGCGAAAACTTCATGTACAACTTCCAACAGCAGGAACTGTGCTACATGACGCAAGAGGAAGAGAACTTCTCACGCAACTTCGCACGCTTCATCAACGAGGCCAACATCCTGCCACTCTACGACCTGGCCAACCGTGCCATACGCGACATCACACAGAACGCCAACGCAAAGGTGGTGTTCTTCGACTTCGCACTCCAAGTCATCGTGCTACTCATACAGAAATAAACATAAAACATACACATACAATGAAAACAATTATTCTTTCCATCATGCTATGCATGGCCATGATTGCAACCGCACAGCCGCAAGGAGGCTTCCAGATGCCTGAAAACAATGCTACATTCAAAAACGTGAACTATGCAGGCGACGACATGGAGGCCCACCTGCTCGACATCTACCTGCCCGACACCGGCAAGGACAAATACAAGGTCGTGGTGGCCATCTACGGCAGTGCCTGGTTCGCTAACAACATGAAGCAGATGACCTATATGTCGATGGGCAAGCCACTGACCGATGCCGGCTTCGCCGTGGTGTGCATCAACCACCGCAGCAGCAGCGACGCAAAGTTCCCCGCACAGATCCACGACGTGAAGGCCGCCCTGCGTTTCATCCGTGCCCATGCCAAGGAATATAAACTCGACACCTCGTTTGTGGGCATCACCGGCTTCTCCAGCGGCGGGCACCTGTCGTCGCTGGCCGGCGTGACCAACGGCATGAAGGAGCGCACCGTGGGAAATGTCACCGTTGACCTCGAAGGCAACGTGGGCGGCAACCTCGACTTCCCGAGCACCGTGGATGCCGTGGCCGACTGGTTCGGACCTGTAGACATGGCCCACATGGAGAACTGTGAGACCGTGAAGGACGGACGCTCGCCAGAAGCCGCACTCATGGGCTGCGCACCTGCCGGCAACCCCGACCTCGTGGCACTCATCAGCCCCATCACATACGTCAGCGAGAGCAACCCGCCCTTCATCGTCTTCCACGGCGATGCCGACAACGTAGTGCCCCACTGCCAGGGTGTCAACTTCTCCGAAGCCCTGAAGAAGGCAGGCCGCCTGGAGACTTTTGTCAGCGTGCCCAACGGACAGCATGGCCCGGTGACGTTCAACGAGTCCACCTTCAAGCAGATGACCGACTTCTTCCTGAAGGAAGCAGGGGAGAAAGGGAGTAAGTAATAAATAAGTAACTGAACTTTCCCATCCCTTTTAACGACCGCTCGGCGACGTAAGGAGACGCTTGCCAGAGCAAGAACGAATTGAACGAATGAAACGAATATTTCTATATGTGTTTGCCATCGCCACCGTGCTGACGGGCTGTCATCATGCCTCCGTGCCAGAACACTATACCGACGTGAACAAGGCACCAGACATCTATCCCGACTACCGCGACGTCACCATACCCGTCAACATCGCTCCGCTAACCTTCGAGATGAACGACAGCACCTGCGAGGAGGTGGTGGCCCGCTTCACCCTCGCCAGCACCCCCCATGATGCGTCCGTGCGCAGCGGTTTTCCCGCTGCGGCCATCACCCCCCATGATGCGTCCGTGCGCAGCGGTTTTCCCGCTGCGGCCATCACCCTCGTCTGCGGCGGCGACAAGGTGCAGCCCGACATAGCCGACTGGCGCCAACTCACCGCCGCCGCCAAGGGAGAAGCCATACTGGTGGACGTCTTCACCCGCAGCGGCAACCAGTGGCAGCACTACAACCCCTTCAAGATCTACGTCTCGCCCGACAGCATTGACCCCTATATCAGTTACCGTCTGATCTCGCCCTCCTACGTGGCCTACGAGGAACTCACGCTGAACCAGCGCTGCCTGGAGAACTACGACGAGACGGTGATGGTAGACAACATGCTCTGCAGCACCGAGGACAAGGGCCAGTGCGTGAACTGCCACAACTACCAGCAGTACAACCCGAAGCGCATGCAGTTTCATGCCCGCCAGAACCACGGCGGCACGGTGATATGCTACGACGGCACGGTGCGCAAGATCAATATGCGCAACGACTCCATCATCTCCGCCGGCGTCTATCCCGCCTGGCATCCCTGGCTGCCGCTCATCGTCTATTCCACCAACCACACCGGCCAGAGTTTCCACACGCACAACAACAACAAGATCGAGGTCTTCGACTCGGCCAGCGACCTCATTGCCTACGACGTGGAGAACAACGAGGTGACCAACATCGAGAACGACACCACCGAGTTTGAGGTCTATCCCTGCTGGGCACCCGACGGCCGTAGCATCTACTACTGCAGTGCGCATTTCGAGTTCCGCGACACCGTCAGCAAAGAAATGGAAGTCATCCTGCGGGCCAAGGAAATCAAATACAACATCTACCGCAAATCCTTCGACCCCGACACCTACACCTTCGGCCCACGCGAACTGGTCTTTGCTGCCGACAGCCTCGACAAGAGCGCCACGCTGCCACGCATCTCGCCCGACGGACGCTTCCTGATGTTCACCCTGGGCAACTACGGCGTGTTCCATATCTGGCACCATGAGGCAGACCTGTGGATGATGGATCTTTCGAGGGACCTCGTACCTCGTACCTCGTACCTCGCACCTCGAAAAATAGAGGAAATCAACAGCGACGACACGGAGAGTTACCACTCCTGGTCGAGCAACGGCCGATGGGTGGTCTTCAGCAGCAGGCGCAACGACGGCGGCTTCACACGCCCGTTCATCGCCCACATCGATGCTGATGGCAAGGGCAGCAAAGCCTTCGAACTGCCACAGGCCGACCCCGACTACCACCGCCAGTTCATGAAGAGTTACAACATCCCCGAGTTTATGCGCGGCCCCGTCGAAGTAACGCCCCAGACGTTTGCAAGTACCCTGAAAGGCAGCGACGGCGAGCCCGTGAAATACGTTCGGAGATTGAGAATTGAAGATTGAAAATAGAAAATAGAAAATATGAGTCCACTTGAAAAAGTCCACTATCGCGAGAGAGCAAGCCGCATGGCACTCCCCTCCCTTCCAAGGGGAGGGGCAGGGGTGGGGTCTGTATCTTCCTGTCACTGAACAAGTTTGTCACCCCACCCCTACCCCTCCCCTACATGGGAGGGGAGTGCCATGCGGCTTGTTTGCAGGCAGTAACAGGGACTTTTTAAAGTAGACTCAAAATATGTAAATCGAAAATTAAAATCGATGGACCGTTACGAGATATTTACCGACCACGGGCGTGGACTCTTTGAGCAGCGTCTCGACGATATTTACCTGCAAGTAAAAGACTATCTGGAAAAGGAGCGACAGCAGCAACGCACCCTCTGCTATGCCAAATGCTTCCTCAGCGACATTGCCAACCAGGAAGAACAGTTGCGTCAGTCGCCGCTCATGACCGAACAGATAGGCCATGCCGCCTGCACCATCATACAGCAGTCGCCCATCGGCGGCGCGAAGATCGGTCTGCTGCTGAAAACCAGCGACGAGCAGAGCCATTTCATTATGCACAGCCTGCGCCTCACCGACGAGGAGGTGATGAACTTCGGCTCGTACATGCAGACCGTCATGCTCTTCGACAAATACCTCGCACTGCTCCAGGAAAAAGGCCTAAGCCTCAAAGACCACTGCGTGAGAACATGGATCTACGTGCGCGACATCGACACCAACTACGACGGCGTCGTCAAGGCACGCAACGACATCTTCCGGCAGCACGGACTCACCATCGACACCCATTTCATTGCCAGCACAGGCATCGGCGGGCGCGCCATGGGCAAGAACGTGTGCGTAGCCATCGACTTCCTCACCGCCCCCGGAATCACGCCCGACGACCTGCTCTATCTGAAAGCCCTCGACCACCTGAACCCCACCCATGAATACGGGGTGGCCTTCGAGCGTGGTGTGCGCGTCTGCCTGCCGCATAAATACGAGTATTTCATCTCGGGCACGGCAAGCATCAACCATCATGGCGAAGTGATTAATATCGGCAATGTCACCAAGCAGGCCGAGCGACTGCTGGAGAACATCGGAGCCCTGCTGGCCGACGGCGGTGCCACCATGGCCGACGTGAAGTACTTTATCATCTACCTGCGCGACCTGGCCGATGCTGCCACCATCGAAGAGTATATGCAGCAGGCCTATCCCTGCGTGCCCCACATCATCACCCACGCCAAGGTGTGCCGTCCTGCCTGGCTCGTCGAGATGGAGTGCATCGCATCGCTATCCAAGTAATTTCACCACCATTTTTTTCTTTGATTTGTATTCCGGCCGAATACAAAATGTATTCCGGCTGTATACAAACTGTATTCCGGCTGTATACAAACTGTATTCGGCCTGAATACAATTTGTATACAGCCGGAATACGAGTTGTATACAGTTTCTATAAGTCAACTCAACTTTCGCAAGTTGAGTAGTTAAGGGAGTTAAAGTAGTTAAAGTAGTTAAAGTAGTTAAAGACATTAGATTTGCTGCTTCAGATTCCACGCTCCGAAAGGATGAGCAGGGGATAAGACTATTGTCTTTAACTACTTTAACTACTTTAACTACATTAACTACTAAAAGTTGAGTCAATGATTATTCGTTGGGACGTCCGAAGTACTCCTTGGAGATATTTTCCATCGGCGTGTTGGTTCTTGCCTTGCTGGTCAACTCGCCAACGATCTGCTCCAGGACGTATGTGAAGTTGTTGAAGCCGCTGTACAGGTCAGTCAAGTGGATAACGTTCTTCCAACTATCCAGGTTGGACCAGTTTCCCCCACCCCATGTTCCACTGGGAGCGAACAGAATCATGCGCCGGCCAGAAGGCATGGCGTTCCATTTGGCCTCAAGGTCGCTCAACACGATATCTGAATAAGAACCAATCAGATAGTCAGCATCGGTCCAGAGGATAACAACCTGACGATGATAGCCGTCGTCAACGCTCCAGTCGGTCTTGTTGAAGGCTGCATTCAATGCCTCGAGGCCGCTTTCGGGCGTGTCACCGCCACCGTGGGCATACAACTTGTTTACACAGGCGTCGAACTCGGTCTTCTGCTCGGGGAGCCAATAGGTCTCGCTGACATCCAGCCAGTTGGGACCATCTACATTCTTGTCGCCGAAGCCAATAACCTGTGCGTTAAGACCTGTCAGGCCGATACCCTGGTCGTCGCAGACAGTCTTGAAGGCATCGTAGAATCCAATGGCATTGCTCTTGACAGTGTTGATGAGGCCGCTCATGCTGCCGGTGACGTCGATACACATTACAACATCGACAGTCAGTACGTTGTCGCCCGTGGTGAACGACTTGATGGTGGTGTCATAGACCACGTTGTCGGTAGCATCGCCATACTTGGTGATGATGGGTCCGTGGTCGGCACTGTGGAACTCATAATATGCACGATAGTAATAAGTGGTGTTGGGCTTGAAGCCACGGAAGTCGACGCTGAAACTCTTATCGTCGGGGCCCTGATAGCCAATATCCTGATACTCTGCCTCGCCAAGAACCAGTTTGGCGGGATCAGCATCGCAGAGGATACCGTATGCACCGTAGTCGTTGTACACATTGGACGGGCACCAGACAGTAGCGCTGAGCGTACAGGAAGAGCCGCCAACCTTAAAGGTAGCCTCGCCGGTCCAGAGCGACAGTGTGTAGTAGACCACATCGCTGATCTCTTCGTCGTACCATTCATCGATAACATCTACGAACTGATAGTTGCCGTCGCCGTCGGTGGGCAGGTTTTCAAGCGCGTCGGGGTCGTCGGTATAGTCCTGGCCTACGATTGTGTCAAACAGGTTGGCCCATTCGGCAATGAGATCCTCGAAGAAGCCTCTGGTGGCACGTGCAGCACTGGGAGTAGTGAGTTTCATCAGTGCGGCAGCATTGGCCAGCGCAGCCTTGAAGACATCGCCATTTGCAGCCAGTGCGACGCCGGGCAGCGTGGCGGGGTCGAACTCGTAACTGCCAATGAAAGAGACCGTTGTGCCGTTGTCGAAGACTATCTCAACGATATTCTCGCTGGGATAACTGAAATAGATAATACCCTCGTCCTTAATGACTAACTGTGAGGGCATAAGGTCGGCTTTGGTGAACAGCAGTGTGGCAATGTCGACACCATTCTTCGACAGATAGGAGATAGAACTGAGTTCGCCGTCCTCGGCCTCATTGTTGGCATCCTCGTTGTAGCAGAAGAAGCCGGCGTCTGTAACGTAGGCAGCATCTGCATCGCCTATACCTTCCTTCAGTTCAACGATTCCCGACACAGTAGGAGTGGGAGTTGGGCCGTCGGGCCCCACGAGGATGTTGTCATCGTCATCGGATGCGGTGAATCCGATGGCAAAGATTGATGCTAAGAGCATCGGTAAAAAATACTTCTTCATAATTTTAAGATTTAGTTATTGAAAAAAAATGTATAAAAAATTTATTGGAAACAACAAAATAAGCGAGCAGAGGCACTGCGTAGCAAAGCAGGTCGCACACGTCGAAGGTTCCCCGCACCAGGCCGGCACCCTGAAGCAACTCATGGGTGATGGCGACAAGGGGCATGAACGACACGGCGAGAGTCCTGGATGCCTTGCCACCCTTCCAGACGGCATCCATCAGGAGGATATAGGAGGCGCAATACAGGCCGTCGGGCAGGCTGTATCTCACAAAGTCGGACACCTGCCAATGCTGGACGCTCTGCCGCAGGGTGTCAAGGATGCTTGAGAGTCCCGCCACCACCGCCCACTGGTAAAGATGGATGGTCTGGCTGCGGAAGAGGAGATAGATGGCACAGCCGCACAACAGAGCCACGACGCCCCATATTATCTGGGAGGTCATAGCGTATGTATGCAGTGCAGTAGCCCTTTGTTCCATGATGATAACTAGTTTTAGGTGTCAGCCGGTTTTGATTTTCCAAAAGTTATTGATTTATCGTTGGCAAAAATACGAAATATTTTTAATATATCCAAGTTTTTGACAAAAAAATTTAATCTATTGCGTAAAAAGTGCCTTCGTCAACAGACTCTCCAGTTCCTCGGCCGACAGGCGGAGGTGCAGTTCGCCATGGACGGCGATGGAGATGGCTCCCGTCTCTTCGCTCACCACCACGGCCAGGGCGTCGCTCTCCTGTGCAACGCCCATGGCGGAGCGATGGCGCAGGCCCAGTTCCTTGGGGATGTCAAGGTCGTGGCTCACGGGCAGTATGCATCCGGCCGCCTTGATGCGGTGGTTGCTGATGATCACGGCACCGTCGTGGAGCGGCGAGTTCTTGAAGAAGATGTTTTCTATGAGGCGCTGGTTGATGTTAGCGTCAATACGGTCGCCCGTCTTGACGATATCGTCCAGCGGCATGGTGCGCTCAAACACGATGAGCGCACCCACCTTGCCACGGCTCATATTGATACAGGCCATCACCACGGGCATGATGTCCTGCTTCACATCGTCTTTCTTCATATCGCGAAAGCGCTTCGGCGTGAACAGGCTCTGAAGACGGCGCATGCTCTGATGGGCTCCCAGGTTATAGAGCACCTTGCGGATATCGTCCTGAAAGAGCACGATCAATGCAATGACACCCACCGACACCAGTTTGTCGAGGATAGTACCCAAAAGGCGCATCTCCAACACCTGAGACACGAAGATCCACACGACGACAAACACGAGGATGCCTATAAACACGTTCAGCGAACGGGAGTCGCGCATCAGCCGGTAGATGTAATAGAGCATCACCGCCACCAGGAGGATATCCACCGCATCCTTAATTCCGAATTCTATCATATATCCTTATCGTTTCTATGGCTTCTTTCACGTCGTGCACACGCAGTATGCTCGCCCCCTTCATCAGTGCTACGGTGTTGAGCACCGTGGTGCCGTTGAGAGCCTTTTCCTGGGTGGTGGCCAGCAGTTTGTAGATCATCGACT
Organism: Prevotella sp.; assembly: GCA_017455845.1. Taxonomy (GTDB): domain Bacteria; phylum Bacteroidota; class Bacteroidia; order Bacteroidales; family Bacteroidaceae; genus Prevotella. The sequence continues at coordinate 35,646 of JAFSYY010000122.1, read as the reverse complement.
TGCGCGAGACGCCCACCAGCACGGGCAACTGCATCACCTGCAAGCGGTCCAGGGCGTTCATCAGCCGATAGTTGTCGTCAAGGGTCTTGCCAAAGCCGAAGCCAGGGTCCAGGATAATATCCTTCTGCCCCATGTCGCGCAGCATCTGCACCTTCTGTGCAAAGGCCATCAGCGTGTGGCGCAAGTCTTTCTGCACCGACATTAATATATAAGGTACGCGCAACCGGCTCACCATGCGGAACATCTCGGCATCGGCACCCTCGCTCACATCGTTGATGATGTCGGCCCCGTATTCCTCTACCGCCATGCGGGCTACGTCGGCACGGAAGGTATCTACCGACAGCGGTATATCGGGCTGCACGCGCCTCACCACGCCGAGGGCCATGCGCAGCCTGCTGATCTCCTCCTGCACCGACACCTCCTGTGCGCCGGGGCGGGTGGAATAGGCCCCCACATCGATAAAGGAGCCACCCTGAGCCACAATCTCGTCGGCCCTGCCGGCAATGTCGTGCTCCGTCTGCCGGCGGCTGCCGGCATAAAACGAGTCGGGCGTGGCATTAAGGATGCCCATCACCCTAGGCTCGTTGAGATCGAGCAGCCGCCCCTTGATATTCAATGTATAATTCATAATTCGAGGTACGAGGTACGAGATTACCTGTCACCGAACGACTGCACCTCGCGGGCACTGGCCGTGCTAGGATGCTGATAGACCACTACCTGATACTCCGGATAGTAAGTAATCATCATTGACGACGATTCGCGTGCCTGTCCGTTGATGTAGCGGTAGTACCTGCCGTTGGCGTTCGTGCCATCGTCGAATGTCTTGTAGAGTTTGGAGAGGAAATACTTGATGGTACTCTCTTGAACCGATGTCTGCAGGAAGAGGTTAATGAGATTTACCTCGCTGGAGTTGTTGTTAAAGATAAAGTTCACATACTGGGCATACTCCGTATTCGCACCAACGACACTGTAAGTCAGATGGTCGCTGGCCGAAACAGTAGGCTGACCATAGTCCTCCTTGACCTGAGCCTGGGTTTTTCCAAGCATTCTCCAGTAGTCACCCAGGATATTCCTTTCAAAGGCCTTCTTAGTCAAGTCGGTAACGGCAATGGCACCAATCCTTTTGTCGTAGACAGCACTCAGTGTTCTTTTGGCATTATAGTAGATTCCGCTTTCACTATCCTTTGTCAGCCCCATGTCAGTGAAGTGCTGGTTTATCAGTTTTGTGGTAGTCCTGGACTGCGGATAGAGCAAATAGACAGAAACGACATTGTCTGTATTAAACACAAACTCCACGGCTCCAATGTAAGTATTGCCTGCTTCGAGTATATATCCCTCAGAGCCATTGACCGAATAGGACTCGTAACTGCCAAAGAACGAATGACCGTTTGTCTCCATGCGCGTCCGCACCTCTATGCTATTCAGTCCGAAATAGCCCCCAAAATCAGGCCATGCTATCTGCTTTGCAAAGGACAATTTGGACTCAGAGGAATCATATATCACCAACAATCCCCTACTATCCTCATAAAAGAGGTCGTTACCTTGCTCGTTCTTTCCTAAACTACGATATGTCTTATTCAGCAGATTCAGCACCTGGCTTGAAGTAACTGTGCTGTTCAAATCCAATTGCACGAATTCGATATGGAGATCATCAATAACACTTGTCATATAGGTCTCCTTATCTACTGCAAGGTTCTTTGATTTATAGGAGATACCAGAGGCCTCATTCTTATACAGATATTTACTGCCCAGTTGCTGTTCCACTTCGTTGACCGTGAGGCCGAAGGCCCAGTAATAGTCGTCGAAGAGATTCTCCGGGTCTGAGACAAGGACTTCGACGACAGCCGTGCCCTTAGTGGTGACCACGTCGATATAAGTACGTCCGCTGACCGCCACGCCGGTTATCTCACCGGAATAGGTGTCTACCGTGGCAATGCTGGTGTCGTGCGACCTGTACCAATTAATCTCGGCACTCACCAGTGACTGATAGTTGGGCGTTATTGTCTCGCCCTGTTTCAAGCGCTGCGTGGTAAGCAGACGGGAGTATGTAAAGGTAAGCCCTGTCTCGGCAAACGTGGCCGTGAAACTATAGTCGTTGAGAACGGAGAAGGTCATGTTCACTTCCATGGGCTGTCCATTCTCCGTGTATGATCCATGCAGATATTCGCCATGGTCACCTGACACGGAATAGCGTCCATCATTTCGGTCGTTGTTTATGTTCCATGTAGCCACGTCGTTAGAGTAGTAGAACACGCCCGACTCCGTGAACTTCATCGTTTCCCATACGCCTTCCTCGGGATGGTCGTAGACCCACTCGCCAGACAGTTTCTCTGGTTTAATGATTGATTCAACAAGGTCTGACTCGCTGCATCCCGCCAAGCACAAGGCACTCACAAACAGCATGATAATTTTCTTCATTGTCAATAAGATTGTTTTAGTTATTATTTGTTATTCTATTATTGGTTAGCATCGCTTAATACCTGAAGGTATAGCCAATCTTGATGCCCAGATAGTGGTGACGCTCGCTATAGCCAGACATTGGCGAGTTGACATTCTGGTCGAAGATCTTCCATCGGTCACCGTCCCAGAAGCGTTTGTTGGCCATATTGGTCAGCATATAGGTGTATTCCAGGCCGATGCCTATGCCCGCATACTCGAAGGCAACGCCGGCACGCAGCCCCACGTTCAGCCTACTCAAGGGTGAGTCGTCGAGCGTCTGCGAGCGGCCTACATCAATACCGCCCAGTTCGCTATGTTTTTCCTTGTAGTCAACGCTGGTGTCGTAAAGGTTGAACTCGCCGGTGCCATGGTAATGGATGGCAGCATAGTCGGTGCCGAAGCGGTTGCCCGTCTTCACCTCATGGAACTCCATTGTCTCGCTATCCGTATAGCCATCCAGTTTCAGTTTGGCGTTCAGCCCGTATGTCACCACCGGTCCGAGATTCAATTGCACATGGCTGATACGTGTAATGGGGAAGCGGTAACTGGCCAGCACAGGTACTTCCAGCATGGTCATGGAATACTCCTCGGAGTATTTGTTCTGAGTGCGACCTTGCAAATAGAGATTGGTGGTCTGTGGGACGGTGCGTACAACGTTAGCCTCAAACTCGTTCTTGTAGGTGTAATGGGTGATGCCCAGTCCTGCCTGCAAGTAGAGGTTACGGTAGAGGTGGATGTCGGCAAAGGCATTGACGCTGAACCCCATGCTGGTGGTATAGGAACAGTTCTCTTCACTGTTGGCCAGCGAATAGTTGACGGGGCTGCCGGTGAAGGAGCCGTCAGAGGACGCAGATATGGTGGGTTTGACCAGCGAGGCGCTGATGCCGAACGACAGTTTGCGGCCACCGATGTTGGGCATGGGAATAAGATAACTCACGGGCTTGGCCTCCTGAGCAATATTGATGCCTAACACCTGTAGGCCTGTTGAAATGCCAACGCTGCCTTCACGTTTTTCGTTGATGGGGTCATTAGGAGCGCAGTGGATGCGTACTATATCATCACCGACCCGCGACACCTGCACCCAAGAGGGAATGTTGTCGAACCTCCACTTAGAAGCATCAGTATATACCTTCACATACTCGTCGCCACCGTCAGGCCCAAAGAGCAGGTTGTTCTTTGAGAACGAGAGTTTCTCGTCGCCTGCACCCTGATTAATCTGTATGTAGATGATGGCATTGGATGGCGACGCGATCTTCACTACAGACTGTCGTTCACTGCCCTGATGGTTGGGCTCTACAGTAAAGCGCACATGACCCTCAGACTCTTTCTCGGCCGTTACCCAAGAGGCTTTCTCAGCCACCTGCCAGTCGATATTGGCATAGATGTCCACGTCTGTATTCTCGCCCTGGGCAGGGAAGTTGAGTGTGCTTACCGAACTGAGCAGTTTCTCTGGTGCCCCCTCATTTGTAATATCTACAGTGTTTGTCTTACCGCCACTCTGCACTTTAAGTTTAGCCTTTCGCGGCTGGGTGCTCTCATTTTCCTGGGCACTTGACACGATGAGTTGGTTGCCCTTTTTCTTCACTATGCACCAGTCGCCGTCGACACTATATGTCCATGCATTGCCACCATAGACCCTTACTATCCACTCACCACCCTGATAAGGCAGCGTGATGTCTTTGGTGGAAAGACTGAAGGTGACAGGCTGCTGTGATTTCTTGACAGGACGGTTTTGCTTAATCCAGTTGATGGCATAATTACAGTCCTTGACATACGATTTGTCGTTACATTCCTTTACCTGCTGGTAAGTAGAGATGGCTGCGTCATAGTTCTCACCCTTGCGCAGTGTCTCAGCCTTACGCCATAATTCTTTGCATGTCTGACCTGCTGCAGGTTCTGCCAAGGCAACAGACAGCAGCAGCACAGACAATACTGTTATTCTTTTATTCATCATAAGTTGGAAATTAGTTTTTTGATGTTATTGGACAATCCCTGTTGCATTTCCTTGAAATCATCGGCCGTGGCTACACGTCCTTCATTATACAGGATAGCAATGGTGTCGGCATAATGGGTCATCTTACGACAGGAATCAGTAATAACATCCATACGCTCCATACGCAGATTGACGTCTGCCGTAGAAGTCTCTTCGCCGGTATTGACAGCCAGTGCCTCGGCATATTTCTCACGGGCACGCTCTAGTTTCAGGTTCACGTCGGTTACCTTAACAAGTTCCTGATCATTGAACACGCCCTGCTTCAGGTCGTTGACTATCGAATCGCCGGCGGCGCACAAAGTGGCATATTGCTGGCGGTTGTCTGTGGATTCTTCGCTCATCATAGTCCATATCAACAGAACGGCCGAGACTAATACCAATGCTATTGCTGCCAACGCTATCCACACTATAGGCTTTGGGGGCTTGGGAGGAGGCGGCGCATCTTTTACCGTTCTCCGTGCCTGGCATATTTCCACTATGCGCTGAGCCGTAGGGCGTGGCCAAATAGTCTCTTCCAAGCAAGAATAAATGAGATTTTTCAGTTCATCTGACACAGGTGCTTTGATGGCAGGCACCTTTCCCACCAGCCCGGGCTGATCGGCCTGGATATCTATCTGAGAATCGCCGCCATACTCTCCAAACGGCGGCTCACCCTCCAGCAATTCGTATGCAGAGGCTCCCAGCGACCAAATGTCGCTGGCTTTCACCACCTGCGGCTTTTCAGTGAATCGTTCAGGCCCCATGTAGGCCAGCGTTCCGCTCACTGCTTTCAGTTTCTCTTTCTCCGAGGCTCGTTCATAGTCGAATCCCTCAGAGGTTTTCATGGTACGCACTATTGTCTTATGCATTCGCAGACTGATGCCAAAGTCGGAAATAAGATACCGGCCCTCTGAATTGATGAGGATATTAGCAGGCTTAATGTCTTGATGAATGATCCTGTTTGCTTGCCCGTGAAGATAATGAAGTCCGGATGCGACTTGCTCCAAAAAGTCCCATGTCTGTTCCTCAGTAGCCCTGCCAATAAGTTTCTGGGCAGAGCCATTACTACAGAATGGCAGGACAATATAAGGACGATTATCCTGCACATCATAATGATTGATGTGCAGGATATTTGTATGGTTGAGGTTGAACATCAGGCGATACTCGTCGCGGAAATTATCCAAGTCCTCGTCTTCCATGCCTGTGTCTGGCGCAAAAATCTTAAGCGCAACTTCGACTTCCGCCTCTGTGTCGTATGCCAGCCATACACTGGCAAAACTGCCGCGCCCGAGTCTCTTCACGAGTTGATAGCGGGCGGCCCACAACATCCCTTCGTTAATCTGAAGTCGCTCCATTGGCTGAATAGTCGTCTGTTTGTTTACCAGTTATAGTCATCAGAGTCGTAGCGGGTTTCGGGTATGGCTACGGAACGATTGGCGGCCTGCTTCTCTTTCTTGCTGCCACCCCAGGTGAACGCCATGCCCATGGAGAAACTGGCATTGGAACTGAGGGGAACCATCTCCTTCGACATCTTTCCCAGGATATGGTCCATGCCGACGAAGAAGTTAAAGCCGTTGGGATGGAAGTTAATAATCCATCCGGCACTGGCACCGAAGGTGCTCAAGCCAAAGTTCATGCCGCCATTGAGCCACGAGAGGGGTTTCCAGTTGGCACTGAGGCGGCCTTCCGTCCAAGAGAAGGGCCCGTTGATGCGCTGCTGGAAGAGCAGTCCTGCCGAGAGGGGCTGGTACATGGGCAGGGTGTACTCTCCCGCAAGGCTGATGGTGGCAGCGAGTGCTGTTGTCTTGCCACCGGTATCTCCCTCGTTAGAGAGCGACATGAAGTCGGACAACTGGTCGGCGTAGCCGTTGGCTTTATCGTCGAGCAACTCACCGGGCTTAGCATCATCGCCCTTGATGGCAACATCGTGGAAGCCGTCGAAGGTGAAGGTGGACTTACGCTGCTTGAGCAGGTAGTTGTTGCTCCAGGAGATGAAGCCGATGTCCTTGACGGCGGCACTGACCTTCAGGCCTTCCATGACCTGGTACTCTGCACCGAGGTCGAGGCCGAGGCCGAAGCCGCTGATGCCGACGCCGTCAATGTCGGTCTCGCCGAAGTCAACATGCTCGTAGGTTCCGGAGACCTTATATTCACTGACTTTGTTCTTGAACTTGATGTCCTTCATGTTGACGTTGGCTTCGGCCTTGCCACTGCTTAGTTGCCATTGGTTGCCAACGAGGTTGGCTTTCATGTCTTCGATGGAGAGGTCGGCATTGGCATGGCCAAAGAGCAGTTTCACCTTGGCACCGATACGCAGTTTGTCTGATATCTGATGGGAGTGTCCAAAGGCCAGTTCGGTATAGATATTGACCTTGGCACGGATGTCATCAAACTCGTAACTGCGGTTGTTGATGTCCTTGGCAAACTCGAAGAGTTCGTAGGGGAGGGAGATGCCTCCCACGGAGCGTTCCTTCAGTTCAATGGTGTTGTAGCCTCCAAAGCCCTTGAATCCGGCAGAGAGGATGGTGATGCTAAGGTCTTCGAGAATTTTATTGTCGCCCTTGTTGAAGCCGGAGAGTGCCTCGCCGACAGATACGTCGGGGTGCATGAAGGTGCGGTTGTAGTAGCCGCTGCTGGGATTCTTAAAGAGCACATCCTGCAGTCCGAAATTGCCTTGCAACTTGACATTGAACGAGCCCAATGCTGGGAAGGAGAAATAACTCTGGTCATTGCCGAAGGCTGGGTTCAACTCATGACGGGAGGTCACGCCGTCGATGAAGTAGGCGGAGTTCAACTCCTGTGCGTACACCGCACTGCCCATGGCGGCCATGAAGACCACCAGGGCATATTGCTTGATCTTATAGTTCATAGTTCATAATTATTTTCGAGGTACGAGGTACGGGGGTACGAGGTACGAGGATAGTTTTCGAGGTACGAGGTACGGGGGTACGAGGTACGAGGATAGTTTTCGAGGTACGAAATCGTTAGTCGTCCAGGTCGGTGACAACCTTTCCTTTGAGGAAGATGCCTACATTCTCCAACTTCAGGTGGCTGGTCTCCTTGATGGCCTCAGACAGGTTATCATCGGGAGTGACACCATTGGCACGGTAGATGATGCCGTCGATGCGCGAGAGTGCGTTATCATCCTTCTGGGTGAGTCTGACATGCAACTTGGTGACTCTGGGCGAAGAGGCAGTGCCTGCAAAGATAAGATTCTGGCCGAGGGCCTCGTCGTCGCCCGTCCATACGGTCACCGTGAACTGGTCGGCGGTCATTTTATGAAGGGTGCCGTCGGCATAGACCTCCACAGGAATCACCTCAGCAATGAGGTTCATAGGCAACTGGTTGGACACATCGGCCGTCATCTCGACGTAAGTATCCTTTGTGAACGACAGTTTCTCCAGGTCGTCGTGCCAACCGCTGATGGTGTCGCTATAGACGATGGTGGAGCCAGCCTCGAACTCCAGGGGAGCGAAGAACTCGAACTCTGGCTGGATGGTGTACTCATAGCCCAGTTCAACATCACCTTCCTCGCTGTCGTCGGTCGTAGCACTACATTCGAACGAGATGTTCTCTATATCGTTGATGTCTTCCAGCAGTTCGGTGAGGTTTTCGTTGGAGGTGACGGTGGAACTATAGTCATAGTCGTTGTTGATGTCGCCGAGTGAAGCCTCATCGTTGACCACGACGACAGTAGTGGTGGTAGATGTTTCCTGACTGGTTTCGTTGTTGTCGTGGCGATTGATCTTAAAGGGTTGGATGGCGACTTTCTTCTGCGAGCCATCCTTATAATTAGCCACGATAAAGGGATCGGTAATCAGTCCATAGAGGTTGATGTCGTTGCTGATATTCAGCACGATACGCGGATTCTTCACCTTGAGTTTCACCTCATCATCATCAAGGAAGTCGGGCAACTCACCGATGGAGAAATTGCCGAGGCCATCCTGGAAGTCGATGTCGGGCTTGAAGTTACCTTTACCACCCTCAATGGTGATGTCGCCCACCTTGGTTGTACAATCAATTTTCAGGTCTTTGTTAGCAGCCACACGATTTCCGCGTGCACTGGCAGCATCCTCATAGAGCGCCTGCATAAAGACGCCGCCCTCCATCGAGATACCATTTTCATCCATCTTGAGGAAGTATTTATCCTTCTGGTCTCGCTCGTTTGTGGTATTGAAGAAGACGCCCTTCAGCGCAATAACCACGTGCACACCTCTCTGGTTGGATGCAAACGAGGTAAGCGTCATGGTGTTGGTAGAGGCATCAAAGACGCTCTCTGGATATTTTGTCTCAGCACTACCATCCTTCTTTACCTGATACACATCCACCCCAAGCATGAAGTATGTAGGCACATAGACCACCATTTTCTTCAGTTCATTGATATTGTCTTGCAGGTCTTGCGAGAAGTCGAGGGTGATGTCGATGGTAGAATTAAAACGAGCCTCTTTCAGTGTCTTAATAGCCTCGGGTACATCGCCATAGAAAGAGAAATGCTTAATCTCGCGGAAGCCCTCGTCAGAAGCAGGTGCCTTGTTAGCACCTCTAGCCCCGAGGATGTCGTTGAAAATCTCGGCAAAATCATAGTTATAGTCATCTTCTGACTCACTTTCCTTGCTCATCTCCACCTGCTCGATGAGGATATTCGTTGCATCGGGTGAGGCAGACTCGGAGAACACATATTCGCCCGTGGTCTCATCCACTTTGATGACACCATTTTCGGGCAGGCTGAAGAAGTCTTTCAATTTCAACTCCTTTGTAGAGTTATTACCTGGCAGTGCTATACCCTGCTCACTGCCGATGGCCACCGTCTTGTCGATATTGCCCAGGTCGTAGTTGCTGTCAGTACAGCCAACTGTCATCATGCCGCCGACGAGAAGGGTCGGAGCAGCCATAAGTCTGAAAAAAGTGTTTGCTTTCATATTATTACTTGTTTTTAATGATTAATCAGCCTTGTCAAAAAGTAGTGCGGTGTCACCAATCTTGAGAATATCGCCATAGTTCAAGTAAACGCAGTCGTTGGCATAGAGCATGTTGTTGTTTACAAACACGGCGTTAGTGGTCTTGAGCACGGTCAGTTTAAACGAATAGTTGCCCGACCGTGACCCTTTGTGCACCTCTATCTGCACGGAACGTCGGCTGGCCGTAGAGTCAGACAGAGAGATGTCTGAGGGTTCCAACGAATCCTGGCGGCCGATGACATACGTTCCCTTCTTCAGTTTCTTCGTCTGTTCCTTGCCGTCGAGTGTCCATTTCAGCATACCTGCCGACTTCATCATCTTGGAGCGCAGCGACACCTGTGTCCTATGAATGTTGGTGTCGGCCGTGGCCTTAGGCCCTCCGTTCTTTGTGCTGGTGAAGCAGATAGTGGTGTCACATTCTGGACAGTTTACCTTATAGTTTTCCTCACGTTCGACCTTTACGTCGAAGTAGTTATGGCATGTGGGGCATATAAAGCCGTAGGTCTGCCCTACCTCGGCCATCTCGCTGATGACGTAGATATTGTCGCCGTCGAACATGCGCTCTGGATTTCCTAGTATTTTCTCCATATTCATTTTATAGTTTTTAGTTCATAGTTCACAATTAACAATTCACAATTCGCAATTTATTGCAACCATTTCTGGCCATTAATCACATAGAGTCCCCGGGGAAGTCTAACCTCTTCGCGCCCGCTGACATGGAATCTTGACACCACCTGGCCGTCCATGCGGCAGATGGTGACAGCCACGTCCTCGGTTGACTCCACCTGCAGACAGCCGTCGCCACTGTGCGACAGGCGCAGCGCCTGGTTCTGCCGCTTTGTTGCAGGACGCATCGCCGTGTCTTCAGCGATACTTTTGGGCAGGATGCCATAGACGCACTTCTGGCTTTGGCTATAGCCGTCCATGCCCGTGGCATCGTCCACCGTATAGTAGCCATCCTCGTCGCCACCCCATCCGAAATTAAAATGGAACAGTCGCCGTGTGGCATCATAGCCGTCGATGACCACAGCATGTCCTGAACCATTTTTTGTGCCGGCATAAAGCACCGGACGCCCGTTAGCCAACTCCTGATAGAGCAATTCCTCCCACTCTTCTTGCGAGAAGACATTCTTGGTGGCATACTGCGCCGTCATCTGAAACTGAGAGACTAGCGGATTGATGACATCATAGATGCTGCCACCAGTGGTTGCACCGTAAGAAAGCCATGCCGACGTGCCAATGACATACACCAGCCGCGCCACGGCATCGCGTGATGCCTCAGAGTCGTCAACGGTATAAGAGTCCTTCATCAGTTCCCATTCGTAGGGTGTACCTGCCGGCACGGAATAGGTTACAGGTGCCTTACCATAAGGATAGGTGGGGGTGTCGTAAGTCGTGGTGGCTGGGTTATGGTCGCGCCAATAATAGATGATTTGCGCGGCAGCGATAGCCACGCAGCCCGCCGCCGTCTTCAGATTGCCGTCGGCCACCACGGGGCACAGCCCGTTGTACGGGGCATTCTGATGCCAGTGCGAGGTGGTCAACGGAGCGATAGACAGTCTCTCCCCCACCCCTTCTGACAGGAGGGGTGATGCCATGACTGCCATAGACAATGGCAGTAAGAGGCAGACTGTTATCAGACGACGACGCAACATTGTTATTTCTTGGTGTAGGTATTGAAATGATTGTTATCTGCCAAGCCGAAATAGGGTGCACCCAACCTGAAGTGATCCCAATAGGCGAGGTAGGTCTTGCCAGCCTCCAACTGTACGGTGCTCTGTCCATACGGTGTGAAAGTGGTCTCATCAACATGCATCAGACCAAAGGCGATGGTCTCCTGCGGTTCGAGCAAGAAGGAGAAAGCAGCCGTGTTCTTGATATAGCCCTCGCTGCTTTTGGAAGCACCGATAAGGGCTTTCATCTGGCTGGTTGTTCCTTCATTGAGGTAATTCACCTTATTAACGGCCTTTGGACTCAGGTTGTAAGAGATAGCCGTTCGCTGGGTGTACAGGCTGACTCTCTGCAGGTCGGTCTTGTCGGGTGTGTAACCGTAGGATGCCTCGCTGGTGAACTGGAAGTTCTCAAAGAGTGAATAGACCAGTGAACCGACAGGATGCGGCGTGGTAGCGAGCGTTGCGGTCTGGTCAGAAACGACCTCCACATCGTCTGTAGAAACAGACAGGATGCACCACATGCTGCTTCTTGAGCGAGCCTGCATATTGACCGTTGACAGTTTCTCACGGTCAACCACGTTCCATAAAGATATATACGAGCCGTTGTTCTCTACTGCAAAGGAGAGCGTAGAAACGACGGTGTATTTACCGGCAGCCAGTTCAATAGGCTTCGGACTGGTGTAACTATTGGTATTGGTGAGGGTCTTTACGACCACAGAGTCTACCAGTTCGTCGGTCTCTTGGTTATAAACCATAGAGCGTAACTCAATAAAATATCCGTAACTCGAATTAAAGGTTCTGAACCGTTCGGCTGTATTGATATTATGATAGGTATCCTCATAGTTATAACAGGCAAAGAAATCCGACGGATTAACTGTAATGGACAGTTGTCCCGTACCTTTAACCAGAGCATCTTCCAGTACAACGCCAATTTCATCGTTCTCACAGGAGGTGAAAGCCATGCCTGCGAACAATACTGCTAAAAAATATATCTTTTTCATAATCGTATATCTTATATAATAATGTGAAACTGGAATTAGAACTTAAAGAGGTCGAAGGAGTAGGACACAGATGCCTCGATGGTGTTGACCTTGCAGGGGAAGTCCTTGGCCAAGTCGCTGGTGCCGAAGTAGTAACGTGCGCCGAGCCCCAGACCGGTATTGCCCACGGTATAGGCCAGGCCGACGGTAGGACGGAAGTCAAAGCCCTTGAACTTGCCTGTAGGTATCTTTGCCATAGGCAGCCCATCGCGTGTCACCTCAATCATGTCAGGACTGGAGGAGAGCATCGTGGCGATGCAGATGCCAGCCTCGACGTTGAAGTCAGGCAGGAAATACCACTTACCCAGGATAGGAGCGGCGAAATAGTTCAGTTTGATAGCGTCGGCATAGTCGTTCTTGATAGAGTTCTGCATATAAAGGAACTCCACCTGTGCGCCGAACGAGCCCGTGCCGGGATCGCTGGCTTTCGTGCGCTTGCCGAAACGAGCACTGAGCAGTGCACCAGCCTGGAAACTGGTACCGCTCTTAAGCCCCAGGTCCACTTTGTCGTAACTGCTCATGGAGGCGAAGTTAACGCCGGCCTTTACGCCCAGTTTTACTACGCTTTTGCGCACGTCTTTGATGACGACGCCAGACTTCTTGCCACTGTCTGCCTTCGGTGCTGGCTGAGCACTGGCTGTGGTCAGCATCCCAAGGGCAACCATCATAAGAAATATTTTCTTCATACTTATCTTTGTTATTATTAATGATTATTCCATAAAGGGCTATTAATGATTATTCCATAAAGGGCTATTAATGATTATTCCATAAAGGGCTGATAATAAATATCGTTCTCCTTTTCTTTCTGTCCACTACCCGTAGAGGCTTTGGTCTTGCCAAAGAAAGGTTTCTTCACCGTAACGGGGAACGAGTAGTTCCTGGTACCGCGACCATTCACGCTGACTTTCCTGGTGCCCACCTTTTTGCCATTGACCGTCAAGGCCACCTGTACATCGCCCGGTTCATCACCCGTATTGGTAACGGCCACATTCACGAAGAACTCGCCTTTGGGGTTGGCTCGTTTGTTCTTGGCTTGCGGTTTGGAGATAGACAGTGCAGCAGGCTTACGCACCACGACAGGCGCGGTAACCACGTTATAGGTCAGGTCGCAGCGGTCTTTGGCCATCAGCAAGTTGTCGACCCACACCTCCAGGTCGCCGTTAGACTTGCCGCTGCTCTTGGGTTCCTCCTTGGGGCGGAAGGTGAAAGCATAATCGCGCAGCGTACCCTCCGTACCCTCTTCCGACAGGTTCTGCAGGGCGAGGTCATGGCCTTGGCCGTCGCCGAGGTGCAGTCTTACGGCGGCATCCTTCAGACCTTCTGGCAGAAGCAGTTGCAGGCCTCCGCTGCTGACGCCATCTGAGTTGATGTTGATAGACGTGTTTTTCCACACGGTAGAGATGTCGCCGTCGACGACCTCCAGAATGCCGTTCTGTCCTTTCATCTGCACGTTGGCATAGCCGCCACGCACCGGCTCTGCCTTATCCAGTTGGGCAGGAAGTATGACTTTATCGCCGCACTTATAGCCATACAAGCCATTCTCCTCATAGACGGAGTAACGCTCGTCTTTAGGCAGGTTCATGGTTTGCTGCTGCAGGCTTTTGGTGTTGTCGCCAATAGAGTAGTCATAATCATTGACCTCCACATTATCGGCCTTCACTTTGTATGACCTGACGGTACGCCCCTGCCGGTTGATGACATAGCCCTTCATATTACGGCTATAGACCACCGCCTCGCCGCCAGAGAAGGTGGATGCAAAGACCAGGTCGCCATAGCCAGCCTCCACGGGCAGATAGTCCATACGTCGGGTGATATAGAAGGCCTGCTCGTTGATGGTTACCGATGCCAGTCCCTCGCTGAAGGGATGAGCCTCCTCAAACTGGCAAGGGATATAGAGGTCGCCCGACGGATCCATATAGCCATAACTGCCCGATGGCGACACTACCGGCATCAGACCCTCGCTAAACCATTGGTAGTCTGTGGCATAGACATCCTCGGTGGGTGTCTGCAACTCATAACTCCCCTCGGTGATGATGCCTTCGATCTTCAAATTATGGCCTCTGTAGTTCATCGCCAGCGCATAGCCGTCGCGAAACGATGTGATGACATCGTACTCTGCAGGAATGATTTCCTGGTTCTGGCGGTTGATTAAACCATACTTGCCGCCTTTGTTCACCTTCACCAGGCTGCCATAGTTCTCCAAATGAGCCGACGTAGGTTTCACGGCCCAGCGCATGGTCTGTGCCTGAATGCTGCCTGGCAACAGGAACATCAACAGAGGTAACAACAGGCTACTGCTGAATGTATTATTTGTTTTTAAGCCAATCTTCATAACTTGCCATTTTATCTTTTATCAGGTCATAATAATCAGTATCATTTACCTTACTGGCCCACTCCAGTGACTGCCTGAAATAATTGTCTGCCATAGGAATATATTTGTAAAAGTCTCCTTCTTTTGGTGCCATAGACAAATAATAATTTCCCAACTCATACAAGGCTTTATAATGTTTTGGATTAAGTTCTATAGTTTTATTCAACAACTCAAGAGCCTTCTCATCGTCTATATAGAAGTCTACCGCATTCTGCCGTTTCAGTATCCTCTGTATCTGTCTGAGTTCCAATGTCTTATCGTTCACTTCATGGTTAAAGCACAGACGACTCATAAGGAAACATGCATCAGCATCATTTCCCTGATTAACAAGGTTGCAAAGCAATTGCCATCCTTCCAATGCAGTACTGGATTCCCTTAGCATACTTTCAATCTTATCTATATTCACAACAGGATTGGTTGTCTCGATTGTAGATGCCTCTGTCACCTCCGACTCTGCCGTCGTTGTTGCATCTTTAGGCAGCATGAGAAGCAAGGTGACAGCGGCGATGGCAAGGATGACAAACACGCCGGCGATGGCGGCTATCAGTGCCCATGGCTTCTTTTGCTTAGGTGCTTCCCAACTCTTTGGCGGCACATTCGCGCCACCCTGCGGGGCATACTGACCGCCCGGCGTGACCGTCTGCCCCCCCTGAGGATTCCTGCCGTCCGTCATCACCTGCGTGCCACGCAAGTTTCCTCTTCCCTGCGTGCCACCCATTGCACCTCCTATGGTGCCGGTGAGCGTTCCTGGCAGTATGGAGATGCGTTCTTCGCCCAGTGCAATGCGGGCGGTAGCCTCGATATCGGACGCCTGCGGGCGGTCCCAGGGATCCAGTTCGAGGCATTTGTAAATCATTTCTCTGAGTTCCGGCGAAACGGTTTCGGGCAATTCGGGCAGTTCTGCACCTTTTAGTTGCAGCACGCCGCCTTCCATCTGTCCGATGCAGAAAGGCACTTCGCCCGACACCATCTCGTAGGCCATGGCGCCGAGCGACCAGATATCGCTGAGGATAATCAGTGTCTTGTCCTTTCCAAACTTCTCCGGTGCCATATAGGCCATGGTTCCCACATCGGTCAGTTTGGCACTGATGGTGCGGTGCATGGTGGCCTTGGCATGTGCACTGACACCGAAGTCGGTCAGCATGTATGAGCCGTCGTCGTTGATAAGGATATTCTCGGGTTTGATGTCCTGATGAATGATGGGCGGGTCTTGTTTGTGCAGATAGGCCAGTCCGCTGGCCACGTCGCGCAGCAGTTCCCATGTGTCCTTATCAGTGAAGTCACCTTTCTTTTTCGAAAGGTTTCCGTTTTTGCAATAGGGTAAGACAAGGAATGGTGTGTTTGTTTTGTCCCAAATATCAAAGAAGAGTGGCCTAAGCAGGTTCTGGTGGTTGATATTTGCCATCAGGGCAAACTCATGTCGCATGAGGTCCAGGCCGTCCTCTTCCTTGGCCAGTGCCGGGTCATAGATCTTCAGAGCCTGTGTAACCCCCGTTTGCATGTCCGTGACACGCCACACTTCTGCTGACGCGCCACGACCAATACATTCTTCTTTCCGATATTTATTATAGAACAATTCTTCTTCCATGTCAAATCAAGTTACTGAGGATTAGCCGACTGGCCACCAATCATCTGACTGATGGCTTCCCTGACGGG
Organism: Prevotella sp.; assembly: GCA_017455845.1. Classification (GTDB taxonomy): domain Bacteria; phylum Bacteroidota; class Bacteroidia; order Bacteroidales; family Bacteroidaceae; genus Prevotella. Next base: position 19,537 of record JAFSYY010000122.1, on the reverse strand, counting down.
AGCAAATGCCGGGATGAAATAGATACAGCAAGCCACTATCAAGAGGAATACAATGACAACGACCAGCCACACCGTCCACGACGTTCCTTTTACCTTGACCGGAGCGGCAGGCTTGGCGGTAGACTTAGGATCATCGGTAGCATTGTCATCTGGATTATCTTTCTTTTCCTCTGTCTCCTGCTCCTTGGTATCCTCCTTGGCCGGTGCTTCTTCCGTAGCCTCTTTGTCTTCGACGGGCTTTTCCTTCTCGGCAGGTTTCTTGGCAACAGGCTCGGGCTTTACGGGTTTCTCCACGACAGGCTCTGCCACGGGTTTCTCCACGACAGGCTCTGCTACTACGGGTGTCTCCACAACAGGTTCTGCCACGGGTTCCTCCACAACAGGCTCAACCACGGCAGGTGTTTCCACGACGACGGGCTTTTCCTCTATCTTTTCCTGTACGGGTCTCTTCTTTATCTTTGGATAGGACTTCACGGTGTCCTTCAGTGTGTCGGCCTCTTCCTTCTCCTCTTTCGTACGCGGTGCCGCAGGCCTGACGGTCTGTTCTGCGTCATCATCTGTCTTGACGGTAATCATCGCCACGGTCACATTATCATGGCCGCCATTGTTGAGAGCCGCCGAGATCAGTTCGTTCTTACAGTCCATGGGGTTCTCGCCAAACTTGTCGATAATCTCCGTAATCTGGTCGTCATAGCAAAGCCCTGAGAGACCGTCGCTACAGAGCATGATGCTGTCGCCGTTGGACAACTCATACACCTTGGTGTCGGGGTTGGCCCTCTTCTCCATGTCGCCCAGGCAACGAGTGATGACGTTTGACAGCGGATGGTCGTGCATGAACTCTGGCTCCAGTTCTCCCTGATCTACCAGTTCCTGCACGTAGGAATGGTCTTTAGATATCTGCAACAATCCCCTGTTATAGTTAAAGGAATAGCAACGGCTGTCTCCGCACCAGCATACGTAGGCCCTCTGTCCTATTATCCAGGCCATAACCACTGTGGTGCCCATTCCCTTGGCAGACTCGTCCTGTTTGCTTCGTTGCAGGATATTCAAGTCAGCCGACTTCACGACATCCTTCATGAAGTTCTGGATGGCTGCTTCATCATTTACCACGCCACGGATTTTGTCCGGTACGAACAGTTGCTGGATGGTCTCAACGGCAATAGCCGAAGCCACCTCACCTGCATTAGCGCCACCCATACCGTCAGCCACGACGAGCAATGCTCCCAGTTCCCCCAGGACGGCATAGTCGCCGTCTTGGGGGATGAGCCATTGTGAAGTGCTGAGGTCGGGACACACCACGAAGTTATCTTCATTGTTTGTTCTGATAAGTCCTACGTTGGTGCCTGCGGCCAACTTGAATCTCACTTCTGACATAATCTAATCAAATAATTTTAATAAGCACGGTTTTTAATAAGCGCGATGGCCACCTTCGCCACCACAGATATTGCACTTGCCTGTTCCGCTGCATGCGGCGCAGGTGCGTCCGTTTATCTTTCCTTTACCGTTGCAGTTGCTGCAAGTACCCTTGCCGCTGCATGTGGTACACTTCACCCAGTCTGTCAAGGGCTTCTCCTGGTCGCTGAGCACAGTGCTAACTTCCTTGGTCTTAGTATTAACAGTCTTTTTGGTAGTATGACATCCGGCCAGTCCGATGGTGAAAAGTGCCATGACAGCGATGACGGCTATATTCTTTATCTTCATTGCTTTCATTGTTTTGGTGATTAAAAATATTATTAAAGATTTCTTTTGAGACGACGAACCAGTGTCCGTCGTCCCAAAAGAGTGTTGCAGTTTACTGGAAGCGGTGTACGGGAACAACCTTTGCGCCACCCACGTAGCAGCCGACAACCATCAGCGAACCGTCGTTCTCACGGATGAATACCGGAGCGCCGAATGCTGTTGCGCCAGGACCGCCCTGCAGATGGATGGTACCACCGGCATTGTCGGTCTTCTCCGTGTTAACCGTGCGGTAGGTAGCGGCACCGGCGAGGTTCTGCACATTAGAAGTCTCGTAGTAGACGATGTCAAGAGCCTGACCACCAGCGATGCTGTGCGATGCACCGGCATCGGTAGGTATACCGGCGCGGCCAGTGCCGGGCAGTGTAGCGTATGAGCGTGCTGCTGCTGTGGCGTGCTTGATGTCGAGACCTTCCTTCAGCAGTTGCTTCTTGTTGTAGGAAACGCCTCCGATAGCATCGATGAAGGTAATCTCTTCCTCGGTGATAGCGATGTGAGCCATGACGATGTCACCGCCGGTAGGCATGCTGAAGTCGCGGCTGCTGAACTGCAGGCGTGCAGCAGGACCCTCGGTGCTGTAAGCCGAGTAGTTGATGATGATGTCGTTGCCCAGAGCATAGAGCACTGCGAGGCGACGGCGCCAACTGTCAGCCGGTGTGTTGCCATCGACATAGATCCAGGGCTGGATGTTCTGGCGTGCGGTAACGAATGTGCCGTTAGGTGTCACGAAGCCGGAGCCGCAGTCAATCTTGCTGGTGCTGAGGTTCGACGGGCGTGATACACCGTCAGGACCCTCGATGGTGATGTTCTCCACGATGATGCGGTAGATGCTGCCATAGTATTCGCGGGCATCCTTCTTGGCGTTCGGGTCAGCGTTGCTGGTATTGCCATTGTCGGTAGTGCCGCCGCTGGGAACGATGATGTCATCGGCAGCAGGCGTCTCTTCCTTGATCTGCTCCTTCAGGCGGTTCAGTTCTCTCTGCAGGGCGGGGTTGTCGCGGTAGATGGTGGTGTAGCGGGTCTGCACCTGCTGCTTCTGCTGCTTCACCTCCTCGATTTGCTTTCTCAACTCAGCATTCTCAGGATTGTTCCTGATCTGCTCTTCCATGTCGGCAATCTGCATGTCGAGGGCTGCGCTCTGCTCCATGAGTTCCTCTGCCTGAGCCATCAGTTCCTTGTTGTCCTGAGTCAGTTTATAGTTCCATGCACCGAATCCGATGATGACGAGCAGCAACAGGATGGCCATAGCCCAGAGAGCCTTCTTATAGGGAGCCAAAGCCTGCTGGCGGAAGAGGTTCATACGTTCTGTCAGTTTGATGCTGGAGGTCATGGCCTGCTTACCCTGCGGCACGATGAAGCCCATGCGTGGACCGTTGGCAGCCAACTGGATCTCATCACCCGACTGCAGATAGTAGGTGCCCTGTATGGGACGTCCGTTTACCAGTGTGGGGTTCGACTGTGAGAGGTGTACCAGTTTCCAGTTCTGTCCGTCGCGGACGATGGCAGCATGCTTGCGGCTGACCATCTCGAACTCAGCAGTGTCTTCCCAACGAACCTGACAGGAGGCGTCGCGACCCATCTCAATCTCGTCGATGATAATCTTCTGAGACTCACCAGCCTGATGATACTTGGAGTTTGTCTTGTGCTCCAGGATGTAGTAAGTACGTCCCGAGCCGTTGAAGATGGCACCCATACCTGCTCCTACTGAGCCGGCCACAGTGCGTTTGTAAGTGTTTTGCTCTTGCATAATACAACTTGTTTTAGGGTTAATACTATATTTATTTTAAATAAAAAATGTCTCTTATATATTATATAATGTATACATATTTATTATATAGTTCCAAAGAATTTAATATGACTCAAAGCGCAGGGTAACGTCGCCCATGGAGATAATGTCGCCTGGCTTAAGGTAGAAGCCTGTCCGGGTAATGGGACGTGAGTTTACAAATGTACCGTTGGTAGAGTCTACCCAGCACATCCTGTCGGAACTCCACTGCCCGTCCATCAGGCGCCACTGGCCTGTGTCGGGCTCTATGGTGCAGTGGTGGCGGGAGAGGAAGTCAGAGAAGTCGGACTTCACATAGACGTTATTGTCGCTCTGGCGGCCTATGGTCAGTCGTCTCATACCCCTCTGTACCATCTGGGTCAGGTCGTAGGTCTTGCCATGCTCCTCGCCCTGCATCACCTGTAGTCGATAGCCGCTGACCTGCTGGGCGGGCCGCTCTACGTAGGCTGCCGCAGGGCGCTGTCTGACCACACCGGTGTTACTCCTTGGAATCATCTCCATCACCTCGTCGACCGTCTGCACGCGCTCCTTATAGTTTGGCACGAGGCAGGCCTCAATAGCGCGTGCCCACTGCTGTCCCTCCGGCAGGCTGCGCAGCAGGCTTCTGTTCCAGAGGCCTTTCTTGCCGTTCGACTGATACCTGGCCAGTTCATTATGCGACTCCAGCGAGCCGAAGGGCAACTCGCCCGTCAGCAACTGGTAGGCCATGACACCGAAGGAGAAGATGTCGGTGGTGAACTTCACGGTGGCACCGCCACGGGCTCGTGACACCTGCTCTGGCGGCATATAGGCGTAGGTGCCGAAGATCTGGTTGGGTTTGCCGAAGAAGTTGCACTGCGTCATGCGGTGCGTACGGTCGCCGGCAATGCCGAAGTCGGTCAGGGCGGCCACGCCACTCTCCTTGAACAGCACGTTCTCGGGCTTCAGGTCACGGTGCACCTTGCCATGGTTGTGGAGCGCCTTCAGACCAGAAAGCACCTCCTGACAGATGCGGGGCGCCCTGTAGCCTGCCTTTCCCAACAACCGTTCGAGGTCGCCGCCCGGACAGAACTCCATGACGATGAACGGATTGCCGCCCACCTTGCCATAGTCGAGCGACTGCACCAGATTGTCGCTGGCTATCTGCCCCGTCTGGTATTCCATCTCAAAACGGTCTATCAGCGGCTGGCGGATCTCCGAGGGCACCTCCCACAGGCGAAGCAACTTCAGAGCGTATTTGCTCCCACGCGAGTCCTCCACCAGATAGACCACGCCAAAAGAGCCCTCGCCCAGGGTCTTCATGACCGTGTACCTGCCGTTGACGTTCTGTCCGGGCTGGAAGTCACATCTGTCTACCACTTGATAGTTGGCCATATCTCCTACACTTTATGCTTGATTCAATTCAGCATTGAACTTAAACCGGCGGTCGCCCAGCATGATGACATCACCCGGCAACACCTCCAGGCGGCGGTTGGCCTCCAGATAGGTGGAGCACTGCTCGCTGCGGTTCTCTATATACCATTTGCCCTCCTCACAGATGAGCACGGCCTGCTCCTTCGACGTGATAGTACGGTTCGACGGCTCGGTATTGTCGCGGTTGAGCACAATGGTCTCGCCCTCATAGTTGTTGGTTGTGGCTATGTCGTCCTCATCCTCGTCGGGGATCATGGTCAGCGAGCACTGCGGACCCTTGGCTACGGGCTGCTCCTGAACCAGACGCTCTCCACACATCGGACAGAAAGCAAACTTCGACGATACCTCGGAGTGACACTTAGGACATGTCACCTGTTCCTTCACCGTGGTCTGGATGACGGGCTCTTCCTTGGCAGGCGACTGATTGATGAGCGTGGCGCCACAATTAGGACAACAGGCGAAATCGCCTACCAGCACAAAGCCGCAGTGAGGACATAAAGGTTGCGATGCGGCGCTCTTGGCTGCGCTGGCGGGAGCAGGCTCCTCCTCGGCGTGTCCACGGCCTACGCCTGTCATGGCCACTGTGGGGCGCGGCACCTTCTGTGCGGGAGCACCACCACCATAGCCGGGCGACATCACGGTGGGGCGAGGCTCAGCAGGTGCGCCACCGCCATAGCCGGGCGACATCACGGTGGGGCGCGGAGCACGCTCCTGTATCTCCCTGCGTATGGCATCCGTACCTATCACGGTGGGGCGCGGCGCACGCGCACCGCCATCCTGGCTGTAGTCTGGAACATTCACGCCCTGATACGGGTGACCGCCGCCAGCGTTGCCGCCAGACAGGGAATGACCGCATTTCACGCAGTTGCTGCTACCGGGATCGTTGTCCCATCCACAATTATTACATCTCATAGTATTATCTGTTTTTTAGTTCTTATGTATTCAATTTTTCTTTTCCTTGGCGCCAGAAAATTTAAGGACTGCCTACCGGCCAAAGACTACAAACACCAGGACAGCAACAAAGATACAGAGGGCCAGCACGGCGGCAACGCCCACGGCAACCCACATCCATATATTGTTGCTCTTCTGCGGAACAGGTATCTCGGGAGGCATCTGCTCGGAATAGCGGTCTTGGTCGGAATAATGCATCTGCGAGCCGCGGTTCATCTGCGAGCCCTGTACCGACTGTGTACCTATCGCCTGCGAACCGTAAAGAGGACGCGAGGGCTGCTGCGGCTCCGCCTTCGGCTTCGGGGCAGGCTTCGGTTCCGGCTCGGGCTGCGGGGCGGGCTTAGGCTTGGGCAAGTCATTGCTGCTCCAGGCAATACCATGCAGGTACTTATAGGTCAGATCCTCAATCTTCGAGGCCAGCGGACGGTTCTCCGGCTCCTTCGAGAGACACTGATAGACTAAGCCTTTCAGTTGCTCAGAGTAGTTCTCCTCGATATCTGGTATAGGCTCACCGCCACGCTGGGCGGAACCGCCACTGTCGCCGAAAGGAGGATCACCCGTCATCAACTCATACATCATGGCACCCAACGACCACACATCGCTGGCCATGATAGCCTTCGGGCGTGAACTGAAACGCTCGGGAGCCATATAGGCCAGCGTGCCGCCTTCACCGCCCTTGGTGCTACGGCCACGGCGAATGGTGCTGCGCACACGGGCACTGATGCCAAAGTCGGTAATCATATAATGCCCCTCGTCGCTGATGAGTATATTGTCCGGCTTGATGTCCTGATGGATAATGGGAGGATTCTTGCTGTGGAGATAGGCCAGGCCGGCACCCACGTCGTGCAGCATGTTCCAACACTCCTGCTCCGTGATACGCCTGCCATCGGCCAAAAACTTGAAGGCAGAACCGTTCTTGCACAACGGCAGAATCAGGTAGGGCTGATTCTCGTAACTGTCGAAGTACGTAGGTTTCAGCAGGTTAGTGTGGTTCATGTCGAACACCAGCGAGAACTCTTTCGTAAAAATCTCGATGCCGGCAGCATCCAGTCCGGTGCCAGGAGCATAGATCTTGATAGCCACCTGAACATGAGTCCTAGTGTCGTCAGCCAGCCAGACCTCCGAGAAGCCTCCTTTTCCTAACTGACTGATTAACAAGTATCTATCATCTATTCCAAACGTTTGGCCTTGTTGTAACATATTCTTTTTCTTGCTTAATTGGATGCAAAGATAAGTAATAATTTTTATAAAAAGAAATAAAATGGTAAAAAAATGAAAAAAAAAATAAACATCAATGGGTTATTTTATCAGATTGCCCAGGATGTCGCGGGTCAGTTCCTTGGTGATAGTGCGCGTGGCGGCACTGGTAGCACTCTTCACCACCTTCTCCTTGGCCGACTTACGGTTCTTGGTTTTCTTGCCCGACACCTTGTCGCTGACCCAGGTGCCCAGGATGGTGGCCGCCGTCGAGGTGACTGCCGTCAGCACGGCCTTCCAGACCTTGCCCATGATGCCCGGCTTCTTTTTCCCAGAGGCGTCGTCATCGTCATCGCCTTTCGAGCCTCTTTTCTCCAACCCCGTTTCTTCATCGCCGGAGGAGGCTTGCAGTTGCCGGTCTCTCTCCTCAGCCTCCTTGAGCAGCATCTCGTAGGCACTCTCGCGGTCAATCATCTGGTCGTACTTGCCGTAGATGCCGCTCTGCTTGATGATGTCCAGGCGCTGGCCCTCGGTGATGGCGCCTATCTGCGACAGGGGGAACAGAATCTTGGCACGCTCCACGATGCTGGGTGCGCCCTTCTCGTCGAGGAACGAGACGAGGGCCTCGCCCGTCTCCAGGTTCATGATGGCCTCGTCGGTCTTGAACGCGGGATTAGCACGGAAGGTATCGGCAGCCGTCTTCACGGCTTTCTGGTCCTTCGGCGTATAGGCACGCAGGGCATGCTGCACGCGGTTGCCCAACTGTCCGAGGATCACTTCGGGGATGTCGGTGGGGCTCTGCGTGACGAAATAGATGCCCACGCCCTTGGAGCGTATGAGGCGTATCACCTGTTCTATCTTGTCGAGCAGGGCTTTCGAGGTGCCGTCGAACAGCATGTGGGCCTCGTCGAAGAAGAACACCAGGCGGGGCAGGGGCTGGTCGCCCACCTCGGGCAGGGTGCTGTAGAGTTCGGAGAGGAGCCAAAGGAGGAAGGTGCTGTAGAGTTTGGGCTGCAGCATCAGTTTATCGGCGGCGAGGACATTCATGATGCCTTTTTTGCCCGACGGAGAGGCGCCCGACGAAAAACCGTCGGGAGTGGTGGCAGGGACGGTGGCGAGGAGGTCGAGAATGTCGAAGGAGGGCTCGCCGAAGAAGCGGTCGGCACCTTGCGCCTCCAGTTGCAGCAGGGCACGCTGGATGGCCCCTACCGATGCCGTCGAGACGTTGCCGTACTGCGTGGTGTACTCCTTGGCATGCTTCGACACATAGTCGAGCATGGAGCGCAGGTCTTTCAGGTCGAGGATGAGCAGGCCGCGCTCGTCGGCCACGCGGAACACGATGTTCAGCACGCCGTCCTGCGTCTCGTTAAGTCCCAGCAGGCGCGACAGCAACTGTGGCCCCATCTGGCTCACCGTAGCCCGCATGGGATGGCCCTGCTCGCCATAGACATCGAAGAACCTGACCGGGCAAGGCTGGAACTCAAAGGGGAGGTGGGAGGTGAGAGGTGAGGGGTGGGAGGTGAGGGTTGAGGGTTGAGAGACGGCAGAGGGAAAGAATTCCGGCAGTCGCTTCTCTATGAAGCCACTCATCTTGCCTGTCTGCGAAATGCCGCTCAGGTCGCCCTTCATGTCGGCCATGAAGCATGGCACGCCGGCCTGGCAGAACGACTCGGCCATCACTTGCAGCGTGACGGTCTTTCCTGTACCCGTGGCTCCCGCTATCAGTCCGTGGCGGTTGGCCATCTTACCTATGATGCTCAGTGCACCGTTGTCGCAATGGGCTATATACAGCCCCCGTTCTTTGTCGTACATAATATTATATCAACCAATTATTTAAACAGCGAATATTCCTTCACGTCCCAGGCCAGTGCGCTGGCACCCAGGATGTCGCGCTCGCCCTCCTTCAGGATAGACACGAGGATCCGTGTGGTGTAGCGGATATTGGGGAAGACATGCGCCTCGAACGTTTTCTTCATGGGCTTTAGCAGCCATTTGCCGGCCAGCGTCAGGTCGCCCGTCAGGATGATGGCCTCGGGGTTGAGCACCGAGGCATAGTTGGCCAGTCCGAAACCGAGTATCTCACCCGTGCGCTCCACGGCCTGGATGGCCAGTTGGTCGCCCTTGTCGCAGCATTTGGCTATCGCATGGATGTCGAGTCTGGGCAGGTCGTCCAGCAGGGTAGGCTCCTTGGTCTTCGCCTTCATTTCCTCAATGGTCCTGATCAGACCTTTCTCCGTGCAATAGGTCTCCAGGCAGCCTTTGTTGCCGCAGCCGCACTGACGGCCGTTAATCTCAACGCAGACATGGCCTACCTCGCCGGCAAAGCCCTGTGCACCGACATGCGGCGTGCCGTTGGAATAGAAGCAACTGCCCAGCCCGCCGTGGCTCATCGACACCACCACGAAGTCCTTCATGCCGTGGGCGCTGCCGTAGGCTTTCTCGCCCAGGGCCGTGATATAGCCATCGTTGGCCAGTGCCACGGCCAGGCCCACGCGGTCGCGCAGCATGGCGGCCAGGGGTATGACGCCTTTCCACGGCAGGTTGGCCGCATTCTCGATGCATCCCGTCACTGAACTGGCACTCGGGCCACTGATGCCCACCGACCTGATAGACTCTATCCCGCCGTTCTCCGATGCCAGGGTCAGGATCTTCTCGGCCAGGGCCGTCACATAGTCGTTCACGTCGGGATAGTCGGTGGTATCGAAATAATCCTGCACCACAATCTCACCACGGATATCCACGATTCCGTAAGTTGTCTTGTCAAGACGGATATCAATACCTATGACACGCGTTTTGATTTTGTCAACAGTTTCTTCCATAGTTTCCATCATAATTGATCGGTTTTGTTATTGGTTTTGTTATTTCCAGATTACAAAGGTAGTAAAAATTTTTTAATAGGCAATGCATAACGGGCTAATATTTTTTCTTTTTTGCTTTTTTACATTTTTTACCTTTTTACATTTTCCCCTTTTTACTTTTTTTATTATCTTTGCGCCACAAAAAAAGAATAACTTTAAATTAATATTAGTATTATGGCATTTTTGACTAACGACAAACTGGTCATCGTCGGCGCAGCCGGCATGATTGGATCGAACATGGCCCAGAGCGCACTGATGATGGGCCTCACCAGCAACCTGTGTCTTTACGACGTGTTCTCGCCCGAGGGTGTGGCAGAGGAGATGCGTCAGAGCGGCTTCGACGAGGCCACCATCACCGCCACCACCGATGCCGAGGAGGCTTTCCGTGGTGCCAAGTACATCATCTCCAGCGGCGGTGCTCCCCGCAAGGCTGGCATGACACGCGAGGACCTGCTGGCCGGCAACTGTAAGATTGCCGAGGAACTGGGCCTTAACATCAAGAAATACTGCCCCGACGTGAAGCACGTGGTCATCATCTTCAACCCCGCCGACCTCACCGGTCTGGTCACCCTGCTCTACTCTGGCCTGAAGCCCGGTCAGGTCACTACGCTTGCCGGTCTCGACACCACCCGCCTGCAGAGTGCACTGGCCAAGAAGTTCGGCGTGAAGCAGAGCGACATCAAGGGCTGTGCCACCTACGGCGGCCACGGCGAGCAGATGGCCGTCTTCGGCAGCCACGTCACCGTTGCCGGCCGCAAACTGACCGACATCATCGGCACGGCCGAGTTCCCCGCCGAGGAGTGGGAGCAGATGAAGGTCGACGTGACCAAGGGCGGTGCCAAGATCATCGAACTGCGCGGCCGCTCGTCGTTCCAGAGCCCTGCCTACCTCTCTGTTGAGATGATACGCGCTGCCATGGGCGGTGAGCCCTTCCGCTTCCCCGTGGGCACGTATGTGAAGACCGACAAGTACGACCATATCATGATGGCCATGAAGACCACCATGACAGCCGAGGGTGCCAAGTATGAGGTTCCCCAGGGCACGGCCGAGGAGAATGCCAAACTCGACCAGAGTTACGAGCACCTGTGCAAGATGCGCGACGAACTGGTGACGCTGAACATCGTGCCCGAGATCAGCAAGTGGAGCGAGATCAACCCCAACCTCTAAAGGTTCGCGACGCACCACACTCCGCCTGTGTGAAAATAGGCTTCGCGTCTGATACAAAATCAAACAAAACCGACAAAAACCAAATAAAACCTTGGTTTTTGTCGGTTTTGTTTGGTTTTTATTTCTTTTTTTCCTACCTTTGCACCAAATTCACTTAATTTACTAAGACATGGAAATTGTAATTGGACTTTTCATCATCGCTATCGGCGCATTCTGCCAGAGCAGTTGCTATGTGCCTATCAACAAAATCAAAGACTGGTCGTGGGAGTCGTACTGGATAGTGCAGGGCGTCTTCGCATGGCTGCTGCTGCCCTTCCTCGGCGCACTGCTGGCCGTGCCCTCGGGACATTCCCTCTTCGAACTGTTCACCGCCGAGCAGTCGTTTAACATCTGGATGACCATCCTCTTCGGCGTGCTGTGGGGCGTGGGGGGCCTCACCTTCGGCCTCAGCATGCGCTATCTGGGCGTGGCCCTCGGACAGTCGATAGCCCTGGGCACCTGCGCCGGCCTGGGCACCATCATGGGCCCGGTGCTGCTCAACATCTTCTTCCCTGAGCAGGACCCGCTGTCGAAACTCACCATGGCCGTCATCATCGGCGTGGTGGTCACCCTCATAGGCATCGCCATCATCGGCGTGGCCGGCTCGATGAAGTCGGCAGCGCTCTCCGAGGAGGAGAAGAAAGCCGCCGTGAAGGACTTCAACTTCCCCAAGGGTCTGGCCATCGCCTTGCTCGCCGGCTTTATGAGCGGCTGCTTCAATGTGGGCCTTACCTTCGGTGCCGACATTAAGTTTGACGAGACACCGGCCATGTTCGCCGGCTTGCCCGCCACGTTCCTCGTGACGCTGGGCGGCTTCGTCACCAACGCCATATACTGCTTCTACCAGAACCAGAAGAACCAGACCTGGGGCGACTATGCCAAGGGCAGCGTATGGGGCAACAACCTGCTCTTCTGCCTGCTGGCCGGCGCACTGTGGTATTCGCAGTTCTTCGGCCTGTCGCTGGGGCAGAGTTTCTTCGAGCCGGGCGGCACGATGTTCGTCCTGTCGTTCTGCATACTCATGGCCCTGAACGTGGTGTTCTCTAATGTGTGGGGCATCATACTGAAGGAGTGGAAAGGCTGTTCGTCGAAGACCATCGCCGTGCTCATCACCGGCATCATCGTGCTGATTATCTCTACCTTCCTGCCAACACTTATCGACAGCCTGTAATGCAGGTTTACACCATAAGCGACCCCATTTCCAGAGGTTGCCATGTATTTACGATGTACTATTAACTTACAATTTTGCGATATGAAAAAGAATACATTCTTACTACTGACTGCCATTTTACTGGGAGCACTCACGCTGGGGTTTACCGCCTGTAGCGACGACGACCCCGCAGAACCCACGCCCGTGAACCCTAACGGGGGAGGCGAAGAGAAACCCGACACCACACAGACGGAGAAGCCCGACACCACGGCGGCCATCGGATGGCCGGCCGCCTACAGCGGCGTGATGCTGCAGGCCTTCTACTGGGACTCGTTCGACGACACACAGTGGACTGTGCTGGAAAGCCAGGCCGACGAGATGGCCGGCACATTCGACCTGGTGTGGATACCACAGAGCGGCAACTGCGGCGGCAAGTCGATGGGCTACGACGACTACTACTGGTTCCCCGGCAGCGACCACTATACCAGTTCGTTTGGCACCGAGGCGCAGTTGCGCTCGCTCATCAACACCCTCAAGGGCAAAGGCATCAAGACCATTGCCGACGTGGTTATCAACCACCGCCGCAACGTGTCTAACTGGGTGGACTTCCCCAAGGAGACCTATAACGGCGTGACCTACGAGATGACCTCGACCGACATCTGCGCCAACGACGATGGAGGGGCCACCAAGACCTGGGCCACGCAGAACGGCTTCTCGCTAAGCACCAACGCCGACAGCGGCGAAGGATGGGACGGCATGCGCGACATAGACCATAAGAGCCAGAACGTGCAGACCATTGTCAAGGCATACCTCGACTGCCTGAAGAACGACCTGGGCTATGCCGGCTTCCGCTACGACATGGTGAAAGGCTATTCGGCATCCTACACGGGAATGTATAACGCCGCCTCGCAGCCGGAGTTCTCCGTGGGCGAATACTGGGACAACACAAACAATATCAAGAACTGGATAGAGGGCACCAAGGTGAATGGCGTCATCCAGAGTGCCGCCTTCGACTTCCAGTTCAAGTACGTGGTACGCAATGCCACCGACAACGGCAACTGGGTGAGCCTGTCGCAGCAGAACGACGGCAGTTGGCCGCTGGTGAGCAGCAACTACGAGCAGGGCAAGTATCGCCGCTATGCCGTGACCTTCGTAGAGAACCACGACACGCAGGTGCGCCATGACGGCTCGAGCAACGGCCCGCTGCGCAAGGACACCCTGGCTGCCAACGCCTACATGATGGCCATGCCGGGCACGCCGTGTGTGTTCCTCCCCCACTGGCAGGACTATCCGGCACAGATCAAGGCCATGGTGGCTGCACGCAAGACGGCCGGCATCAACAGCGAGAGCAGTTACGAGGCCTACCGCACAGGCAAGAAATATTATTCCATCATCACCAAGACCGGCAGCAACAACTGCCTGCTCGCCGCTATTGGCGACGTGGCGGCTGTAGAGGCGCTCGTCGATGCCCAGCAGTGGACGAAGATTACACAGGGCTATCACTATGCCTACTACCTCCCCGCCACGATGAACACGGCCTACGCCGACCTGCCGTCGGGCAAGTATGAGGGCACGCAGCAGGTGATGCTCTCGGCCGTCACCACAACGGCTGGCGCACAGGTGGTCTACACCACCGACGGCTCGGCACCGACAGCCGGCAGCACCGCCGTGGCCAGCGGCACCATGGTCAGCATACCCGTGGGCACCACCACGCTGAAGGCAGCACTGCTGACAGGCGGACAGGTGGGGCAGGTCGTCACCCGCACCTACGACGTGAAGGAGAGCGAGAAGGACAAGCCCGTGGAGATTCCGGCATGCTGCGTGGTCAATGCCGGCGAGACATGTGCCTTCTTCGAGGCACCAGCCTCATGGACAGAGACCATCATGTGCTGGGCATGGAGCACGCAGAACTTTACCGGCAACAACTGGCCGGGCGAGGCCTGCCAGAAAATAGGCACGGCCAACAACGGCAACAGCGTGTGGAAATGGACCTACAGCGGCTCACTGACCACCCAGCCCGCCAATATCATCTTCAGCAACAATGGCTCGCCCCAGACGGCTGACCTCACGTTCCAGAACGGCGGCTATTATAACAAGGATGGTCTGAAGGGCGTGGTCAGCGTTACACCATAGACCTGACAACAAACCAGCAGTGCATCAAGAAGGTGCTCACCTGGCCATAATGACTCGCCATCACCCTGTAGCGCTCAAACAGCGACTCACGGTGATGGCGAGTTGTTTCGCCCTCTTCACTGTAGTTGGCCACCACCATATTTATATTATATAAGGAGAGCCCCATGCGCTCTGTCTCGCGCATCACGCGGATGCACCAGTCCACATCGGCCGAATACCTGTAGCGGGTGTCATACGGCAGGTTCTTGGCTATGTCGCAACGGGCATAGAACGCCTGATGGCACACCAGCATGCCATGACGGAAGGAGCGCCACGTGAGGCGGGCAGGCGGCTGAAGCCGGCGCGGACGCAGGTAGCGGCCCTCGTCGTCAACGATGTCGGTGTTGCCATAGAGCACGCCAGGCAGGTCGGCACTGGGCGTCACCGACAGGCCGCAGCGGTGCACAATCTGCTCCAGGGTGTCGTCCTGCGGGAAGCAGTCGCCAGCATTCATATAGACGATATAGTCGCCCGAGGCCTGGCTGAGACCTTTGTTCATGGCATCATAGATGCCGTGGTCGGGCTCGGAGAGGATGATGACCTTGTGGGAGGGGTGAGAGGTGAGGGGTGAGAGGTGAGTATCGTTGGCGGCCTTGTATGCTTCGAGCATCGGCAGGGTGCCGTCGGTCGAGGCACCGTCGATGATCAGATGCTCCACACCCTCGTAGGTCTGGCGGAGCACGCTGTCGAGGGTGCGCTGGAGCACGGCCTCGGCATTATAGGTGATGGTAACAACCGTGAATCGTATCATAGCATGAAATGTTTCTGGGCCATGGCCTGCTGATACACCTCGCTGTAGCGCACAGCCACCTGCTGCATGGAATAAGAGTGTCGCACCTTCTTCACCGCCTCGGCCGACAGCGCGGCAGCATCGGCCTGGTTCAGGATCCAGTCCATGCCGCGGGCCAGGTCGTCCACAGAGCGGTAGGTGGCCACATAGCCGTTCTTCAGATGGTCTATCTCCTCGGGGATGCCACCCACGCGGAAGCCCAGGCAGGGCACGCCGCAGGCCATCGCCTCCATGATGGTGTTGGGCAGGTTCTCGCTGAGCGAAGGCAGCACAAACAGACTGGCCGAGCGATAGATATTGACGATGCGCTGGCGGTCGCTGACATAGCCCAGAGGATAGGCAGGGAAAGGCAACTGGAAGGCCATCTCGTCGGCATAGCGGCCCAGTATCACCACGCCCGTGTCGTCCTTCATCTGCGGTTGTGCATCGGCCAACTGTCGGCAGGCATCGATGAGGTACTGCATACCTTTGTTGGAATTGGTAACCCGCTGACAGACAAACAGGATGAGACGCTTGTCGGCAGGCAAGCCCTCGGCACGGCAGGCCTCCTCGCGGTTGCCAGGACAGAAGATGCGCGTGTCAATGGGGTTGGGGATGCTCATGATGGTGTGGCCGCCCAGCAAGGCGCTGCTCTTCGCCTCCTGCTCCAGCCATTTGCTGCACGCCACGAAGGTGATGTTACCGCTGCCGAGCACGGTCTGCTTGCGCCTCCACACCTTGGCCGACAGGTCGCTGTCGCCCCCGCCGCCCGGCAGGTACTTACAGTGGCGGCAGGCCGTGCGGTAGTGGTTGCACCCCAGCGTCAGGTGGCATACCGCCGTGGCAGGCCAGATGTCGTGCATCGTCCATACCACCGGCTTGCCCGACTTCAGGATCTTTCGGATGCCGTTCAACGAGAGCATGCCCTGGTTGATCCAGTGCAGATGGATGACGTCGGCCTCGCGAAACTCCCTCGTACCTGTGATGTCGGTACCCGCATTGGCTATGTCCACCTCAAACAGATGCTCGCGACTGAAATGCAGACGCATGAAAACCACCAGGCGCTCCCAGAGAAAATACCATTCCTTTAGCAGCCGATGCTTCAGTGCCACCACGCAGATGTCGTCGGTCCGCTTGTCGCGCACCAGCATCCTGGTCTTCACCCCGTGGTTGTTCAGCGCATCCATCAGGCGGCCGGCGGCCACCGCCGCCCCACCCTTATTGTCACTCGTGTTTACTATCAGTACCTTCATTGTCACTCGTGTTTGCTATCAGTACCTTCATTGTCACTCGTATTTGCTATCAGTACCTTCATTGTCACTCGTATTTGCTATCAGTACCTTCATACGGTTTGCAAAGTTACGAATAATAATCCTATTTGCAACCCCTCACTCCCACTTTTCTGCTAAAATAGCAAAAAAATCAGCATTTTTTCATGTAAACACGTGGTGGATTGATGACTAACAGCCATGTCCTTGCACTCCAAAACTGGCCGTTTTGCAACGCGAAAGAGGCTCCACCGCAATGCGATGGAGCCTCTTTCGCTACCTGCCGACCTAGGTCAATCGATCTGCCGACCTAGGTCAACCGATCTGCCGACCTAGGTCAATCGATCTGCCGACCTAGGTCAATCGGTCTGTCGAACTAGGTCAATCGGTCTGTCGAACTAGGTCAATCGGTCTCTCAACTTAGGTCACTTGGTCTCTCAACTTAGGTCACTTGGTGAGAGGAAGACAGACCCTAAAAGGGTCGCCCAACATTTTTTGTTTTTTTAAGGGTTCAAAGAGGGTGTGTTTCATTTCTTTTGTGTACTCCAATTTTTTTCGCTTTTTTCTTTGTTTTTCCGACAAAAAAGTTTGGTTGTTCCAATTATTCTTCGTATATTTACACCCGACTAAGCCAGCCGCGTGCGGCAGGGCGGGTCACGACATTGATGGAATCCAGAGGCCGAAGAAGCCGTTTGTAAGGCCGACCAATGGGAAAAGGATGTTTTCAGACTAATCTATGACGCTTAGGACACGACAAGAATACATTGACATACTTAAAAGTCATGCTGATGTGCTAAGAACAAACTATGGCATCACCTATATGAGGCTATTCGGCTCTGTTGCCAAGAACGAGCATCATGGCGACAGCGATGTAGACCTCTTTGTTGTCATGTCTCCAAAGGCATATACGCTATGTGCCGCTGCCGACTATCTGGAGTCAATACTTGGTACGAGTGTAGATTTGATACGCAAACATGACAACATGCGCCCCTTTTTCTTGAACCAAATCAATAAGTATGGAATCGATATCTTTGGAAAAGCGTGAGGTTGTGTTCGACATACTTCACCAATAAAGGAGTCCATTGAGAACCTGATGAAATGGAATCAGGGCATCACAGATATGAATCAGTTGCTCATGTCACCAAGCGGAGTTCAGGACCTTGCAGGTAACTGTATGACTGTATGACAATAATGGCAATAGGTGAAGGCTTCAGAAAGATAGACAAAATTACCGAAGGACAATTTCTGGCTATTCGTCCCGAAATCCCTTGGCATCAAGTCTTCGGATTGAGGAACAGAATTGCCCATGGCTACTTTGACATAGACGTAGACATTATATCAGAAGTCATTAACGATGACTTACAACCATTGCTAAATGCTACTATATTCCTTATCGACCATCTCGGAGAGCAAAATCAATAATAGTCACCCTTACGAGATGACTTTTAAATCGGGACGGTGGCGATATGGTCCTGCCCCCACTCGGAAACTTACCGGATAGTCAGTGCTGATGTCCTACTAAAAGAAAAGAGAAGAAATACTTCATAGCTCAGTTTTATGATAGATAAAATAATCAATATCTATGTAGCCACCTGTCTGTCGCGTGGCATAGTTGAAAATTGCAAAGCGGGTACCCATGAAGAGACGGGTATAGTCGAAACGCATTTGGAACGGCAGACCTATCTGGTGCCACTCATGGCCGTCGGTGGAATATTGGAAAGAGGCCATGTTCCGGTTCAGGCGAAAGTCGCCGTCAATGCGCAAGAACAATCGCCTCACCCTTCCCAAGTCGACACGTTGTATCTCGTCTATGTCTACACTGCCAATGGCATGGAGAGGTTCATCGATGAAATTGACCACCTGTGCCTGCTGTGCCAAAGTATTCTTGCCTCCATTGCGCTCCACGACTAGCACACCCGAATGGCCGTTGAACGCCGCAAAGCCTGCCCTGTCGCCATCCCTCATGTGGGCGATGTCTATGCAGACGGTGGCCGAGCACACCGGACCCTCCATGCGCTGGGAAATGGTATTAGGAGCGGCATACAGGTTATCTACGACACGCGAGGTCTTCAGGCGCAACCACCCTTTTCGTTTTGTCAGCGACCAGGCGTTGTCAACGGGGTTGTGGTTCCACTGCCACTGGGGTTTCAGTGTGCGACCAGAGAAGTCATCGCTCGTCACGATAGGCTCATCTTCGTGCGGTGTGAGAGCAACATTGACTTCGTGTGGCACCTTCCCAATCATGGGCCACCCATCATCCCACGTGACAGGCGAGAGGGTAGGCACACGCCCAATAGCGTTACGGTCTTGAAAGATAATGGCATACCAGTTGCCTTGTGGGGTGTCGGCGATAGTTCCCTGTCCAACGTACGGGAAGCCGTCGAAGTTGTCCTCCAGAATGACTGCTTTTCCGTAAGGGCCAGTGATATTGTCGGCACGGTAGCAAAGTTGGCGCCGAGGCTTGTCCTTAGGCCATGAGATCATGAGTGCATAGTATTTCCCGTCTTTCTTGATGACACGGCTACCTTCCAGCAATGCGTTTTCCTCGCGGTCACGGCCTATCACCAGTTGGCTAATTCCTCCTGTTTTTACCTTTTTTAGGTCGGGCTGCAATTCGGTCAGCATGCCAGAGCCGTGGAACACATAGACGCGTCCATCGTCATCAAAGAAGAGCGACGGGTCGTGAAAGTGGGGCAGACGGCTATGGATCGTCCATCGCCCACGGGGATCCTGCGTAGTGAATACATAGCTGTCAGAGTTGTTTGGATCGTTGGTGCAGAAGAGGGCGTAGAACGTGCCATCATGATACTTCAGCGACGTTGCCCACTGGCCGCGTCCGTAGTTGGTACCACCCTGCAGGTCGTAGAGCGGAGAGTCGGTAAGACTGTCGAACAGATAACTGGCGAGCGACCAGTGTATCAGGTCTTTCGATTCATAAACCGGTCCTCCGGGCATCAGGTGCATGGTGGTCGACACCATATAATAAGTATCGCCCACTCGAATGACATCGGGATCGGGCACGTCGGCCCACATCAGCGGATTGCGGACAGT
>JAFSYY010000121.1 GCA_017455845.1 Prevotella sp. | reverse complement strand
CCTGCGAGTTCTACCTCGACGCGAAGGAGAAGAAATACATGGACGAGTGTGGCGCCGCCAACTTCTTTGGCATCAAGGACAATACCTACGTCACGCCGAAGTCAACCTCTATCCTGCCCTCTATCACCAACAAGAGCCTGATGCAGGTGGCCGAGGACTTAGGCCTGAAGGTGGAGCGCCGGCCCATACCCGAGGAGGAACTGGAGACCTTCGAGGAGGCAGGTGCCTGCGGCACGGCAGCCGTCATCAGCCCCATCTCGTATATCGACGACCTCGACACCGGCAAGCGCTACTCCTTCGGCGAGAAGCCCGGCCCCGTCTCGAAGAAACTCTTCGACACGCTGCGCGGCATACAGTATGGTGAGATAGAGGATAAGCACGGCTGGACCGCCGTGGTCATTGAATAATCAGAATCTATTCTCGTACCTCGAACCTCGTACCTCGAACCTCGTACCTCGAACCTCGTACCTCGTACCTCGAACCTCGAAACAATTAACAAAAAAATGAATATAATGGATTACAATCAGCAATACGCTTACTCCCAGCAGCCCAACGACTACAAGACCTGGTCGATTGTCAACCTGGTGATTTCCGTCCTGTTTTGCTGCTCATGCTCAGGCATCGTCAGCCTGGTATTGTCGGTCATCGCACTCATGAAATCCAATGAGGTCAGCAAACTGCTGCTCATGGGAAACGAAGGCTTTGCCCGTGCACAAGAGGCATCCAGCCTTGCCAAGACCCTCAACATCATCGCATCGGTGCTGCTGGGCATTGGCATCATCACCAGCATTGTCTATGTCTTTGTAGTGGGCCTGGCAAACATCACCCAGGCCATCAATGGCAATTTCTAACATGACCATCAGGAGGCCCCTGCTCATCATGGGTATAGCCGCAACAGTGGCGGTGCTGCTGTTCCTATACTTCCTCAATCCCGTGGAAACGGCATTGGCACCTAAATGCGTGTTCCATGCTGCTACCGGATGGAGTTGTCCCGGTTGCGGCATGCAGCGCTTTCTCCACGCCATGATGCACGGCCGTTTTCTGGAGGCCATCAGATACAACTACCTGCTGGTTGTCCTCATACCCTACATCACACTCTACGCCATCCAGCGACTGTGTCTGAAGGGCCATGCCCAGCAGCAGTGGAGAAAGGTCCTGGAAGGGCGCACCGTTACCTACGCCCTTTGCATCCTGGCTCCTGCCTGGTTTGTCATCAGGAATATCCTACATATTTAAATACACATCATTATTAACCCTTAAAACATTACGATTATGACTAGAGAACAAGTTGACCAACTTATTTCGGTGAATGTCGACAAACTCGCTCCAGAGTTTATTGAAACCATTCGCGAGCGCCTGCTCGATGCTGACGAGGGTGTGGCACAGGCAGCCTTTGCCAACCTGAAGGGCAGCACCATGATGTTCCTCATCGCCTTCTTCCTCGGAGGCTACGGCGTAGACCGCTTCATGCTTGGAGAGACCGGCCTGGGCGTTGCCAAACTGCTCACCTGCGGTGGCTGCGGCATCTGGGCACTCATCGACCTCTTCACCGTTGGAGGCCGTACAAAGAAATACAATGCAGAGAAGATCCTGTCACAGATCTAATCATTAAACCTATCAGCAAGAGCACGTCATCAAGGCGTGCTCTTGCGTTTTTTTTTAGAAATATTTGCGCATTTCGCAGATTATTCGTACCTTTGCATCAAAGACGAAGAAAAGCAATGAGCAAAGGAAAACTGGCAAAGTTTGCCGACATGGAGACCTACGAGAACGTTTTTCAGTACCCCTACTCGGTAGTGAGCAACGTGTCGTTTGCCATGCGCGGACAGTGGCGCGAGCAGTATTTCAACAACCAGAACCCCATCGTCCTGGAACTAGGATGCGGCAAGGGCGAATACACCGTTGGGCTGGCCAAACTGTTCCCGCAGGTCAACTTCATCGGCGTCGACATCAAGGGTGCACGCATGTGGACGGGGGCCACGCAGGCTCTGAAAGAAGGTCTCACCAACGTGGCGTTCCTGCGCACCAACATCGAGATCATCGACCATTTCTTTGCGCCCGACGAGGTGCAGGAGATATGGCTCACCTTCTGCGACCCACAGATGAAAAACCCGCGCAAGCGACTCACCAGCACCTTCTTCATGCAGCGCTACCGCCGCTTCCTCGTCAATGGCGGCATCATCCACCTCAAGACCGACTCTAACTTCCTCTTCACCTACACCTGCTATATGGTGGAGAGAAACCACCTGCCCGTGGAGGCAAGGACCGAGGATTTGTATGGGGATTCGCACCTCGCACCTCGTACCCCGTACCTCGTACCTCGAACCATTCAGACCTATTACGAGTCGATGTGGCTGGCACGCGGCCTGAGCATCAAATACATGAAATTCCGGCTGCCCCACGAAGGCCCGCTGGAAGAGCCCGACATAGAGATAGAACTCGACGACTACCGCAGTTACCACCGCTCAAAACGCAGTTCGCTCGAGACGGCGAAGTAATTGAAAATTGTGAATTATGAATTGTGAATTATGAATTGGGTATTGATATAATTATGAAACGTATACCGCTGGGGTTATTATTTATTATTTTTTCTTTTTTCTTCAGCCCTGCAAGGGCGCAAGAAGGGGAGTTGACGGTGACGGTAGACTCCGTGGGCAAACTGGCCACGCTGTTGCCCGACAGCATCCGCTTCACGATATCCGAACTGAAGGTCTGCGGACCGCTCAACGGCAACGACCTGAAGGTTATACAGTCGATGGCCGGCCGCATAAGGCCGAAGAGGGCCGGCGACGTGCTGCTCACCACGCTCGACCTGTCGGAGGCATCTATCACCGACGGCAAGGGAAGCCTGCGCACGCAGGCCGACGTCGTGCCCGTAGCATTGTTTATCAACTGCAAGGCGCTGGAGAAGGTCGTCCTGCCGTCTACCGCCACCACCATCAGCCGCAGTTGCTTCAGCGGATGCTCCGCACTCAAGGAGGTGACCTTGCCCGAGACCGTCAAGGAGATAGGCGAGTTTGCCTTCAAGGGCTGTCAGAGCATGGAGGCCATCACCCTGCCTGAAGGTCTCGTCACCATCGACAACCATGCCTTCGACGGCTGCGCCGCCCTCACCGCGATAGAGATCCCGCCATCGGTGACGCTGATCGATGCCGATGCCTTCAACGGCTGCAAGGCACTGGAAAGCGTAGCCATGGAGAAGACCGCCATCACCAGCATCGCCAACTCCGTGTTCGAGGGCTGCGAGCAACTACGCGACATCGTGCTGCCGGAGGCGGTCACCGCCATCGGCAAGGAGGCGTTCAAGAAATGTGCCTCGCTTGAAACAATCCTCATACCCGACGCCGTGAAGACCATCAGCAACAACGCCTTCGAGAAATGCCTGAACCTACAGAGCATCGAACTGCCCAAGACCGCCTCCATAGGCAGCGAGGCCTTTCTCGACTGCTCCAGCCTTGCCACCGTCGAGATAGGCAGTGCCACGCACATCGGTAGCGCGGCCTTCCAGCACTGCAGCAGCCTCACCGATGTCACCATCGACAGCAAACTGAAAGCCATCGCCACAGAGACATTCGAAGGCTGCATCAGCCTCACCAACATCTCCCTGCCCAACAGCATCAAGACCATTGGCACCAGGGCGTTCTCAGAATGTAAGTCGCTGGTAAACATCGAGTTACCATCGTCGCTGACTCGTATCAACGACCATGCCTTCGAAGAGTGTACCAGCCTCAAGAGCATACGCATACCGCAACTCACCAAGGATATAGGCAGCGACACCTTTGAGAAATGCTCGTCGCTCGACAGTGTGTATATACAGGGATTCATCGAGAAGATAGAAGACGACGTGTTCCGCTACTGCCACTCCCTGCGCGTCGTCCTCCTGCCCGTCACCGTCAAGAGCATCGGCGACAACGCCTTCGAGCAGTGCACCTCGCTCCTGGGCATCACACTGCCCATCACGGTGAAGAGCATCGGCGACAATGCCTTCGAGCAGTGTGCCTCGCTCACCACCATGGTCGTCCCGCCGGCATGCACCAGCATAGGCAGCGCAGCCTTCCGCGACTGCAACGCGCTGCGGCGCATCGAACTGCCTTCCGCCATGAAGAAGATTGGCGGCAATGCCTTTGCCAGGTGTTCATCGCTGCGCGACTTCGTCATCAGTGCGCCCACGCCGCCTGCCATCAGCAGCAGCACCTTCAGGGGTGTGCCCATGCCTACGCTCAAGGTCTATGTGCCAAGAGGTGCCAAGAGCCGCTACGCTGCCGACAAGTCATGGAAGAAGATGATGCAAATCATTGAGAATTGACACGGTCAGTTTCATCCCTTTTAGAACGCTATGCGGTTAGAAAACCGACCGGCTTCGCGGCGTAAATAGGTTAGTCGCAACCGTAAGTCGGAAAATTATGAATTATGAACTATGAATTATGAACTATAACTTGTATCCCAAACTGATTATGGACGCGCTGGCCACGGTGATGTATGCCGGCACGAAGAAAAACCTGGTAGACAGCGACATGGTGGCCGACACACCCGCCATCGCCGCACCGCAACAGGCAGGCGAGCCGTGGAAGGTAAAGGTGGTGCTGCTCTTTCCCCGCGACACCGACCCCTTCCTCAAGTCCACCGTCAAGGCCGCCGACGCCGCCATCAAGTATCATTGTAAGTCTGTGCTCGACGGTTTCCCCGTCGAGCCACCCGTCGAGGTGGAAATACTCACCGAGTTCAAGTCAAAGCCACGGCCAGCGGCCGAGAACCTCCTGCCCGGCGTGAAGCATATCGTCGCCGTGAGCAGCGGCAAGGGCGGCGTGGGCAAGAGCACCGTGGCCGCCAACCTGGCCATCGCACTGGCACGCCTGGGCTATAAGGTGGGACTCCTCGACACCGACATCTTCGGGCCCTCTGTGCCCAAGATGTTCCATGTAGAAGATGCCCGCCCCTACGCCGTCAATGTTGACGGCCGCGACCTCATAGAGCCTGTAGAGCAATACGGTGTGAAACTGCTGTCCATCGGTTTCTTCGTATCACCCACCACGGCCACGCTATGGCGCGGCGGCATGGCCACCAACGCCCTGAAGCAACTCATAGCCGATGCCAACTGGGGCGAACTGGACTATTTTATTCTTGACACACCGCCGGGCACCAGCGACATCCACCTCACCCTCTTGCAGACGCTCACCCTGACCGGCGCCGTCATCGTCAGCACACCGCAGCAGGTGGCGCTGGCCGACGCACGCAAGGGCATCGACATGTATCGCAACGAGAAGGTCAACGTGCCCATCCTCGGGCTGGTGGAAAACATGGCATGGTTCACGCCGGCCGAACTGCCCGGCAACCGCTACTATATCTTCGGGAAGGAGGGCTGCAAGCAACTGGCACAGGAGATGAACGTGCCCCTGCTGGCACAGATACCCCTCGTGCAGAGCATCTGCGACAGCGGCGACAGCGGCGAGCCGGCCGCCTTACATATAGACACCATGACCGGCCAGGCGTTCATCAACCTCGCACAGGCCGTGATTACCGTGGTGAACAGACGAACAGGGCTCGCTCCCTTGTAGCGGAGAATCATTCAGAAAATAATTTACAAAAAGGACGATTAACTACCCCCTAGATTTCAACGGAATCCACCAACTGCTTCCTCGGTCGCAAATACGCGATTCTGGCGCATGTTGTAACTGTCTGATAATCAGACATATCAAAAAATCGCCGATTTTCCGGTTTGCAACGGAGCCTCCGTCATGGTGCAACGGAGCCTCCGCCATGGTGCAACGGAGCCTCCTTTGAAGTTCAAAGGAGGCTCCGTTGCTGTTCAAAACTGGCTACGTTGCACCATGGCGGAGTCTCCGTTGCACCTTGACCATTATTTTTTGTCGCCCCAACGAGGCCTTTTTTCCCTATTTTCACTCTAGAATGAAAATTTCCAGACCCCCATTTTCGTGGTAAAAAAATCTTACATAACTATTTAGCCATGCCTGCCTCACGACGTTCTTTGTGCAACATAATCAAGTTATATATCAGAAATGGTAAACTTAACAACAATAAAACCAAAAAAAAGATAGAAAAATAAATCATTACTACAAAAAAAATACCTGAAAACTTGAAATCTTTAACAAATTCAGGGGGCTGCCCGCACGGGCAGCCCCCTGAATTTAAATAGTAGTATGTATAGGGGTGATTACTTAATCACGACCTTTTTACCATTGACGATGTACAGACCCTTGGCGGGAGCAGCCACGCGGCGGCCCTGGAGGTCGAAGATGACAACCTTCTGGTTGTCAGCATTGATGTTGGTAATGCCAACGGTCGGGTCGTATGCGGGATTCTCCATCCATACAACTTTCGACTTGTTGCACTCGCCACCACCGTAGTAGATGCTCTGCACACCAATCTTTTTCCAAGTAGGAACAGCATCAGCGGGGTTGAAGTAGAAGCGTGAACCACCCCTGTAGATGTCGTAATTGTCATCGTATGTATAGGGAACCTCAGTGATGTCCTCTTCAATATAACTGTACTCGTCAGCGAGTACGACATACGGCTGCGCACTTCCATCAACCTCTACCCATACGGTGTAGAAGAGTTTCGAGGCCAGAATAGCGTTGCCGTCCACATCCTCAGCAGGAATGTTGAAGCACACATACGGATAACTGGTGCCTGTAAGTTTGTAGTCATCAATCGAAGGATCAGCGGGCGTAGCGGCCACCTCGGGTATCTTGGTGATTTCCACATCTCCGAAGGACTGATAGGTATACATAACGAACATACTACCGTTCGTGGCAACAGTCTGCTCGGTGCTGAACTTACCGGCCTCAGCATCGTAGTTGAGCACGATGTCTGCCGGCTCGTAGTATTCGTCAATTGCGGCGAGGTGGTAGTCGAAACTACCGAAAAATGACTCAATAGTACCGATGTACTGGTTGGCGGGAATGGTAACGGTCTTGCCGTCCTCGCTCAGCGTACCCTTAGCCCACATGTCAGCGGTGTTCTCTGTGAATCCCTTGAAGTAGACATCCTGGCCGTCGAAGCCCACCTGAATCTGGAATTCGTAGGGCTCCAGCGTCAAAGCCTTGCGAGGTGTCTTCATGCGACGGGCACTTTCCGCGTCTTCATCATCTTCTACTTCCACATACTCGTTAGCGCTGAAGAGATAGTCCTCGGTTACCAGGTCCTCGGGAACCTCAACAGCCACCTTCTCTATAGGATCGCCAGCGTGGAGGTTAGAAACTTCCCACCAGCCCCAGACTGATAATTCGCCATCTTCGTCATATCCGCTCTTAGTGCCGCACTCCAGAACATAGAGCGTAGCCTGTGTCAGCGTCTTTGCCTCGGCGTCGTAGTAATACTGGATGTCGCAAATGTCATACTCTTCGGCATCCTCATCAACCTCGTCATAGCCATTCATGTACTCTTTACCATATTTGTCTTCACCGACAAACTGTCCGGCGGGGAAGGTGGCAATGCCATCCTCAATGGTACCCTTCAGCCAAGCATCCTCAAAGTAGTATGCCAGACCCTTTACATAAATGTCGTTACCGACAATGGCCACCTCAGTAGACTGGAGTATGTCCATTCCACTCTCGCCATTGCTATAGAAACCTTCCAGAGCCCATGCCTCGGCCTCAACGCCCTCGGGCAGTTCAACCAACTGATCGGGAACCTTCGCTACAGTGACATCGATGCTGTTGATCTGCGAGTTGGCAGCAATGGCAACAACAATCTCCGTAGCGGGCTCTGCATCTTCAGCAAGCGTCCAAGTCGCTACATTGTTCTCTGTATCATTCTCAATTGCTACTCCGTTTATGGTGTTGGCACCCCACTTGCTGTTGTGGTTAAACTTGATTTCAGTGATGCTATATCCGTCGGGAACGCTGAAGGTCAGTGTGCCGCTGTAGACGCGCAGTTGCGGACCGGCGCTGGTGCTCCAGAAGCGGTTAGCAGTTGTTTTGCCTTCCTCCTTTGCCGAAATGGTCAAAGTAACCTTACCTTCCGTAATAGCCTTATCCTCGGTGATGTCACCGTCGGTAGAGACATTGCTCGACGTAGGCACTTCCATCTCGTTGAAGTTGAAGGTAGCGGTGGTGACAGCATACTCCTTGATGTCAAACCACTGAATCTCGGTAGCATTCTCCTCACCGCCACCACGGTAGATGCTCTGGATGCCAATCTTGTTCCAGTCGGCGGAGTAGAGGTCGTTCAGGAAAATCTGGGTGTTGTAGAAGTCCCAATCTTCAGTGAATCCGTAAGGAATCTCGGTCATGTCCTCGGTCAGATAGGTATGTGTATCAGGTGTGAAGGTCAGCGGAGCAATCTCGCCCTCGGTGTCGGTGTAGATCATGTACGACAACTTAGATGCAACGAGGGGATCGCCATTAACGTCTGTGAGAGGTACATTGAACGTGAAGTACCAGCCATAGTCTCCATTCGTCAGAGCAGTGATTGCCGGGTCAGCGGGCATAACAGCCTTCTCAACGACGGGTGCTATCACGGGGTTGGTGTAGTTGCCGTCATAGTATCTGTCGGCCAGAACACCATATACTTGACCCTCGGCAGTGTAGGTATCAGCCTCAGCATCGTAGGTAAACACGGTCTCACCATTGTAGAAGAAGTATGAGGCACCATACGTGTCATACTCACCCATGTACTGCATAGCGGCGAAGGTAACGGCATTGCCGTCCTTCGTGCCCTTTACCCATGCCTCGGGAATGTAATGACTCATGCCCTGGAAGTAGACATCGTTGCCGTCGACAGCCACCTTGACGGGAGTTGAACCGTCATCGTATGTCATCACGTACTCCTTTGCCTCCACGCCATCGGGCAACTCTACCACGGTTAGCGGCTCGGCGGGAGTGAGCGTGCTGCCCACTACAAAGTAGGGAGTCAGGCTATAGCCATCGTAATCACCGCCAGTAAGAACCCTGACGAGCCAAGGCTCAATGGTAATAGTGCCGTCTTCCTCGAGGTATCCGTAGATGTCATCGTAGTACCATCCCTCTGAATACTCCTCGTCGCCTGCATAATAGAACAAACCATAAAGGAGATAGTCGCCGTAAGATGAAGTACCTGCGAGTTGTCCACCCTCAATCTGGAAATAGTCATAATCATCAGCATTTACGATAGTAGCCTCAAGGTCGTTGGTGAACATGCCGGAGATGGTGATGCCACCCTCGGTGGTTGCCGACTCAGAGATGACGACGTGGCTTGAGCCTGCGGTCGTCGTGAGCGACTCAAGGTCTGTAGACGTATTGTTTGACGTCGCGTAATCCCACTGGTAGTCTCCCACGAAGTCAGCAACTGCAGCGGCCTTCTTCGGACTGCGAACCTTGGCCTTGGCGGCCTTCTGCATTTTCTTTGCCAGAGCGGCGGGTGCCTGCTTGGCATTGAACTGCTTACCCATCTGCACACTGGCCTTTGCAGGCGCGAATGGCAGTGCTTCGAATTGCTTCTTCGGCCCGGCGGCGAATGTCACCACGGCTACCAGAAGAGCAATCAGCATGAATGTAATTTTCTTCATAAGCATAAAATTTTTTGTTAATAATAAAGTTGATAAAAAAAATATACATTAATAATCAAAATGGTTCTGTTTTTATAAATATTATGCAAAATTACAAAAAAAACATGAAACTATAAGCAAATAATCTGTTAAAAAAAACAAAACGAAAGTATTGATGGCTACTTTGTATAGGTTTCTATCTGGCATGTATGCGTTTTGTCCTCGCGGCTGTAACTGATGCCCACGAGGAGGATGTTGCCGGTGTAGGCCTGTATGGTCTCGGGGTAGTGCCTCTGCTTGATTTGCGCGATGGCGGTGTCGGCAGTATGGTCGTACTTCAGTTCAATGACCACGGCAGGCTTCGTGACATGCTTGCGGGGGATCAGCACCAGGTCGGCATAGCCGTCGCCCGTCTGATACTCGCGGTGCACATGGTAGTCGTTGCGGGCGGCGTAGAAAGCCAGGCTGATGACGCAGGCCAGGCTGTTCTCGTCGTTGTATTTGAAGAGGTTCACCTCCTGCCGGTGTACGGTCTCTATGCCTTTTGCCACGGCCTGGGCATCGCCGCGGAGCAGGGCCTGGAGCAGCCGATCCGATGTCTGGATGGCATCTATCACGGGTTTCCATTTGTTGGCCCTGACGGCATTCTCCATCTCTCCAGCCACTTCACGGTTAGGCAGGTAGCAGACGCTTAATCGCCAGTCATAACTTAGGTAGCCCAGATGGATAAGCACGGTGAGCACGTCGTCCTTCGACTCCACCTCAGCCATGTCGTTGCGGAACATGGTGGGATTGACCTCCTCCCTCAGGTTGCGTTCTATCACGGCAGCCAGTTCGGTACGCGGGACGGGCCGCGTGGTGAAGTCGGTCACGTCAAGATAGATGACGGGGTATTTGTTCAGGCACACAGCATCTCAGCAGCCATCGACTTGCCGAAGCGGCGGGCACGGCTCACACAACTAAACTTATTCTTGGAGCCCAGCGTGCCGTTGACGATGGCTATCAGCCCCGACTTGTCTATATACTCCCCCTTGCGGGCCTCGCGGAAGCCCATATTTCCTTTGTCTATGTACTGTCCCACTATCTTGAGAGATTTACGTTTTACTGATTGACAGATTGACGATTCCACCACCATCTATCATCTTTTAGGCGCAAAGATAATCAAAAGTTTGGAAAACAGCAAACTTTTTCAGAAAAAAGCAGTACCTTTGCAGGCAGTTATGATGAAAAGATTGATTTTTGGGTTTATCTTGCTGCTGTCGACAGCCCTGTCGGCACAGGAAGTCAGCGAGTTAGGCATCAGCGGCGACACGCTGGAACAGCAACTGCCGTGGCCGCTGACCATGCAGGCGCGGCTCGACTCGATGATGCGCCACCCGCTGCTGGACGACACACAACTGGGCATCATGGTGTGGGACCTGACCGACGACCGCTGCCTCTTCTGCATGAACCACCGCCAACTGCTGCGACCGGCCTCGACCATGAAACTGCTGACGGCCATCACCGCCCTCGACGTGCTGGGCAGCGACTATCAGTTTTCCACCTCTTTATATTATAAGGGCACCATCAGCGGACGCACCCTGCAGGGCGACCTCTACTGCGTGGGAGGCATGGACCCCGCCTTCAGCAGCGACGACCTGAAGGCCTTTGCCGAGAGCCTGGACCGCCTGGGCATCGACACCATTGCGGGCTGCATAGTGGCCGACACGTCGATGAAAGACACGCTGAAATGGGGCGAAGGCTGGTGCTGGGACGACGACAACCCCACGCTGTCGCCATTGCTGGTAGACCGCAAGGCCGCCAGCGCCGCGCAACTGGAGAAAGCATTGGGGATCGAGGTGCGAGGTGCGAGGTGCGAGGTGCGAGATGAGATGAGAGAGGTGCGAGGTGCGAGGTGCGAGGTGCGAGATGCGGTGCTGGTGTGCGAGCGGAAGCGCAGCATCGGCCAGATACTGGAACGGATGATGAAAGACAGCGACAACCTGTATGCCGAGTCGGTGTACTACCAGATAGCGGCCATGACCGGCCGGCCGGCCAAGGCCGTGTATGCGCAGCGCCTGGAGAAGGCCCTGATAGAGCGCACGGGACTGGAGAGCAGCCGCTACCGGCTGGCCGACGGCAGCGGTCTGTCGCTATACAACTACCTCTCGGCAGAACTGGAGGTGCGCCTCCTGCGCTACGCCTACCAGCACCGCCAGGTGTACAGCATGCTGCTGCCGTCGCTGCCCATCGCCGGCGAGGACGGCACGCTGAAACGGCGCATGAGAGGCACCCGCGCCGCCGGCAACGTGCAGGCGAAGACGGGCACGCTGACGGGCGTTATCTCCCTGGCCGGCTACTGCACGGCCTCCAACGGCCACCGTCTCTGCTTTGCCATCATGAACCAGGGCACGCAAAAAGGCTCGGTTGCCCGAGCCTATCAAGATAAGATCTGTAGTATCTTGTGTGATTAGAAGTTCACGCCGAAGTTCACGAAGAAGGCGTTGCCATGCACGGTGTCATCGTCGCTGTCGGCGATATTGGCCATACCAAACTGATAGCCGGCCTCCAGATACAGGTGGTTGTACTCTGCACCGCAACCCAGTTTGATGCCTACGTCGGGACGGTTGAAGCCACCGTCGCTGCCAAACGAACTCACACTGCCCGGCTTAATCTTGCCGGCGATACCAAGGCCTACTGCCGGACCGATATATGGCAGCACGGCAATATCGTCGGTGGCCTGAATACCATACTTTATCAAGAGGGGAATCTCCAGGTAGGTCAGTCCTATCTTGGCATCACCATCCTTGGCGCCGCGCTCTGTGTAATACAGGCCGCTCTCCAGGAAGATTGGCGTGGCATCGCTGAGGCGCATGCCTACGACACCGCCGAAGTTAAAGCCAGCCTTGGCCCCCCAGTCGCTGCTGATATCGCCGCTGAGACTTGCCACATTGAGACCCAGACGAACACCATAATACATGGTGCTCTCAGTAAGTGAAAAACCGCCGCTGCCAAACTGAGCGAACGAAGGTGCTGCAAAGAGCACGGCCACGATGGCCACAAGAATTTTCTTCATAACAAAAATGTTTATTAGTTAAAATATAATATGTAACTTGCTTAATTCGTGGTGCAAAGTAACACATTTTTTTTCATTTATGCAAACTTTTCACAAAAAAACTGATACTTCCGTCTATTCTCTCACCTCTCACCTCTCACCCCTCACCTCGCACCTCTCACCTCGTACCTCGCACCTCGCACCATCACATCGGCGTCACCGCCATTGGGGAGAGCACGGCGGCATGGGCCGCCCTCTGCGCCACGAGAGCCATCTCGGGTATGAGGCCCTTCGGCCGCGTCTTCAGTCCGATGGCACTACGCCCCGTAAGCACCTCAAACCACGTGCACGCCACCACATAGCGGCCTATGGTGTAGTTCAGGTGGTAGCCGTCGCGTGTGAGTTCGCGGTTCACCGACTGCTCATCAGTGCGGTTCCTCGCGAGCAGTGTGGTGCGTGCGTTCTGTATGGCGGTGCCCGAGGGGATATAGAACGACAGGTCGCCCTGGTGGTAGCGCATCGCCTTGTCTACCGCCGCCGTGATGCAGGAGTACATCAGCATCTGGTCGCGGTTGTAGTTGGCAAAGCCCTGATGGTCGGCATCCCGGGCGTAAGCCCATGTCTGATGAAAGCCCAGGCGCACGCTGTCGACGCGTGCCAGGGCCTTCACATAGCCTATCATCAGGCTCAGCCCCGGCTCGTAACTGTCTGTACGCCCGGCATCCTGGCTGACCTGCTGCAGCGTGATGACATCCCATGGCTCATCGGTGATAATCTGGCGCAGGGTATATTTCCCGAGGTTGGTGCGCTGGCCGTCGGCCACCTTCCGATATTCAGTGTCGGCAGCCAGCGAGCGGGCATCCTTCCAGTGACCTATCAGGCTCCATCCGCCCCGGTAGGCATTGCCGATGATGAAGTTCACACCTACCTCCTGGCCCATCTCCCACAGATACTGCTCCACGGCATCCTCGGAAAACGAGTTGCCGATGGCCAGCACCCGCAGCGTGTCCCTGGCCTGTGCGCAAGCCATGTTCACCGTCAGGGCGGCGAGCAACAAAACAAAAATCCTTCTCATCATTGCTTCGTTTCCGTTGTTATTATAAGATATTCCGACCTGCAAAGGTAGGCTGTTTCTTTGATATAAGCAAGAAAAACACAAAGATTTTTTGCTGCTTTCAGTTTTTCTTGCTACCTTTGCACCTCCATTTTTTTAATATCATAATTTTTTAATATCATAATTTTTTAATATCATAATTTTTTTAATATCTCATGACAGTCTGCATTGCAGAAAAACCCAGCGTGGCCAAGGACATTGCTCGCGTGATAGGAGCCACCAGCAGCCGCGACGGGTATATGGAGGGCAACGGCTACCAGGTGACATGGACCTTCGGCCACCTGTGCGAACTGAAGATGCCCGAGGACTATACGCCGATGTGGCGGGCATGGAGCCTCTCGGCCCTGCCCATGATTCCACAGCGCTTCGGCATACGCCTGAAGGACGACGAGGGCATCAAGAAACAGTTTGCCGTCATTGAGCGGCTCATGCAGGCCGCCGACAGCATCATCAACTGCGGCGACGCCGGCCAGGAGGGTGAACTCATCCAGCGGTGGGTGATGCAGAAGGCACAGGCCAAATGTCCGGTGCAGAGGCTGTGGATCTCGTCGATGACCGACGAGGCCATCCGCGAGGGCTTTGCCAACCTGAAAGACCAGAGCCACTATCAGTCGCTATACCTCGCCGGACTGTCGAGGGCCGTGGGCGACTGGCTCCTGGGCATCAACTGCACCCGCCTCTACACCATCAAATACGGCCAGAACAGACAGATACTCAGCATCGGCCGCGTGCAGACCCCCACCCTCGCCCTCATCGTGAACCGCCAGAAAGAGATAGACAACTTCAAGCCCGAGCCCTACTGGGTGCTGGCCACCGTCTATCGCAACACCACGTTCACCGCCACCTCGGGCAAGTTCACCTCGAAGGAAGAGGGCGAGAAAGCCTTCCACACCATCGAGGGCAAGCCATTCAAGGTGACGAAGGTGGAGAAGAAAAACGGCAGGGAGGCCCCGCCGTCGCTCTACGACCTCACGTCGCTGCAGGTGGACTGCAACCGTAAGTTCGCCTTCTCGGCCGAGATGACACTAAACGTCATACAGCAACTCTACGAGATGAAACTCGCCACCTACCCGCGTGTAGACACCACCTTCCTGCCTGACGATGTCTATGGCAAGTGTCCGCAGACCATGAACGGCCTCTTCCAGGTGAAGGTCATGGGCAAGACACCATACGCCGACCTGGTGCGGCCCCTCGGCGGCAAGCCCCTGCCTAAGTCGAAGAAGGTGTTCGACTCGTCGAAGGTCACCGACCACCACGCCATCATCCCCACCGGTATCGTTCCGCAGAACCTCACCGACCTGCAGCGCAAGGTCTACGACCTCATTGCCCGCCGCTTCATTGCCGTGTTCTACCCGGACTGCCAGTTTGCACAGACCACGGTACTGGGAGAGATAGGTGGCCCTGAGGACGGGGCTGCCGACCAGGAGGCAAAAGAAAGTGTTGAGTTCAAGGTCACCGGCCGCACCATCCTCGACCCCGGCTGGCGCATCATCTATGCCAAAGACCCCCATGACGACGACGACACAGCAGAAGCCTCCTCGGGTGGCGCAGGGGGAGCCGCGGCTTCCAGTGACGAGGTGCTGCCCGAGTTCAAGAAAGGCGAGAGCGGCCCCCACACCCCTACCCTCACCGAGAAGATGACCACGCCGCCGAAGCACTATACCGAGGCCACGCTGCTCCGCGCCATGGAGACCGCCGGCAAACTGGTGGAGGACGAGGAACTGCGCCGCGCCATGAAGGAGAACGGCATAGGCCGCCCGTCGACCCGCGCCGCCATCATCGAGACACTGTTCAAGCGCCACTACATACGCAAGGAGCGCAAGAACCTCGTGGCAACGCCCACTGGCATAGAACTCATAGACCTCATACACGAAGAACTGCTGAAGAGTGCCGAACTGACTGGCATCTGGGAAAAGAAACTACGCGACATAGAGGCCAAGAAATACGACCCCATACAGTTTATCAACGAACTGAAGACGCAGGTCTCCGACATCGTGCTCCAGGTTATCAGCGACCAGAGCAACCGCCGTGTGACCGTGGAGGAAGAGCCGGTACCAAAGAAAACCGCCGCCACACGGAAGAAGAGTGCCGACAGCCAGACAAAGAAAGCCACGCAAGCCACTGCCACGTCGACCGACACGCCAGCGCAAGCCACGGCCACGGCGACCGACACGCCGGCGCAAGCCACTGCCACGGCGACCGACACGCTGGCAGGACAGCCCTGCCCGGTCTGCGGACAGGGCACCATCATACGGGGCAAGACCGCCTACGGCTGCTCACGCTGGAAAGAGGGCTGCACCTTCAGAAAATCTTTCTAACAGAAAAAATAGCAAAACTATGAAGAAAAACATTTTATGGATGCTGGCCGCCATCCTGACAAGCGGTATCGTTCTTACGTCATGTTCAAGCGACGATGAGCCTGTAGCTGCGCCCACACCTGCCGACGAAGTGGAGGCACAGTTACAGCAGATGACGCTGCGCGAAAAGGTAGGGGTGGGCACACTTCTGGCTGGTGTCGACATCGTGCTGGGTCCACAAAACTTCGTGGAAGCCTTCGATGCCGTGGTCAAGGCTGTGGAGGACGGCACGCTCAGCCAGCAGCGTATCGACGAGAGTGTGCGCCGTGTGTTAAAACTGAAAAAGCAAATAGGACGAGATATGTAAAAGCAATCTGTCCCCCGCAAGGGAAAACATTACTTTTGCAGTCAAATTACATCCGAAATCCACAAAACAGCGCATTTCTATGACGGGACAACACCTACTTATCGCTGCCATCATCATTGTGCTGTTGACTGCTTTCACCATTACGGTGGTGTTGCAGAATATCACTGCAAAGAAGATTATCTCTGCCAACACGAAACTGGTGGAGAACCGTTTTTCACTTCCACTCCATTACGCTGCTGCGACTGAAAACGATAGTGTCGGTGCGGGTGACGGAGCCAGCCGCGAAATAGCCCAGACAGCCGCCGGCGATATTGCTGCGCGGATTGGCTCCACCGCTCTGGCCGGCACGCAGCGAAGCGAAATAGTCGTAGACGGGGCGGTCGATGGTCATCAGTTGACAGAAGATGCTGTCGCCGTCATAGAGGATGCGTTTCCAGTTTTCTTCCTCATCCTCATCCATCGCCTTTTCGCTGGTGGCCACCATGTCGAGAAACACCTTGCCTGGTGGACTGCCGCGGTCGTCGAGCACGCCCCAACGGTATGGCTCCGTAGTTTGCCTGCCTTCGAAATGCGGATGACGCGACAGGCGGTCTATACGATACCAGTAGTGGTTGCGATCGGCAGGGAAAGGGTCTGCGGCCCACAGTTCGTAGACCAACATGCGCTCGTCGAGTACCGTCATCCAGTAGAAGTCGGCCATGAGGATAGGCGCCGGCGGCGGCATATAGGCACTGGCCTCATAATGACGGCCGTCAAGGTCAACGCTCAGCGTGTAGGTCTTCCGCTCAATGCCGGCTACCGGC
Source organism: Prevotella sp. (assembly GCA_017455845.1). GTDB lineage: Bacteria > Bacteroidota > Bacteroidia > Bacteroidales > Bacteroidaceae > Prevotella. The sequence goes on along the minus strand of JAFSYY010000121.1, from coordinate 2,828 downwards.
GAGCAATAACGGTCGGACGCGGCATCGTAGGCCAGGGGCGTGGTAATGCCGTCGGCCGTGATGGTCACTATGGCACCTTGCATACAACGGGGACGAACGGAGTCGGTCACCGACCGGCTCGGGGTGATGACAACCGTGGAGCCCTCGTTGGTCACTCTTCCCTCGATGACCACGAGGGGCTCTATCTCGTGGAAGTCGAAGTCAATCTCTTTCTTGCAGGCCGTGAGTGCCATGATAGCCAGGATGAAGTATAGAATCTTACGCATGGGGTAGTGCTCAATCTTCAATTTTCAATCTTCAATCTTCAATATTTGAGTGTGAACGACACAGAGGGAACGATGCCGAAGAGCGAGGTCTGCTCTGTAACAGTGCCCGTGGGACTCTTGTCGTCGTTCTTGAAACGAATGGTAAACGGGTTGTAGCGGCAGTAGGCGTTGTAGATGCCAAACGACCAGATGCGGGTGAACCGCCCGATGGTCTTGGTGCAGGTGGCACTCAGGTCCAGGCGGTGATAGGCCGGGGCACGGTAGCCGTTGCGCTCGTTATAATAATAAAAGGTGGTGCCGTCGATGTCGTATTTGGCCGAGGGTGCGGTGAGTGCCTGACCCGTGTTGTAGCGCCAGGTGGCGGCCAGTTCCCACGCCGGCGACAACTGGTAGATGCCCACCACGGCGACGTCGTGGCGGCGGTCGTTGGAGGCCGTGTACCAGCGTCCGCCGTTGATGCCCTCAATCTTGTTCTCCGACCACGACAGCGTATAGGATATCCAGCCCGTCAGCGGCCCGCTGTTCTTATGGGCACAGAGTTCCAGGCCGTAGGCCCTGCCCTTGCCGCCCAGTATCAGCCGCTCTATCTCTATCTCCGAATAGAAGGCCTTGCCGTCGCGATAGTCGTAGACGTTGCGGATATTCTTGTAATAGGCCTCTGCCGAGAAGTCGTAGCCGCCGTGGGGCGTGATGTAGAACCATCCCGCCGCCACCTGGTCGGCCTGCTCGGGGCTGACGATGTTGCTGGTCATGGTATAGCGGTCGAAGGGCATCGACATCGACATGCCGCTGATGGCATGGATGTCCTGCGACGTGCGGCTGTAGCCCATTTTCAGGCTGTGCTGCCCGTTGAGCATCACTTTGGCACTGAGGCGAGGCTCCACGTCGGCGTATGTCTTCACAATGCGGCCACTGCCCTCCTCCGTGGTCTCGGTGATGTTGCCGTCGCCGTCAATCTGGTAATAAGGCGAGCCGCCCAACACCGAGAACAGATGAAGGCGCATGCCTGCCGACAGTTCTATCCTGCTGCCAATCGTCCAATCGTCGCCCAGCCAAAGGGCACCCGTCAGTGCCCGTCGCCTCTCACGCTGATGGAGCAGGTTGATGTCCCATTCGGCCGACTGCAGTTGCAGGTGGGTAGCCTCCATGCCAAAGCAAAGGTGGTGATGGCACCCTGCCTGCCATGACTGCTGATGCTGCATGGTGGCGTGGCGGATGTAGCCCTTCATCGTGTAGTAGATATTGAGCATGTCGATACCCACGTCGCTCGCAAAGTTGCTGTAGAGCAGTTTCGTGTTGGCATAGTGATGGTCCCCGAAGGTGTGCAGCCAGTTGGCGGTGGCGGTGGTGTTGCCCCACTCCATATTCATCATGTCGGCCAGGCCCATGTTGTCGCGCCCCTGGAAGAACGAGAGCGACAACACGTCGTTTGGCGACAGCCGGAAATTTAGCCTCACATTGGCATCATAGAAATGGAGCGTGTTGTCGCGATATTTATCTGATGCCTTCAAAAACAGGTCGAGATAGGAGCGGCGGCCTGCCACAAGAAACGACGAGCGGTCCTGCCGGATAGGCCCTTCGGCCACAACCTTGGCCGAGAGCAGTCCGATAGAACCGCCGTAATGATAGTCGTGCAGGTCACCAGAGCGCGTGCTGATGTCGAAAACCGAGGCAGTGCCGCCGCCCAAGGGTGCAGGCACCAGGCCCTTGTAGAGCGAGCCACTCATCAGTGCATCGTCGTTGAATGTTGAGAAAAGACCCATCAGATGGCCGGCGTTATAGACCGTAGCCCCGTCGAGCAGTATCAGGTTCTGGGCCGCCTTGCCCCCTCGCACCTGGTAGCCGCCCGAGACCTCGTTCTCGCTCTTCACGCCAGGCAGCAACTGTATGCTCTTGATAATGTCCTTCTCGCCAAAGAGGGCAGGCACCTTGGTCAGCGTAGCAATATCTACCTTCTCTACGCCAATCTGCACCTCCCCAACCCTTTTCTGCGCCGAGCGCGAAGTGACGGTCACCTCCTTTAGCGTATCACCCAGTACCACATCGCTATGCTGTGCCCTACTCGTCAGGAAGGCGGACATGAATATGACGACTGCAACGTCTCTTCCTCTTCTCATGTTGTGTATCGGAAAATTCGTTTTTATCTCTGATCAGTATATTAGCGTGCTCCTATCTCATCTTTTTGCACAATTCTGCTGCAAAGTTACGAAAAAAGGTTGTAACAAACGAGGGATTTTGGAGAATTAACGCAGAATGACCGTAAAATAAAGGCAATACGAGGAAAAACAGGGAATTTAGGAACGAGGTGAAAATGCAACTTGATGCGGATTGGTGCGAGAGTTTGGTCTCTAAATCGGACTCGGCCCTGCCGCTTGCCAAAGCAAGAACCCGTTTGAGCCTTGTCTGACAGTTAAACTTTTCTAATTTCAAGGGTACGAAAAAGGTAGAATGACGCAATTCAAAGAAGCGTAGTCCTAAATTGTAAAGTCTCATCTGAGCCTTTTTTGCTAAAAAGTTGTAGTTTTTTTATTTTAATTAGGTAATATCAATTATTTTGTGTAT
>JAFSYY010000120.1 GCA_017455845.1 Prevotella sp. | reverse complement strand
ATGGAGAAGAGCGGTGCCAAGGCTTACCTCGTGAACACGGGTTGGAACGGTACCGGCAAGCGTATCTCTATCAAGGACACACGTGGTATCATCGACGCTATCCTCGGTGGCGACATCCTGAACGCTCCCACGAAGAAGATTCCTTACTTCGACTTCGAGGTTCCCACACAACTCAACGGCGTGGCATGGGGCATCCTCGATCCTCGCGACACCTATCAGAACCGCGACGAGTGGGAAGAGAAGGCTAAGGACCTGGCTGCCCGCTTCATCAAGAACTTCAAGAAGTACGAGGGTAATGAGGCCGGTAAGGCTCTGGTAGCCGCTGGTCCGAAATTGTAAGGTTTATCCTTTTGCAATAATAGAAAAATCTTCAAAAATCTTACAAAAATGGCTGCCTAGTAGCGTGTTTTTGAAAGGTTTTTGAAGATTTTTTTATTCTGTGAGTAAGGGTGAGTATTGTTTTGGTATTAAGTTAACAATAAGCATGAGTGCAAAGACCTTTATGAAGAAACTGGTGTCGCCGATGCTATGGGGCAACCTCCTGGCCATGCTGGTGGTTGTCGTAGCATTGTGTTTCGGCGTCAAGTGCTGGCTGAACTATTATACGCACCATGGCGAGGGCGTTGACGTGCCCGACCTCTACGGCGTGAACTACCGCACAGCCATAGCCAGACTCGACTCGCTGGGACTGTTGCTGGTGGTCAACGACTCCTCGTATATTGAGGGAATGGCTGCCGGAGACATCGTGTCGCAGACACCCGGCGTGGGCATGCAGGTGAAGGACGGACGTATTATCTATGTCACCATCAACTCGCTGACGATGCCCTGCGAGCGCATACCTGACCTCATAGACAACTGCAGTTACCGTGAGGCGCAGGCGCGGTTGAAGTCGCTCGGCTTTGAGTTGCTCTCACCCAAGGTGATTGAGGGTGAAAAGGACTGGGTCTACGGCATCCAGTTCAGAGGACGTAACCTCGTGGCAGGCGAAGGTGTGCCACGCGGTTCGGAACTGACCCTGGTCATAGGTAGTGGCAAGATGGACGATGAACTGGACGAGGAGGATATTGAGGATATACTCAAGTCGCCCGACGAACCGGCCGAAGGCGAGGCCGACGATGTTGATGATTTCCTGGAAGTGACGGAAGATTGAGGATTGAGGATTGAAGATTATATAGAGGACGAGGACCTTGATGTTGTAGATACGGCAGATGGGGGCGAGGACGAGGGCGACGGTCGGCTCTATGAGCATTTCCGCATAGAGGTGGACCATGGCCAGGTGCCGTTGCGCATCGACAAATACCTCACTGAGCATACACAGCACCAGACGCGCAACCGCATACAGGCGGCTGCCGAGGCTGGCTTTATTCATGTTGGGGGCAAGCCGGTGAAAAGCAACTACAAGGTGCGGCCAGGCGATGTTATCACCCTGATGCTCGACCGTCCGCATTTCGATACGACCATCGAACCCGAGGATATTCCCCTTGATGTGCGCTATGAGGATGATGCCCTGATGGTTGTCTATAAGCCGGCGGGCATGGTGGTGCATCCAGGCTGTGGCAACTTCCACGGCACGCTGGTGCATGCCATTGCCTGGCATCTGCGCAACCTGCCCAGTTACGACCCCAACGACCCGCAGGTGGGACTGGTGCACCGCATAGACAAAGACACCAGCGGACTGCTGGTGGTGGCGAAGACCCCGGAGGCGAAGTCATCGCTGGGCAAGCAGTTCTTCAACCACGAAAGCCGTCGCACCTATAACGCCCTGGTTTGGGGTAACTTCGTCGAGGACGAGGGGCGCATAGAGGGCAACATCGGGCGCGACCCGAGAGACCGCCTGCGCATGGCTGTCTTCCCGCCCGACTCCGACACGGGCAAGCCTGCCGTCACACACTACCGCGTGCTGGAGCGTTATGGCTACACCACGCTGATAGAGTGCAGGCTGGAGACGGGGCGCACCCATCAGATCCGTGCCCACATGAAGCATATCGGTCATCCGCTGTTTGCAGATGAGCGCTATGGCGGCGACCAGATACTGCGCGGAGAGCGTACGGCCAGTTACAAGGCCTATATCCAGAACTGCTTCAAACTCTGTCCCCGGCAGGTGTTGCATGCCCGCACGCTGGGCTTCCGCCATCCTGTCACTGGCGAGGAGATGGACTTCACCAGTCCGCTGCCGGAGGATATGGCCGCCCTGATAGAGAAATGGCGCCACAGACTAAAGACCGGTGACTCTGTCTGAGCCACCGGTCTGACTTAAGTATCAAAACTGTATACTGACTTGGTATAGAAACTGTATACACTTCGTGTTCCGGCTGTATACAACTTGTATTCGGCCGGAATACAGTTTGTATTCAGCCGGAATACATTTTGTATACAGCCTGAATACAACTTGTATACGGGCTGAATACAAAAGTCACACTGAACCGGCCTGAATACAAAAGTCACTCAACTACTTCATATATTCCTTGGCATACTCCACGTAGTGGGCAGCATTGTCGGTCTGGCCCGGACGCGTGGGTTTCAAGTATTTGGCAGGCACGCCGCCCCATATCTCGTGGGGCGGTATTTTTGTGTTCTGGAGCACCAGGGCACCGGCGGCTACGATAGCCCCTTCGCCAACCTCGCAGCCGTCGAGGAGGGTGCTGCCCATGCCGATGAGGGCACCGTCGTGGATGGTGCAGGCATGAACGGTGACGTTATGACCGATGGTGACATCGCTGCCAATATGTGTGGGGCCTGTCTCATGCGTCACATGGACACACGAGCCGTCTTGCACATTGGTGCGGTCGCCGATGGTGATGGGTGCCACGTCGCCGCGCACCACCGCATTGAACCACACCGAGCACTGGTCGCCCATCGTCACATCGCCAACAATCGTGGCGTTCTCGCTAAAGTAGCAGTCCTTGCCCCACCGTGGAGTAAGACCCTTGTATGATTTGATTAATGCCATAGACTTCTCGGTATGCTCTGCTTAGTTGTGAATGATGAGTGCCGACTGCGGAGCCACCTGCACCTTGTCGCCACTGACCTCGCCGAGTCCTGATGCATCAATCTTGCCGTCCATGCAGACCACGGTGTACTGGCCTTCGGGTATGCTGACGGTCTTGGCCTCGCGGTTGGCGTTGAGGACGACGATGATGTCCTGCCACTCGTCGCCACCGGCATGGTCTTTCAGGCGATAGGCCACGAGGCAGTCGCCCTCAACGGGCAGGAACTCCAGATGCTGGCGCACCAGCGAGGCCTTGCCGAGATGGAAGGCGGGATGAGCCTTGCGCAGGGCGATGAGGTTTTTGTAATAGTCGAAGACCTGCGGGTAGCGTGTCTTGTTCTCCCAGTTGAGTTGGTTGATGCTGTCGGGCGACTCAAACGAGTTGTGTACGCCTTTCTTGTCGCGCAGCAGTTCTTCGCCGCTGAGCATGAAGGGCACGCCCTGCGAGGTGAAGACGGCGGTCTGGGCAAGAAGGTCAAGCCTTATTAATTGACTATTTACGGATTTTCGATTTTCAATTTTTCCTGCACCGTTACTATTAAAATGCAAATCGTCAGTTTGTAAATCGTCAATTCCTTTGATGCTGGCCTTGAGGCGGTCAACCAGACACATGTCGTCATGGCAACTGACGTAAGCCATCATCTGCGTGGGCTCCAGGGCGTAGGGCTCTTTGGAGTAGTTCACCTTTGAGTAGTCCACCTGGGGGTGCTCCACCATACCTGCGATGCCTGCCTTCAGACTCTCTTCCATGCCCGGCAGTCCGGCGAGGAAGGCACCCTGTGTGTCGTCGCTGAACGGGCCGCGCAAGGCATCGCGGATGTCGTCGGAGAAAGCAGCGATACGGGGCATCTGCGGAATGTTGGCCTTCATGCCGAGTTGTTCGTTGGGCAGACCACAACTGCCGGCACTCCATCCCTCACCATATATAAATATGTTGGGGTTAATCTCGTCGAGAGCCTTGCGGATCTCGTTCATCGTAACGATGTCGTGTACACCCATGAGGTCGAAGCGGAAACCGTCGATATGATACTCATTGACCCAGTATTTCACGCTTTCAATCATGAACTTGCGCATCATGGGTTTTTCAGAGGCCGTCTCGTTGCCGCAGCCCGAGCCGTTGCTGTAGGCCGACGGAGAACCGTCGGGAGTGGTGGCTACCTTGCGGTAGTAATAGTCGGGATAGGTACGCTGGAAGTTGCTGTTGTCAATATTAAAGGTATGGTTGTACACCACGTCGAGGATGACGGCGATGCCTGCCTTGTGCAGGGCCTGGACCATCTGCTTGAACTCGCGGATGCGGGCCTGCGGGTCGTAGGGGTCGGTAGAGTAGCCGCCTTCGGGCACGTTGTAGTTAACGGGGTCATAGCCCCAGTTGTACTGAGGCTCGTCAAGACGTGTCTCATCGACAGAGCCGTAGTCGTATGACGGCAGGATATGCACGGCATTCACGCCCAGCGTGGTGAGGTGGTCGATGGCCCACGGCTCGGTGAGTGCCAGGAACTTGCCTGGATGCTCGGCATCGGGCCGTGCCACGGAGAAGTCACGGTGGTGCATCTCATAGACCACGATGTCGTTGTAGTCGCGTGTGACGGGCTTGTCGGCAGCCCATCCTTCGGGGTTGGTCTCGCTCATGTCGAGGATGACACCCTTTTGTCCGTTGACGGTCACTGCCTTGGCAAAGACACCTGGCGAGGCTTGTCCGTTGACCACGAACTCGTAGGTCTTGCCTTTCTGGTCGCCCTTGGCCGTGGCCGTCCAGATGGTGTCGGCCATCTGTGTCATGGGCAAAGAGTCTTCGCCCACCACGACGACGCATTTGGCATCGGCAGGCGCAAAGAGTTTAAACACGGTCTCGCTGGGCGAGTAGGTCATCTCGTCGAAGCAGAAGGTCTGCTGTCCGGGGTCGCAGGCAGTTATCAGGGCTGCCATGCCGGCAATCATCATTATTTTCTTCATAGTTTTGTTATTTGGCAATGAGCGACACGGCAAAGCCACCGCCGGGAGCCTCCGTCAGTTTGAGCATGTCGCCCTGTTTCACAATCTTCTTCGTAATCACGTAGGCCTGCGGGTTGGTCTCATAGTGGGCATCCTTGGCATCGGCGTAGATGGTGCAGTCGTACTTGCGGCCCTTGTCGAGGAAGTCCAGGCGGATGACGCTCTTGTGGCCGTTCTCGTCGCACTTGCCGCCGATGAACCAGTTGTCGGTGCCCTTGGCCTTGCGGGCCACGGTGATATAGTCGGCAGGCTCGGCCTCCAGGTAGATGCTCTCGTCCCAGTCGCAGGCCACGTCGCGTATAAACTGGAAAGCATCGTCGAACCGCTCGTAGTTCTCGGGCAGGTCGGCAGCCATCTGCAAGGGGGAGTACATCGTCAGGTAGAGGGCCAGCGTACCGGCAATGGTGATGCGTGCCCATGAGGTGTTTTTGCTCCATGTTGACAGTCTTGTCTCGAAGATGCCGGGGGTGAAGTCCATGGGGCCGCCTTGCAGACGGGTGAACGGCAGGATGCAGGTATGGTCGGGATTAGAGCCTCCAAAGGCCTCATACTCCGTGCCGCGTGCGCTCTCGCCGCCTACCAGGTTAGGATAGGTGCGGCAGAGGCCCGTAGGACGTGTGGCCTCGTGGCTGTTCACCATGATATGATGCTTGGCAGCCTCTTTGATGACATAGAGATAATGGTTGTTCATCGACTGCGAGAAGTGATGGTCGCCACGTGGTATGATGTCACCCACATAGCCTGTTTTCACCGCATCGTAGCCATACTTGTTCATCAGTGTGAACGCCTCTTCCATGTGACGCTCATAGTTCTGCGTGCTGCTGCTGGTCTCATGGTGCATGAGCAGTTTCACACCCTTTGAATGGGCATAGTCGTTGAGCATCTTGATGTCGAAGTCGGGGTAGGGGGTCACGAAGTCGAAGACATCGCGTTTCCATTTGTTGGCCCAGTCCTCCCAGCCCACGTTCCATCCTTCCACCAGCACCTCGTCGAGTCCGTTCTTAGCGGCGAAGTCAATGTATCGCTTCACCGTTTCGTTGTTGGCCTTGTGGGTGCCATTGGGCTTTACTTTGCTCCAGTCAATGCTGTCGAGTTTGATGCTGGGGAAGTCGTTGGTGTAATGCCAGGAGCCGCGACCTACAATCATCTCCCACCACACGCCACAGTATTTCGTGGGATGAATCCATGAGGTGTCCTCCAGTTTGCAGGGCTCGTTGAGGTTGAGGATGAGGTTCGACGAGAGCATGTCGCGGGCATCATCGCTCACCATCACCGTGCGCCAGGGTGTCTCGCAGGGAGCCTGCATAGCGCCCTTCAGTCCCGTGGCATCAGGGGTCAGGTGGCTGACAAAGGTGAAGGGCTTAGGCAGGGGATAGGAAGAAGGCTTTGGAGCCGGCGTGTAGGCATTAGTGTGTCCGTCGAGTTTAGTGGAGAGCGCCTTGGTCTGTTCGTCCACCAGTTCCAGGTGCATCGTGGCATAGTCCAGACACGCTGCCTCGTGGATGTTGATATACAGTCCGTCGTCGCTCTTCATCTGCAGGGCTGTCTGCACGCCGGTCGGCGAGAAGACGGCCACGCTGGAGTTGGGCCAGAAGACGGCATCATGGAAATGCTCGCGTATCTCCGACAGGCGTGTCTCCTGTGTTGCCTGCTCCTGTGTGTCGTAGTCGCCGGGAATCCACCATGCCTTATGGTTGCCGGCCATGGCAAACTCCGTGCGCTCTTCCTTGATGAGGAAATAGTCCAGTTCCTTTTGTTGCGGGAACTCATAGCGGAAGCCGATGCCGTCGTCATAGACGCGGAAGCGGATGATGATGGTGCGCTCGTGAGGCTCCATCCACATCCCGGGGGTGTTGGGCTTGTCGGTGTAACGCTCCTCTTCCCACCGCTGCGACAATGTTGCGGCATACTCCACATAGTGGTTGCGGATGTTGCGCGTCTCGCCCCATACGGGCTGCCAGGTCTCGTCGAACTCGCTGGTCTGCTCACTGACCAAGGTGAAACCGTACATCAAGTCGTACTCGTTGAGCCCTTTCGATGCATGCTTGTCCTTGGCCAGTTCCAGTCCCAGGTGCGATGGCAGCACGACGGGCTTGCCCTTATAGTCCATCTGATAGACAGGTCTGCTCTGCTCTACGGTGAATGTCAGCAACACGTTGCCGTTGGGCGACTTTACCTCCGTAGCCATGCACAATGCATAATGCACAATGCATAATAGCCCTAATAATAATCTTCTTTCGCTCATCTAGTTGTGTATTATGAATTATGAATTATGCATTATGCATTATGAATTATGCATTATGCATTATGCATTACCTGTTGCCTTGTTTAATCAATATCATCACCTCGCGGTTGAAGTCATCGGCATGGAGCAGTTGCTCGATGGTCAGATGCATGCGATAGCGCCAGTAGTGGCGGGGGTTGGCGGGGATATTGATACGCTCGGCGTTCTGGTCGGGCAGTCGCAGGTGCTCGTCGATGCTCAGCCAGTCTTGCAGCGACAAGAGGCAGAGCATAGAGGGCGACATCAGATGGCGTGCCACGACCTCCTTGCACAGCCATGCGGGCATGGGATGCGGTGCCGGACCGCCGTAGTGCAACTCGTTGTTGAAGAAGTCCTGCGTCTGAGACTCGTCCTCGTCCCACCACTGCCGGAGCGTGGCCATATCGTGCGTAGAGATGGTGCACACCGAGCGGTAGGGGTAGTTGTGCAACTGTCCGAAGCGTACCTTCGGGTCTTTCGGCATCGACTGGATCTCGAGCGAGAGGATGCGCAGTTCGTTCATCACCCAGGGCACGCAGTCGGGCACCATGCCCAGGTCTTCGGCACATACCAGCATGCGTGTGGCCTGCGTCAGGCGCGGCAGTTTCTTCATGGCCTCGTTGTACCAATACTGGTTGTTGCGGCGATAGAAGTAGTCATTGTAGAGGCGGTTGAAGGCATCCTTGTCGCTGTCCCACAGTGCCTCATAGATAAAGTCGCTCTGCACGCCGATGCGCGGATGGAACTTATTGGCATCCTTGCGGTCGTGGACAAACAGCACGTCGCTGATGAGGGCATAGAGGCCGTCGCGCAGGTCGTTCTCGTTCTTGTCCTTCGACCACTCCAATATCTTGCGCTGCGTGTCGAACTCGGGCTTCATCTCCCAGATGTCATCGTGGACGTGGTTCAGGAAATGCTCCTTCACGTAGGCCGTGCGCTCGCCGAAGATGCGCTGCAGCGTCCAGTCGGCGATGAACGGCTTGGTGAACAGTTCCTCCTGGAAGTGGAGACCGTAGGCTTCGATCTCCTCGCGGGTCATGCCCAGCGACGGTGAGAACTGTCCCAGCAGGCCGTGTACGGCATCGATGGGTATCTCCCAGATGCGGAAGAAGCCTAAGACGTGGTCGATGCGGTAGGCATCGAAATATTCGGACATCTTGCGGAAGCGGCGTACCCACCATGAGCAGCCGTCGCTGAGCATCTCGTCCCAGTTATAGGTGGGGAAGCCCCAGTTCTGTCCGTTCACCGAGAAAGCATCGGGCGGCGCACCGGCCTGTCCGTTCAGGTTAAAGTAGCGCGGCTCTACCCATGCCTCCACGCCGTCGCGGCTGATGCCGATGGGGATGTCGCCCTTGAGGATGACCTTGTGATGGCGGGCATACTCATGGGCGGCACGCATCTGCTGGTCCAGGTTATATTGTACGAAGTACCAGAAGTCAATGACTTTCTGGTCGGGCTTCGGAAGGTCTTTGGGCCACTCCGAGAATACCGAGGTGCCATAGATGTCGCGGTAGTAGCAGAAGCGGGCGTAGGGTTCCAGCCATTCCTTGTTGTTCTCGAAGAAGGTCTTGTAGGTGGCGCGGCGCTTGATGGCAGCACCTTCCTGCTTGAAGATGATATGCAGGTATTCCATCTTCGTGCGGTTCACACGCTCGTAGTCAATCTGCGGCAGGGCGTTGAGTTCCTGGCGCAGGGCTTCAAACCTGGCACGCTCGCCCTCGTCCTTGATGTCGGGCAACTGACGCAGGTCGGTGTACTGCGGATGGAGGGCATAGATGCTGATGGAGTTATAGGGGTAGGAGTCCTGCCAGGTGTGGGTGATCATCGTATCGTTGATAGGCAGGATCTGCAGCACGTTCTGGCCGGTCTTGGCACACCAGTCGACCATCATCTTCAGGTCGCCGAAGTCGCCAACACCGAAACTGCCCTCGCTGCGCAGCGAGAACACAGGCACCACGGTGCCGGCACCCTTCCACTCGCGGATGCTGAACCAGGCCTGCGACAGTTCATAGACCACCACCTCGCCCGGCACCATCTCGGCCTTGACCAGTGTGCGGTTTGGTGTGTTCTCCCAGATGACGTCCTCGCCCAGGATGACAAACTTAAACTCCGACACCTCGGGCAGACGGTCGGCATCGAGGCTCACCACCCACTCGTGGCACTCGTGCTCGGCCATGGGCAGTGCCTTCGAGCAGTCCCACTCCCCCAGATAGACCGGCGCACCCACCACGGCCAAACGACCGTTTGCCGGCACCTGCGGCGCCCGCACCTTCAGGCGGATGGTGCGCTGGAACTCTGTCTCCGTGCTCAGTTTGCGCTCACGAGCCATGACGCAGTCGGTGAAGGCCGACGAGTACAGGTAACTGTCCTCAGGATTGTCGATCCAGTGGTCGTACATCGTATAGCGTGCACCGCGCACGGCAGCCAGTTCCAGGCGGTGAGGCTCCACGAGCCATTCGTGGCGCACCTCCTTGTCGCCGCGCATCACGCTGTAATAATAGTCCAGATAGGTGCCGCTCTTCTTTGTGCACGAGATCTCCACTGTCCAGTGTGTTCCGTCGAGTGTCGCCATGGCATGGCTGTTTGCGGTCTTGCCTTCACTCAACATGTTCAGCACCAGTTGTTCTCCGAAATTTGTCTGATAATCGAGGTTAAATAGTAATTTCATAATAGTATATGGTTTTATTTTTCGTCAAAAGTACATATTATTTCTTGGATGACAATGATTTATGGCCGATTCCTCAACAATGAAAGATGCAAACGTTTGCGCCAAACGCTTGCATCTTACCACCTGGCAACCAGGCTGACGGACTGTCCGGTGAAGGCAACATCGAGGGTGCCTTGATGGTGTCCGCCGTGATTCCCGTGTTCTACAATCTTGGACTTGATATACCTCTTTTTTAAATAATAGGTGAGTTCGGTACTCAAGACACCGATAGCCGCCCCTGCACAGACATCATGAATATAATGGCGGTCGCGGCGCACACGGTCGGCAGCCACCAGCGCAGCCACGCCAAAGCCGCTGATGCTGACCCAGGGCGACACGTGGCCGTATTCGTGGTGCAGCGTCGTAGCACCGGCAAAGGCAAACATGGCATGGCCCGAGGGAAAGGAGCGGCGGTCGCTGTCGTCAGGCCGCCATTCATGCACCGTATGCTTCAGGCCGTAGGCGGTGCCTGCGCCTATGATATAGGTGGCACCTGCCGTGGCCATGAGTTCCGGCCATGATGCCGTCTGGCTGTCCAGTCCGCCTGCTTTCAGTGCAAACACGGTGGCCATGGGAAAATGTTGCATCATGTCGTCAAAGGTATCTCCCTTCTGTGCATACAGGGACGGGCAGGATGCCATTAACAGAAACAAGGCAAGCCGTAGGCTTCCCCACGGCTTGCCCCATTGTATTCTTATTCTTGACGGTGCCAGCATCTTATTTCTGCTTGTCGCGGATAAAGAACACGCAGACAGCACCCATGACGAGTAAGGCACCCGACACATACATCATGCTGCTCTGAACGCTGCCAATGGCATGGAGGATGAAGCCGCCGCAGAGGGCTGCCACAATCTGAGGCAGACAGATGGTACCGTTGAACAAGCCCAGATAGGCACCCATGTGGCCGTAGCCTTGCAGGGCGTTGGTGACCAGCGTGAAGGGACAGGCCAGCATGGCGGCCCAGGCGCAGCCGATGAGCAGGAAGGGCACTATCTGTAGGTACTGGTTAGGACAGAAGGGGATGAGGGCGAAGCCGATGCCGCCAAGGATAAGGCTGGCGGTATAGGCCATCTTCATGTTGGGGAAGCGTGGCAGCACCATGGCCCATGCCACGGAGCCGAGAGCCTGGATGGCATAGAGCACGCCCGTCCAGTTGCCGGCCACCTGGTATGCCTCGCTCACAGGGTCGGCAGTGTTCCATACGGTGAGCGACACGGCATCGACCACGTAAGTCCACATGTAGAGGAAGGCGGCCCAGCAGAAGAACTGCACCAGACCGACACGCCAGAAGGCCGACGGGGCGTTCTTCAGCAGCACGAACCAGTTAGCCTTCTCTTCGGCGTTTTCTGAGGATGGGTTATACTCTGCATACTCTTTCGGTGGCCATTCCTTCACTTTCATCGTTGTATAGATGACGCATAGGATGAGGATGGCGGCACCGATATAGAACGACCAGATGACCGTGTCGGGCACGATGCCTTCGGGAGCCACGTTGCTCAGGCCGATGGCGGCGAAGAAGAAGGGGAACACAAAGCCCACGACACTACCGGCGTTGCACAGCAGTGACTGGATACTGTATGCCTTGCCTTTCTGCTCCTCGTTCACCATGTCGCCCACCATCATCTTAAACGGCTGCATGGCCATATTAATAGAGGTGTCGAGCAACATTAGGGCGATGAGACCGAAGGTGAGCACGGCACCCACGGTGGCCAGACCCAGGCTGCCGGCATTAGGCAGCAGGCACATTACCAGCACGGCGGTGGCGGCACCGATGAAGAGGTAGGGGATACGGCGGCCGAAGCGCGTCCACGTCTTGTCACTGCATGTGCCCACGATGGGCTGCACCAATATACCCATCAGCGGGGGTAGGATCCAGAAGAACGACAGGTCGTGGGGGTCGGCACCCAGCGTACGGAAAATACGCGAGATGTTGGCACTCTGGAGTGCGTAGGCTATCTGCACTCCGAAAAATCCGAAACTCAGGTTCCAGAGATTCCAAAACGATAAATTAGGTTTCTGTTTCATAATCAATTTATTTTAATACTACTTTGTTATTATACAAAAGACAACTGAGACAAAAAAGACAACTAACTGAATGTTTTTAAGACAACTTGGACAATATAGACAACTTTTATATATGGCGGACTATGTGACCGTCTACTGTTAGAACCTCGTTCACTTCTAAGCGATATTCCGCTGCCATGAGTTTGCCATGATAGACAGGGTGGAAGTTTTTTTCTCGTTGGAAAACAATGTTTTGTTCTGCCAGTTGTAATGCAAATCCTTCCTGATAGCAATACTCATTCAGTCCAGGGCCAAGTTCTTTGTGAACTTCATAGATTGCCCAAACATCATAAATATGTGCCTTTAACGCAGAAATATCTACCATCCTTCTTATTGTTGTCTTTGTTGTCTCTGTTGTTTTTTATATTCTCTATTGTCTTTTCTATAACAATCACCTTGTGCTTCCTCGCAGGATGAGCCGGGTGCGCACCACCCGCTTCTCCACATGATCCAGGGGTATGGTGCCCTCCACATGGCCGATGAGGATGTCGGCAGCCTCTTCGCCCACCTGTACGCCGCGCTGCTCCACCGTGGTGAGCATCGGGTCGCAGGCCGTGGCCCTGTCGTCGTTGGTAAATCCGCAGATGCTCACATCCTCCGGCACCCGCAGGCCCATGTGCTTCACGGCGTAGAGAATACCCGTGGCCGTGTCGTCGTTGACGGCGAAGAAAGCATCCGGATAGGCGTCGCCGTCAAACAGTTCCTGCGTGATCATCGCTGCGTCGTGGCGGTTGTCGCAGACGCGCGTCAGTTCGGGCACAAACGGCAGACCGTGTTTCAGCAGCGCATCCTTATAGCCGTTGAAGCGGTTCTTGCCTATCTCCAGGTTCATCTGCGTGCTGAAATAGACAATGCGGCGGCAGCCCGTGTTAATCAGGTGGGTCACGGCATTGTATGCACCCATATAGTCGTCGACCACCACGCGGCTGGCGTTCACGCCCGTACATATCCTGTCATAGAACACCAGTGGCACACCGGCCTCTATCAGTCGCTGGAAATGCTCATAACGATGCGTGTCCTTGGCCTGCGAGACGATGATGCCGCATACTTTGTTCTCGTAGAACGACTGGCACAGACGCACCTCGCGGTCGTAACTCTCGCCGCTCTGCCCCACCATGATACGATAGCCGTGGGCCTCGGCCTCTTCCTCGATGCCTTTCAGCACGCTGGCAAAATAATAATGCACCAGTTCGGGCAGTATGACACCTATCACTTTTATTGGCTGCACCCGTGAGTGGCGCAGCGACTCGGCCAGGATGTTTGGTGTAAAATTATGCTCACGGGCATATTGCTGGATCTTCTGCCGCTGCGACTGCGATATGCGCGGCGAGTCTTTCAGCGCACGCGACACCGTGGCAACGGAAACACCCATCTCCGCTGCTATATCCTTCATTGTCAGTGGCATCTTCTCCGGCATACAAGTCTTAGGTCTTTCGCAATCGTGTTGCAAAATTATGTAAATATTTCTTTGATTGTTCCCATACCTTAAATATATTATACAGAAGAAAAATGCAAACGTTTGCATTATTATTATAACGAAATAGGCGAAAAAAAAGTACAACAGAAGTGAAAAAACATTTAACTTTGCATCGTTATATAACTTTTAAACCGGAAATCGTATATACTAATTAATATTAACTAACTTAAAATGTAATGATGAAGCAGGTAAACATTAAATTACCGTTCAGGACGCTGGCCCTTGTTCTGGGCTTGTTCCTGTCTATGGGAGCCTTTGCACAGATTACTGTGAAAGGTCATGTGAAAGATGCTACAGGCGAAGACATCATCGGAGCGACCATCCGCGTTGTGGGCACACAAACGGCCACGGTCAGCGACTTCGACGGTAACTTCACCTTGAAAGCCAATCAGGGAGCCGACCTTCAGGTCTCGTACATGGGTTATCAGACGGCCACCGTCAAGGCCGCACCCAGCGTAGAGGTCATCCTCCAGGACGACTCGCAGTTACTCGACAACGTGGTGGTCATCGGTTATGGCCGCGCCAAGAAGAACGACTTGACAGGTGCTGTCACCGCCATTAAGCCCGACGAGTTGAGCCACGGTCTGCAGACCAGTGCCGACGACATGCTGACAGGTAAGGTGGCAGGTCTGAGCATCATCAATGAGGGTGGTGCACCTGGTGCCGGTTCTACCATCCGCATCCGTGGCGGCTCGTCGCTGTCTGCCTCCAATGAGCCGCTGTATGTGGTCGACGGTCTGCAACTCGACCCCGCAGGTATCTCTGGCTTCAACCCCCTGGCCTCGATCAACCCTAACGATATTGAGAGTTTCACCGTGCTGAAGGATGCATCGGCCACGGCCATCTACGGTTCGCGTGCATCAAACGGTGTGATTATCATTACCACCAAGAAGGGTAGGGCTAATCAGAAGGCCAAGGTGTCTTATAATGGTAACGTCTCTATCTCTGTGAAGAAGAAGACCCTCGATGTGTTCGACGGCCCCGGCTTCCAGAAGTTTGTTGCCGACACCTTTGGTGACGACAGCCCTGAATATGCGCTGTTGGGCTATTACGACGAGAGCGGTGTGCAGCATTTTGCCAACACCGACTGGCAGGATGAGATCTATCAGACAGCCATCTCGACCGACCACAACCTCACTGTTACTGGTGGCCTGGCCAACATGCCTTACCGTGTGTCTGCCGGCTTTACCTATCAGCCCGGTATCGTGAAGTCTACATTCTTCCGTCGTTATACTGGCAGTTTCAACGTTTCGCCCACACTGCTCAAGGACCACCTGCGCCTGAACATCTCGGGTAAGGTGATGTCGGCACAGCGCCGCTGGGACAACGGTGCCGTGGGTGCATCTGCCTATATGGATCCTACCAAGCCCATCCGCCTGAACCAGGATAAGTACAACAAGTATTTCAACGGCTACTACCAGTGGGCGAAGGATGCCGGCTATCCCAATGACACCAACTGGCTATATGCTTTCGACGGTAATGCCACGGCCAACCCCGTTGCACTCGTAGAGAACAACGGCACCAAGTCGAATGCTACGACATTCCAGGGAAACATCGGCGTGGACTACTCTATCCACGGACTTGAAGACCTGCACGTGCTGGCTAACTTGGCCGGTAACTTTACCAAGGCCAAGCAGGAGACCAGCAACAGCCCCTACACCACTTCCAGTTACTACTATGGCTGGGACGGCTGGAACAAGAACGAGAACTACAACCACATCTTCAACATCTTCCTGCAGTACACCAAGGAACTGAAGAAAGATGTTCACAACCTGGATGTACAGGTGGGTTATGAGTGGCAGCGCTATCATGCCTGGAGCGACAACTATGGCTATGGCCTTATTCCCTCGACAGCCAGCGTGGGTGCCGGCGACAAGTATGGCGAGCCTACCGGTATCACCGAATGGAAGACCGAGAACCGCCTGCGTTCATGGATCGGCCGCGTGAACTACACGCTGTTGAACCGCTACCTCTTCACCTTCACCATGCGTGCCGACGGCTCGTCGCGCTTTGCCAAGGGTCATGAGTGGGGCTACTTCCCCGCAGCCGCTATTGCATGGCGTGTGAAGGAGGAGCCGTTCCTGCGCAAATGCGATGCTATCAGCGATTTGAAGGTGCGTTTGACATACGGTCAGACTGGTCAGCAGAACCTCGGTAGCGTTGGAGATTTCTACTACCTCCCCACCTACACCGCCAACTACGACCACGCCTACTATCCCCTCTTCGGTGATGGCCAGACAGTGCGCCCCAGCGTCTACAACACAGAACTGAGTTGGGAGAAGACCACTACCTATGATGCCGGTTTCGACCTCTCACTCTGGAACAACCGCGTCAGCCTGACTGCCGACTGGTACTATCGTAAGACCACCGACCTGATCAATAATATCTACGTGCCCGCTGGTGCCAACTTCGGTGCACAGACCGTGGGTAACATCGGTGAACTCCACAACGAGGGCGTCGAGGCCATGCTGACCGTGCGCCCCATTGCCTCAAAGGATCTGAACTGGGAAGTGACCTACAACTTCACCTATAATAAGAATAATATCGACGACCTGGCTTCCGACCTGATTGAATATGGCGGCATCGGCCTGTCGAAGAATGGTAAGGCTTACCAGACCGACCACTCCTCTAGTTCGTTCTATGTCTATCGTCAGGTGTACGACCAGAACGGCAACATCGTGCCCCATACCTTTGTCGACCGCAATGGTAACGGCAGACTTGACAGCGACGACCGTTACTTCTATTATCATTCCGATCCCGACGTGACCATGGGTCTGGGCTCCAAGGTAACCTGGAAGAACTGGGACTTCAGTTTCAACTCCCGCGCCAGTTTCGGCAACTATGTATTCAATGCCAATATCAACGGCACATACATCAGTAGCCAGGGTCTGGGTTCAACTCTGAACTTCATGCACAACATACCTATCGATGCCGTGAAGTATGGCTTGACAGACTCGTCCGATGCCCAGGCTGCATCCGATACCTGGATTCAGAACGCCTCCTACTTCAAACTCGACAACTTCACCGTGGGTTACTCGTTCCAGAAGGTGTTCGGCCAGAACATCAGCGGACGTGTCTATGCTACTGCACAGAACATCTTCACCATCACCGATTACGATGGTCTGGATCCTGAAATACAGGGAGGTATTGAAAGCAGCATCTATCCCCGTCCGTTCACAACTATTCTGGGTGTGAACCTCAACTTCTAATCTTACCTTAAATAATTAAATAGAAAGGAAAAATCACTATGAATATCAAAGGTATAAAAAATATGATGGCTGTGGCTTTCGTGGGTGTTGCCGCACTATGCTTTACGGCATGTTCCGACGATTCCACTATCTTAGGTGGTTCCCTGCATCCCGACAACCCCAACCCACAGCAGAATACCGAAGCAGACTATGATGGTATTCTGAACAAGATCTACGGCAACCTTGCACTGACGGGACTTTCGGGCCCTCACGGCAACAGCGACCTGCCCAGCGACATCGATGAAGGTATGTCGGTGTTCATGCGTGTGGTATGGTATGCCAACGAACTGTCTTCCGACGAGGCTCTCTGCGCTTGGCTGAGCGATGCCGGTATTCCTGAGTTCAACCGTGGCACATGGGCCGACAACCATGCACTGCTGCGCGGTCTCTACTATCGCTGCATGTTCGGCATCACGCTCTGTAACTTCTTCCTCGAAAATGCCTCTTCGTCGATCGAGGAATACTCTTACAAGGTGGCTGAGGTGCGTTTCATGCGGGCCCTCTACTATTACTACCTGATGGATATGTATGGCAATCCGCCGTTTGTCACCAGCGTCACTGCCGATGCTCCCGCACAGGCTACCCGCCAGGAGGTGTTCGAATTTGTGGAGAGCGAACTGAAGGACATCATTGGCGAAGGCACTACGTCTAATGTGCTGGCACCTGCCAAGAGCATCAAGTACGGACGTGCCGACATCGTGGCTGGCTATATGCTCCTCATGCGCTTGTATCTGAACGCAGAGGTCTATACCGGCACAGCGCATTGGGACGATGCACGCACCTACGCCGAGAAGGCCATCAAGTCGGGCTATGCCCTGAGCACCACGCCATTGAACGGCTACAGTGCCTATCAACTCCTGTTCATGGGCGACAACGACACCAACGGTGCACAGACGGAAATCGTGTTCCCGGTATTGTTCGACGGTGAACTGACCCAGAGTTGGGGCGGTGTGTTCCTGGCTGCCGGTGTTGTCAATGCCGACGATATTGCCGCTTATCCCACAGGCATCAGTGCCAACTGGGGCGGTATCCGTGCGAAGCCATACTTCGCACAGAAGTGGTTCACTGGCGAGGCTCCTGAAGGTACTCCCGACGACCTGATTGTTGCAGCAAACGACGATCGTGCGCTCTTCATGACAAAGAACCACACCTATGATATCACCAAGGAGGATGATTTCACCCAGGGCTATGGCTACGTGAAGTTCCTGAACACCCATGCCGACGGCAGCCAGATTCATAATGCTGACCATACTGACTACGACTTCCCGCTCTTCCGTCTGGCAGAGGCCTACCTGTCGTATGCCGAGGCCGACGCCCGCCTGAACGGTGGCAACGTCAGTGCAGCAGGTCTGGACTATATCAAGGCGCTGCGCAACCGTGCCCATGCCAACAGCAATATGAGTGTCTTCTCGCTTCAGGATATCGAAGATGAGTGGAGCCGTGAGTTTGGCTTCGAAGGTCGTCGCCGCATGGATATGATTCGCTTTGGCGACTTCACCGGCAGCAGGCGTATGTGGATTGGCGGTACTTACACGGGCGGCACGATGTCGGCTTATCGTAACCTCTTCCCGCTGCCTTCAAGCGACCTCATTGCCAATACTAACCTGAAACAGAACGAGGGCTATTAAGCCTGTGTGAGTGGAGAATATGCCGGGCAGAGCCCTCTGCCCGGCTCCATCCAAAAGAAAGCAAACAACATTTTTTTAAAAGATAAAGAAAATGAAAAAATCAAGTATATTCGCATCCATGATGATGGCGCTTGTGGCCTTCACTGCTTGCTCTACCGACCGCGACGACAATCCCACATTGTCTATTCCCACTGACGGTAGTTTCACGCTTTACGCACCAGGCATTGCAGCCAATACCATCGACCTGGACAACTCGGCCAGCCTTACCTTCAAGGCCGACCAGCCTAACTATGGCTATACGGCAAACATCACCTACCTGATGGAGTTTGCCGCTTCTGCCGATGGCTCTAACTGGTCTGCATGGCAGTCCACAGATACAAGTAACGAGAACCCGCTGGCCATCACCATACCCACCAGCGAGATTGCAGGCGCCGTCACCGCTGGACTGGTTGAACTGGGGCGTGCAGAAACCGAGTTCCCCTTCCTGGCCAAGATCAAGGCACGTGTGCGTGCTTTCCTCGCCGGACTGGAAGACACCACTTCTATCTATTCAACGGAGGTGCAGTTTGCAGCCACTACCTCATACGTGCTGCCGCCGGTGCCGTCGCTGTTGTTCTATCTCGTTGGTGTACAGCCTGGCTGGAACGGCCCTGCTGCATTGACCGCCGTGTTCTATCCCGAGGGTAGCGATGTCTATACCTACACCACGAAGTTCACCGGTTCTTACGACCTGAAGATATGGGCCGAAGAGGACGCACTCACAGAGAACTGGAATGCTGCCTACGGTTGTGTGACCGATGGTGACAATTCGGCCTCCGGCACTATCGTCAATGCTGATGCAGGTGCCATTGCCTCGCCAACGGCAGAGTACTATACCTTCACCTTCGACAAGCACCACATGAGTTACTCTTGGACTGCACTCGAGGATCAGGCTCCTATGGAATACGTCTCCATCTCTCTGATTGGTAACTTCAACGACTGGGCCGACGACGTTGACCTGACTCAGGTGACGCCTCACAACTGGTACGTGGAGCATACCTTCACCACCGACGATGTGGAGTTCAAGTTCCGTGCCAACCATGCTTGGGATGTCAACTGGGGTGCTGCCTGGACCGTCAGCAGCGAGGAGTTTGCTGCGCTCGGCGTAGGTGGTGGCGACAACATCAAGTGTGCCAAGGGTACATACCGCTTCTATATCAACGATATCACCAGCAAGATGTGTGTGGTTCCCGTTAAGTAGTATTCTATTCATTAACTCAATAAAAGAACAGAACAATGAAAAAGTTATCAATATATTTGATGCTCACATTCGCGGGCTTGTTCATTACCGCCTGCGGTCTTGAGGATAACGAATTCGCCAGTCTGAAAACGGCCGAGGCTGAGGGTAGCGTCGTAGTGCCCGGCTTCACTGCCGGACAGGTGGGCCAGATAGACCTCAATACTGTGGAGGTGAGCAGTGCACAGGATGTGAAGGCATTCACCGTCACAGAGACAGCCCTTCCAGAGGGTGTTGAACTGACGAAGGCGGAGATCGTGTTTGAAGATGGCACCGTGATGTCGGCCACTGCCGATGGAAAGGTGTCGGGTGAAACCCTTTCGGCTTACATCGCCTCTATCTATGGCCGTCGCCCGGAGGCTCGCACCGTGGCCGGCAATGTCTATCTCTATGCCATGCAGAATGGTGCTGCCGTGAAGATCGATGCCGGCAAGGTGTCGTTCCAGGTGGTGCCGAAGGCTCCCGTCATCGAGGAGGCTTACTATATCACTGGTAACATCAATGGATGGGATAATACCGACGTTACCTACGAACTGACGAACGGTGGTGGCGATGTCTATGAAGATCCCGTCTTCAAGATCCGCATAGCCGCAGGACTGGCAGAGGGCAACTATGAGTTCAAACTCACGCCGAAGTCAGGACTGGGTGGCGACTGGAGCAAGTGTCTCACCGCCTCTGCTACAGCCGGTCGTTTCGAATTCGACAATGCAGGTGGCAACATCGTCATCGAGGCTGTCGAGGGTGCCAAGTTCTATGACCTCTCCTTCGACCTGCTCAACCAGACCTACACCATCTCGGCTGTTAAATTCGATTCATATATTTATGAGGCTGGTGTGAACAACGAATGGGGTAAATATGAACAAGCACTCTATTGCTCTGATGGTGAAGGCACTTACACAGGCTTCTTCTATGCGCAGGATGCCGACTGGTCTGGTGGCATGGGTGCATTCAAGTTTACAGGAGCCTTCAACGATTGGAGTCATGGCAACTATGGGTCGGGTTCGAGCACAGACGAAGGCGGTACGATGATCGACAGTAACGATTCTGGTAACTTGCTGGCAACTCCGGGCTTCTATCGCGCTGATGTCAATATGGTTGATATGACCTATAAACTGACTCGCATTAACAGCATCTTCGTTGTGGGCAGTGCAGTTAACAATGACTGGGACAACGGTGTGGGCCTTACCTACAATGCTGAAAAACGCTGTTGGGAGGTCGACACTGAAATCGGCGAGGGTGTCATTAAGTTCAAAGGTAATGGCACTTGGGACAATCAGGATGGTAACTGGGGTGGAACGCTTGATAATATTATCAATGGTTCTAACGACAATATCCCTGTCAGCGTTACTGGCAAGGTTCACATTGAGTTCTATCCTACTTGCGATACCAAGTCTTATGCCGTTGTTACAGCACTCTAATTGTTGAATTTTCTTTTTGACATTTAATAAATTTTCGGGCCGTGCTCCATCAAGAGCACGGCCCGAATTTTTTTGCAGTCGATAATTCTGCAATAGTAGACAACATTGGTTTGTGTATATCTGATGGTTATTTCATGAGGTGATAGGTGCCGCCGGCCAGGGGGCGGATGATGCCCTTCATCTCCATCTGGAAGAGCAGGGCCGTGAGTTGGCCTATGGGTATGTTTGATTTTACCGACAGTTGATTGAGTTGAAGGTCGCCGGCATCGTCGAGGATGTCGGCGATTTTCTGTTCCTCGCCCGAGAGGGTGGGGAAGATGGTGCGCTGTATGCCGTCGGCCTGTGCCTGCAGCCACTGTGCGTCGGTATGCCACCCCATGTCGTTGACCAGGTCCTGGGCACAGGTGATGAGCGTGGCGCCGTTGCTGCGTATCAACTGGTTGCAGCCTTCGCTATACTGGGCACCTACAGGCCCGGGGAAGGCGAAGACGGAGCGGTTGTATTCCATGGCGATGCGCGTGGTGATGAGTCCGCCGCCTCTGGCGGCACTCTCCACGAGGATGGTGGCGTCGCTGATGCCTGCCACGATGCGGTTGCGACGCACGAAGTTGAGTTTCTCGGGGCGTGTCTCGGTCATATATTCGGTCAGCAGGCCGCCCTGCGAGAGCATCTCCTTCGCCGTCTGGCGGTGGCCGCCAGGGTATATCTCGTCCAGCCCGTGGGCCAGCACGCCCACCGTCTCAAAGCCGTTGGCCAGTGCATGCCTGTGTGCGCAGATGTCTATGCCGTAGGCCAGTCCGCTGACGATGAGCACCTCGGGGCACTGTTGCTTCAGGTCGGCCACGAGGCGGCTCACGAGGTCTTGGCCGTAGGCCGTGCAGTGTCGTGTGCCCACGATGTTGATGACGTGGCGCTGGTTCAGGTCGGCCGAGCCCATGTAATATAGCACGATAGGTGCGTCGGGACATTCGCACAGCCGTTGGGGGTAGTCGTCGGTGTCCAGCAGGAGTGGCCTTATATGGTGCTTCTCTATGAATGTCATCTCCTGCTCGGCGCGTGCCAGCGGCAGCGACCAGTCTCTCAGGCTCTCTGCCAGCCTGTTGCTGCAGTCTGGCAGCACGTCCCTGATGTCGTTGCGGTGTTCATAGACGGCCCGGCCGCCTCCCAGCGTCCTGTAGAGGTGGAGCGCGGTCTGGAAGTTGAAGCCCGTCATGCGTGTCAGCGCGATGGAGTAGAGGAGTTCACAATTCATAATTCATAGTTCAGAGTTCATAGTTCATAATTCATAGTTCATAATTCACAGTTCACAGTTCTTTGCGCAGCCCAACTATGAACTATGAACTGTGAACTATGAACTGTTGAAAGGCTGCGTCGTATTCGGGGCTGTTGCCCAGCCTGCCGTTGATAAGGCATACCAACTCTATCTTTCCACGGAAGCAGAGACACTCGTCGCTGGCGCGGTAGATGTCCTGGTGGAACACATACTTGATGCCCTCCTTGGTGAGGTTGAGGCGGGAAATAAACTCGTCGTCGGGCCGCAGGGGCACCTTGTATTGCAGTTGCATGCGTGCCACCACGGCATCGACGCCCTTGCGGTGCATCTCGGCAAACGACAGTCCGCACGCCTTGAGGAAGAGGTGGCGGGTGTGCTCGCAATAGTGTATGTACTGGGCATTGTTGACGATGCCCTCGATGTCACATTCGTAGTCGCGCACTTCCATGCGGGTTTCAAAGATATAATTCATAATTCACAATTCATTATTCATAATTCACAATTCATGACCGCAAATATTCGTAGCCGAAGCGGCAGCGCAGGCAGTCCTTGCGGTCGCAGTATTCCTTCTTCAGTTGGATGAGGGCCTGGCTGTCGCCCGCCGTCTTCACCTCCAGTCCACACTCCTGCCACATACGTATGATATGGTTTTGCTCGGCTTTCAATTGGTCCAGGAAGTCGAAGGCGCGGTCGCACAGGTCTTCGCGCTGGCGGTGTCGGCCCACGGCGAAGAGCACGGGTATGGCGGTGTTGATAATCATCAGGTTGGCCGATGATGCAGATGTCTTCTTTGTGCTTCGCGGACTCTCTGCGCCGAAGAGGAAGTGCGTCTCCCAGTAGGGCGTGACGTGTGTCTGCAGCAGCCGCCGCAGTTGGTCTATGGTCTCACATTCCAGCAGGGCGCTCAGTCCGGCCTTCCGCTCATAGTAGAGGCTGGCCAGTTGCGAGATGCGGATATGCGGGAAGTTCTGCGGCCGCAGCCTCAGGAAGCGCCACGGCGTGAAGTCCATGGGCTGCATGGAGAACTTATGTGCCAGGTACTGGTACTCGTTGCGCAGGCGTGCAAAGTAGCCCTCGTTGAGAGCGTCGGCCTGATAGCGTTCTGGTATGCTCTCCAGTTGCAGCAGTCCGGCCTGTCCCATGAAGATGGCCTCTACCTGGAACAGGTCGTCGCGGTGTTTGTCTACGGCATGCAGTGGCACGTTGAAGGCCCATTGCTCGAAGGCGTCGCCATTGATGCCGAAGCCGTAGTTGCGTGCCAGCGTCACGAAGTAGGCCTCTTCCCACGAGCCGTTACATCGCTCCACGCGCCGTTTGATGGCCTCCGTCTTCTGCTCCAGGCGTTCGGTCTGCAGGGCCGCCATCCATGCGTGTGTGGTGAGGCGCGACAGGCTGGGTATAATCCTGTAGCACGGCGGGTACTGGTCGGCGTGCAGCAGTTCGTCGTAGTTGTCCTTCAGCGAGGGCGGTATCTGCACAACCATCTGCGGCAGGTAGTTGCCGTCCTGCGTCTTCACGTCCATGTCGGCCTGGCTCACCACATGCAGCACCACGTTGTTATACCTCGGGTCGCGGTCGTGGCCGTGGTGATACCAGTCGCCCGCTTTCAGGTGTATCTCCACGTTGCCCACCCACAGCGTGCCGCCTATCCTTACCTTCGCGTTGAAGAAGTCGGGCCCTGCGTTGCGGTTGTGCAGTCCGGGGTCCAGCACCTCTACGACGCGCCCGTCGGTGGTCGTCAACTCACCGAGGGGCAGCATCTTGTGCTTCCAGACATAATGCAGCAGTTGTTCCATTGTTGCCGAATTTTCTGCAAAGTTACGAAAAAAGGTTGTAAAGAACAACGGATTTTGGAGAATTAACGCAATTCGGCCTAAAATAAAGGCAAAACTGGGAAGAACGAGGAAGTACGAAAATGAGGGAAACGCAAAATTCGGAGGATTGGTGAAGTAGTTAGGTTGCCAAATCGTAACCCGTTCTTATTCCGCAAACTGCTACATTTTGCATATCGATGGATAACCCAAAAGACAGTAGTTTTGCAGCCAAAAATTAAAAAAGGAGTAAGAAACATGAGAAGTACTTTCAACATTCTGTTCTATGTGAACATTTAGAGCCCCTTGATTTCTAAGACAAAACCAAGAGTGAGGCACTTAATAAATGTTAAGAAGCCTCATTTTCTTCATTTTGAGGCATGAGACAACAGTTTTTGCTGTAACGAATGAGGTATTATTTCCGTTTTCGTTACAAAATGACGCGGTCT
>JAFSYY010000119.1 GCA_017455845.1 Prevotella sp. | reverse complement strand
GCTGAGCAGCCCGTGGTGTTCCAGATTGAGCCTACCGAGGAAGATCCCTTCGTTGCCGGTACTACCGCTACCTACTACGTGCAGGCTGCCGGCAAGGCCCAGGCTGAGGTGACCGTCACCTTCGCTGAGGAGCCCGTTGAGGCCGTCGTAGACATGGCTGTCACTTCTATCACTGGCACGCTGAGCCTCGACGTGGAGACCAACTACCTGACCATCTTCGTGGAGAACAAGGGTACTAAGGACGTGACCAACGCCACCGTGACACTGACCGCTGGCGAGACCGAACTGGGAAGCGCTACCGTCTCTGCCAAGGCTGGTGCTACCGGCTTCTGCTCTATCGCTGTTCCCGCTACCGCTCTGACCGCCGGTGAGTTCACCGTGGTGGCTACCGTCACCGCCGAGGGCGAGGCCGAGACTACACTCGCTGACAACACCCTGGAGAAGACCTACACCATCGCCGCTCCGACGCCTGAACTGAGTTTCACCGTGGAGGCTAGCGCCGGTACAACGGATGCCACCATTCCCGTGAAGGTTACCGTGAGCAACAGCGAGAAGGCTGCTGCCGAGAACGTAGTCGTGACCGTCTACGATGCCAGCAGTCAGAAGTTGGGCGAGGCAACTATCGCCGCTATTGCTGCCGGTGCTTCTGAGACCGTTACCATCAGCATCGAGAACACCTACACTGCTGCCGGTGAGTATAAGAACGCACTGCAGGTTACTGTTGCCGGTGTCGACGATGTGAAGTGGGCTGCTGTTACCATCACCGAGGGTACTGTTGGCATTGCTGCCATCAAGGCTCAGTATGGCGAGAACGTTCAGATCTTCACCGTCAATGGTCAGAAGGTGAACGAGGTTCGCAAGGGTGGTCTCTACATCATCAATGGTAAGAAGACCGTGATAAAGTAAACTCCGTAAGAAGACCGTGATAAAGTAAACTCCAACAGAGTTTTATTCCATAAAGAGAGGCTGTGTCGTTGGAACGACACAGCCTCTCTTCTGTTAGTTCTAAAGTTAGAGACCCCACCCCTGCCCCTCCCCTTGAAGGGGAGGGGCAGGGGTGGGGTCTGTATCTTGTTATTATTCATCTCTGCTTTCGGTTTAGCGAAAAGTTGGCTGCAAGATTTACAAATGCTTTTGACGGCTGTCACCTTACCTGGTGACCTAGGTCGACAAATCGATTGACCTAGGTCGACAGACCGATTGACCTAGGTCGACAGACCGATTGACCTAGGTCGACAGATCGATTGACCTTGGTCGGCCGATCGATTGACCTAGGTCGGCAACTAAGAAAGGAGCCTGTTTTGACCTGCAAACGAGCCTGTTTTGACCTGCAAACGAGCCTGTTTTGACCTGCAAACGAGCCTCCATTGACTTGCATTTCAGTAACCGTGTCACCCCACGGTTACTTGATAAACTTACAGACGGCCTTCTGGCCGTGGGCATCGGTGATGACGGCTATGTAGGCACCGGCAGAGAGGCGGCCGAGGGGTATGGCTGCCGTGCCGCCGCGTAAGGTGGCGGCGAGGCGGGCTGTCTGCTGGCCCGCTGCATTGACGAGGGTAAGATGTACGTTGCCATCGGCGTTGCCACTGACGATGAGGTGGTCTGCTGCGTAGCGGGCGGTGAGCGCCGGCGTGGCGGCCATCATCTCGCTGATGCCGTCAGCGGCGGGCTGCTCGATGGGTGTGACATACGAGGAGGTGATGTTGGGGTGGGCGATGGTGGGCACGTTCATGGCGATGACATTGTCGCTGCCGTCGGGATAGCGTCCGGCGGTCTCGTCGGCTTTCATGGGGCCGTAGGTGAAGCGGTCGGTCCACGACTGGTCGGCGGCGGTGAGCAGCAGGTCGTCGCCTTCGGCAGCCAGTTTGAAGGAGGCATGCAGTTGTGACTGCGGCTCCAGTTTGTCGCACCAGACGATGAGGAAGCCGTGGGCGGGGATGACAGTAGAGGAGAGACCCGACGACGCAGCGGCGGGAACGGTGGCGGCAGGTTGGATCTGGTACTTCAGCGGCTTGTCGGGGTTGTCGGAGAGATACATGCCTGCCACGTCGAGGTCGTCGGAGGTGGTGTTGTAGAGTTCCACCCAGTCGTTGCGCTTGAAGTATTCATTGACATAGATGCCGTTGGCGGCACTCACCTCGTTGATGCGGACGGGGGCGAGGCGCGGCGAAGCGGCGGTGAAGGTGGCGGTGAGGGTGACGGCACTGCCAGAGGGGAGGGCGATGACAGGGTCGGTGGAAATGATGTCGCTGCCCTTCTTCCAGCCGGCAAACTGATAGCCGGCAGGAGCCTTGGCCTCCAGTTGTACGGGGGCGAAGAGGTGACCGCTGAACACTGGCTGCTGGGAATTGAGAGTAGGGTATTGACCGTTGGGTATGGCGATGCCGTTGATGAAGAGGACGGCCCCCTCGGTGTCGGTCTTCAGGGTGACGCTCTGTCGAGTGGTGCTGCTGAGTTTCATCGGTGCGAACTGCTTCATGTAGCCTGTCATCTTTGCGGAGCGCCCGCTGAGTTGCGTCTTGATGGTGCTGGCGGCGCGTTCGGGGTCGTGGCCGTCGTTGATGCCTTGCTGCTTCATCAGTTGGCACATGGGCTTCACGTTGGCCAGCAACTCGTCGACGATGGCATTGGCCCTGGCAGGCTCGAAGACGCTGCCAGCCACGATACAGAACGTGTCGATGAACTTCCGGCGGTACTGGTCGTGGTTCAGCATGTTGAGGAAGAAGGTAACGAAGTCCATGTGTTTATATTCATCCAGATGTGTGAACGAGTTGTCGGTGGTGCCGCCCATCAGTTCAAAGGCGTAGTCGAGGTCGAAGGATATGAACCGATAGCGTCCGTCGTTGCGGCTTCGGTAGGCCTTGACGTTGTTGTCGGGCCAGTCCACGTTGTTGAGAAACAACTCGCTGGCCATGACGTTTGTAAACTCGTCGATGTCGAGCAGCGTCTTCAGTTCGTCGTAGGCACCGGCAGCGTTGATGTTCTTGCCCAGTTCGAAGATATGTTTGATAACCTCGTCGGTGCCGTTTTTCATGACAAAGTTCTCAAACATGTCTATCTCTTCGTCGTCGTAGCCCCAGTTGGCATAGACATACTTGTCGTTGTTGGTCTCGCGCAGGTTGAACACGCCGCGCAGTTCGCCGTTCACATATTCTATCACGGGCTGATAGGCCTGCACATCGATGTCGATGCCCGAGCGCATGATGATGGTCTCCAGTGCAGGGTCAATGAAGCGTGCGTTGTGTGTCCACACGTCGTTGCCGCCGTTGCGCAGCAGCACGGCTTTGTTGCGGATATATGGCTTTTGGGTGAAGAAAGCGTAGTCGAAGCGGTTCTTTCCGTCAAAGACCTTATTGCTCTTGAGTTTGAACGAGCGATAGGGCTGTGAGCGTGTCCATCCTCCGCTGACGCTGATGTTCACGTCCTGATTGAACAGCATCTGGCCATTGGGCGAGAGGAGGCTGAAGTTCACGGGGCGGTCCCAGTCCTGGTTGTAGTTACGAGGCTGGCTCTGCCCGTTGGCAATCTTGCCGTTGGTGCCGTCGCCGTCGCAGTCGATGCCAGTCTTCGGGTCGGTGAAATAGGTTTTGTCGCCAACGATGCTGATGACAGGCAGGGTATAGTTGTTGCCGGTCTTGATATATGAGCGGGTGACGGGCACGCTGGGCAGGAAGCCGTCCTGGAACAGACGCACGCAGAGGTTGGTGGTCTTGGTGAAGGTAAACTGCCCGTCGGTGCTCTCGGCGGCGCCGCCGCTGCCCACCGTCGGGTTACCGGTAAAGAGTTCCCACGACACGTCGTCGAAGTAATAGTTGTTGTCCTTGCGGTCGACGTTCAGGTTGAAGGCAATGGTCTGCATGTCCTTGAAGGTCTCCTGGCCTCCCCACCAGCCGCCGCCCTGTTTGTCTACCTGCTCGTCGGTGATGACGCCCACGTAGTCGTAGTCCTGCCACTCGGTGGTGACGTTTATGCCTTTGCCGTCGAACATTCCCCAGTAGATATAGTTATGTGGCGTGGTATGGGTCTGGGCGGTGATGCGTGCGGCTTTGTCGGCACGCACCCTCATGTGGAAGCGGTATTGCTCGCCTGTGCGCCAGATGTGGCCGGGGGTGTAGACGAAGAGTTGTGCGTCGTAGTCGTTCTGTGCCGTGGCTGTGGAATGTACTCGTATGCCGCGTGATTGCTGGTAGCCTATGCCGTCAACGATACGGTAGGCATCGCCGGTGCCGTCGG
Source organism: Prevotella sp. (assembly GCA_017455845.1). Lineage (GTDB taxonomy): Bacteria > Bacteroidota > Bacteroidia > Bacteroidales > Bacteroidaceae > Prevotella. The sequence continues at coordinate 99,046 of JAFSYY010000119.1, read as the reverse complement.
CATCGCGGCTGATGAGGCTCACGGCATCGGGACCCTCGCTGTCGCCGTTGACCACATAGTCTGTCCAGTCGGCTATGGGCTGCTGGACCTGGGGGGTGGGTGCCGTAGGCACGCTGCCGTCGGTGGTGTACATCAGCGTGGCACCTTCGGGGATGTCGACGCTGACCTGCATGGAGCCGTTGAAGAGGCAACTGCCGGCATTAACCTCGGGGGCGGCGAGGCGCTGGCTGGCAAAGACTGCCGTAGCGTTGGAGTCGCCGGGTGTGGCCGTCGCCGTCCAGCCCCATTCGCCCGTGCCGTCGGTCTTGCGTGCCCACGCTGTGCGGCTCATGGCGGCAGGATAGTCCTGACTCACGACCAACGTTCCGCCGGCATCATAGAGGCAGACGGTGCCGCCGTCGCAGTCGAGTTTAAACGGTGCCTGCGTGGCCTTGATGCTGTTGGAGCCGAGCCATATCACTTTGAAGCCCTTGGCGGGCACGCTGCCCATGTCGGCGGGCATCTGCCAGCGCGGCGCGGCCTCTCCCAGTGAGAGATACATGCCGGCCAGGCTGACGGGTTCGTCGCCGGGGTTATATAGTTCTATCCAACTGTCGAAGTTTGTGGCGGGACTCATCACCTCACCAACGTTAGCGGCCATCAGTTCGTTGATAACCACTGCGGCTGTTGCCAAAATGTTTGTAATCATGTGTTAGTTATCCAAAAAGGTTTTTATGGTTCGGGTGCAAAGGTACGAATAATCGGCAAGAGGAGCGTACAGATGGGTGTTAAAAATACAAAAATCCCTGCCAGCATGACTGGCAGGGATGATGATGTCATAAAAGCGATGGATTAGCACTGAGCCAGTTTGCCGTCGCTGCCCAGCACATTCACAATCTTGTGGATGTACATCTTCTTCATGTTCTCGCGGGCGGGCTTCAGATACTGACGGGGATCGAAGTCTCCAGGATGCTCGGCCAGGTGCTTGCGGATGGCAGCGGTCATAGCCAGACGGGAGTCAGAGTCGATGTTAATCTTGCAGACAGCACTCTTGGAAGCCTCGCGCAACTGCTCCTCGGGGATGCCGATAGCGGCCTCGAGATGACCACCGTACTTGTTGATGGTGTTCACTTCGTCCATAGGAACGGAGGAAGAGCCGTGGAGCACGATGGGGAATCCGGGCAGTTTCTTCTCAATCTCGTGGAGGATGTCGAATGCCAATGGTGGCGGAACGAGCACGCCGTTGACCAGTGTGCACTGCTCGGGCGTGAACTTATGGGCACCGTGCGACGTGCCGATAGAGATGGCCAGCGAGTCGCAACCGGTGCGGGTGGAGAAGTCGATAACCTCCTCAGGCTTGGTGTAGTGGGACTCAGCAGCGCTGACCTCGTCCTCAACACCGGCGAGCACACCGAGTTCTGCCTCTACGGTGACGTCGAACTGATGGGCATAGTCCACCACCTTCTTAGCCAGGGCGATATTCTCCTCATAGGGCAGCGAAGAGCCGTCGATCATCACTGAAGAGAAACCGTTGTCGATACACTCCTTGCAGAGTTCGAAACTGTCACCGTGGTCGAGGTGCAGCACAATCTCAGGATGCTCACAGCCTAATTCCTTGGCATACTCCACAGCACCCTTGGCCAGGTTGCGGAGGATAGTGCCGTTAGCATAGTTGCGGGCACCTTTCGACACCTGCATGATGACGGGAGACTTTGTCTCTACGGCAGCCATCACGATGGCCTGCATCTGCTCCATGGTGTTGAAGTTGAAAGCGGGGATAGCATAGCCGCCGGCTACTGCTCTCTTGAACATCTCGCGAGTATTCACGAGACCCAAATCCTTGTAGTTTACCATAATAATTTCTTTTAGTCGCCATGCTTTGGAAAAGCATTACAGCGAGTCGATTTAACAATATATTATTTGTTTTGAATTTTCCGAGCGCAAAGTTACAAAAAAAGAATGAAGCATGAAGGGAGAAACGTGAAAAAATATCGGCCTCGGCATCATTTTTTATTTTTTTTAATAGACCTGCGCCTTGCTGGCATAGTCGTAAAGCCACCAGTCGCGGGCCTTATCGTGGTCGCGCCCCCACTCACCAAACGAGTGGTTGCTGCGACTATAGGCACCTGTGCTCTCGCCATTACGATAGCGGCCGATGAACATCGCCTCAACGGGATAGTGGAACTGTCCGTCGGGTATCAGCAGTGCCCAGGGCACATGGTCGTCCTCGGCCGAAGGTCCGTTGGTGTAGTGCCAGATGGCTTCGTCGTACTTGTATTTATAGGTGTGAACCTCGGTGCACAGACCATTGTTGTTGACAATGATAAAGGGGTCGATGTCGGGCAGTTCGAGATAGGAGGCAGCGAGTCCGCTCTTTAAATATATTATATAGGTACGCGACTGCTCCGGCACCTTCGTGCTCTCGTTTTTCACCTCAAACTTACGTGTGTTGTAGAACATCCGCACCACCTGTCCGTATTCCTCCTTGGGCAGCAGAGACCAGTGGGCATCGTCAAACAGGTTGATGACGGTAGAGCCGTCGCGCCCGCTGACATACACCTTGTCGTTGTCGATATAATAGCGGTTGGTGGTGAGGGTCTCGTCAAAGCGGATGCCTTCCTCTATGGCCACACGTTTCACCATGTCGTAGGGAATGTTGGGCATGCGGATGGCACCGCCCACCTGCTTGGCGGCTCCCACGGCCGAAAGGGTAACCTTGAGTTTCAGCGTGCTGTCGTTGACGGCCTGCTGCGAGATGCGCAGCACCACATCGTTGAAGTCGAAGTCGCCAGGCAGCGGGAAGTCCTCTTCAAAGAGGTAGGTGTAGGTCTGATAGATGGGGCGGTTGAGCACACCGGTAGCGACGGCCTTGCTGTTGTTGGCAAAACTCGCGACGTTGGAACTATTGAAAGGCACCACGGTGTACTGTCCCTGTGCAGTCACGGCGGCGGCATAGTAGTCTCTCTCTACAAACGGCACGTGGAAGATGGGGTTCACCGTCTGGCCATTCTTCACGAAGCGCTCGGTGAGTATCTCCACGCCCTCCGTCTCGTAGGGGTTGCCGTTTAATATCTGCACGCGCTCCAGGTCGGGGTCGTCCAGGTCAGCCTTAATGGTCAGGGCGCGTGTCTGCAGCAAGTCCCATTCGTGATATATATCCACGGTATCTACCAGATAGTTGCTCTGCACAATCTCCTTCCATTGCGCCGTGTCTATCTCCATCTTACGGCAGCCCTGCAGAGCCAGCACTATCAATGCATAATTCATAATGCATAATGCATAATATTTTATGCTGTTGAAATATGTGTCTCTTGTCGTCTTCATCATGAACTATGAATTATGCATTATGAATTATGCATTATGAATTATGAATTATGCATTATGAATTATGCATTATGAATTATGAACTACCTCACGTACACCTTTCCGGCCACGGGGTTGGTGGTGGTTTGCTTGTACCAGCCCCTGATGGCCTCGTCGGTGGTCGATGCATCCTTGGCAAACTCGATGAAGTTGGGATAAGCCAACTTGATGCATACATACTCCAGCGGCCACTGCCAGTCGCAGGGCACCACGATGCCGTGAGGATCCTGGCCGGCCTTGGCGATATGTACGCCGCCGATAACAACGGGCGAGTCTATCCAGAAGTCTGCATCGGCAAAGGTGAAGCCCTCAGGCGTGGTGATGGTGGATGACACGTAGTCTACATCGGTCTCCAGGCCGGTGTTGATGAGCGTGCCTGCCTGCTCACCGAAGAAGTCGTGCACCTCTTTGTTGCCGAAGAGCACCTGACTGCCCAGATAGGCCCTCAGGCTGAGCGAGGCTCCAGAGCAGCAGAGGGTGATGTCCAGTTGGCTCTCGTCTACCGTCTTGGTGTCCTCATCGTAGTGGTAACTCACCTTCAGCACCACGTCGTTCATGTCGTAGTCGCCATCGGGCGTGTCCTCGAAGGCGTAACTCCATACGGCGGGCCGGTCTTCTACGATGACGGTCTCTCCGCTGGGATTATAGCCGGCTCCGGTGCAGTCCTCTGCCGAGGCTGCCGCAGGAATGGTGATGGGCGATGACGACTCGCTGATGAACTTGGTGATATGCACGCGGTAGTAGTCAACCAGATAGCCGTAGCGATTATTCACCTTCTCTTCTGCTGGAATATCCTGGTACTTCACGTTCTCCTTGTTGTAGAGTTCGGTGATGTCCCAGTCGAAGTAGCAGTTCTCACGCTGCATCAGGTCGGTGCCGTTGCCCACCTGCACCTTGCCCATCTTCACGATGGCAATCTCGTCGGCCGCCGACGGGCCCTTGAACACGGTGTTGGTCACGTAGGCCGTTCCGACGTTCACCACGCTCTTATCCATCAGGATGTTGGGGTTGGCAGGGTTATAGGCCAGGGCATTCTCTGCCGCTGAAGCATCAAAGCCCTCTGTCCAACTCTGGTTGAACTCGCAGAGTCCGTCCACGTCGAGGCGGCTGTTCTTCAGCATGGTCAGGTGGCCGATGCCAGCCTGCTCGGTATAGTGCATATAGCAGCCGTTGACGAAGGTGCAGTTATAGGCATCGGCAGCACCCATATTCGTACGGGCGGTGATATGTCCGAAGTTGGTGATCAGGCCGCCGCTGGTGTTGCGGAGCACATCTACATCCACCGTGCCGCAGTTATAGAAGTTGGAACCGTTGATGTTCAGTTCGCCGTCGTAGTCGATGGTGCCGGCATTATAGCATGGCATACCGTTGTTCACGTTGTAGACATCGGCCTTGCTGCTGTTGCTGTCGTTGGCACCGGTGATACGTCCGCCTGCCATGACTACGATACGACCTGTATTCGACATGTTGGCAGTGCCGTCGACGACGAGGTTGCCGCCATTGGCCACAACCATGGTCACGCCGTTCATCGTGCAGTTAGAGTTGACATGGAGCGTACCCTCCACATAGATAACGGTCTCGTTGACCTTACCCTGCGTGGTATTGATGCTGAACGCATGGCTCACCTCGGTGCCTGCGGCCACGCGGTAGTGCTTGCCGTCGCCATGGCCCACGTAATAAGACGATGCCTCGCTGCCACCAGTGGTCACGGTATAATCCATCTTGATGCCATAGCAGCCGTCCTCATCGGTGTTGAGGGTTATCTCGTAGGTATGTCCGGCCACTACTTCCAGCGGAATATTGGCGTCGTTCCATCCCCAGTTATGGAAATCGTTACTCCACATCTTGTAATAGTTGCCATTATCTGTTATCGTGATGGCATTGTTGGAGCCGTTTTGCTTATGATAGAAGGTAAGGTTGCCGTCTACCTCGGGGGTAAACCTGTAATAGGTGCGGACCAGGCGGTTGGTGTAGCCGTTGCCTGCAAACGCATAGCCGGCATCGCTGACGGCTGCCGAACTGGCAGCACCTGCCACGTATGTCACTGTGACTTTCCAGATGCCGCTCTCGCCACTGCCTTTGGTAATGGTGTGAGTGACTGCGCTGACATTCTCAATGGTATAGACTCTGCCCTGTGAGCCTGCCACGGCACTGGCTATAGAAAGTTCACTGCCGTCGAATTTCAGCGTGTTCTCGTTGGTGGTTGCCTGCTCAATAGTAACGGTACAAGCCTTTGCAGGGGCAATGGTGATGGTGTAGGTATCGTCCAAGATGAAGGCACCACCATATTTCCATGCATCGCCACTGTTAATGCCATTAGGAGTCGAAATGATATTGCCACCAGTCTGGTTTAAGGCACCATACCAGAATGAGCCCTCGATGGTTTCTGCGCTTGGAGCGAAACTCACTTGGTCGCCAAAGGTAAGCGTGCCCACCTTGGTTGAGCCGTTCATCACATTGACGGATGTGCCAGAGGCAGGGTCGTAGCCGGCAGCCACTTTATAGGCAGCGGTCTCCGATGTCGTTGTACCGGCAGTGCCTTCGGTGTAGATAAGGTCCGACAGGGTGGACTGCACCGCAAGGTCGGCATCGGTGAAGGCCGTATAGACATGCATCGTCTCTGCGCTCAGTGTTCTGTCTACCACTTCGAGCAACCCCTGATCTACCATCCATTTGTATGAATTATTGATGCTCACAAACTCTGCGCAAGTCTCAACGGTGGGATTCAGGAAGTCGTTCAGCGTCTTGGCGTAGGTGGGTGCCTCGGCCTCCGTGGCACGAGTCATACGCGCAGCGTTTGCCCCTGCGCCGAAGACGGCCTCCATCACGCCGCCGTCAACCTTCACGTTCTGCACCAGGTAGCGGTTCTTGCTGTCGAAGACGGCCACGTAAAGGGAACTGGCGGCCGAAGGCGCCTCGAACGTAAGGTCTACGGTGCCACCTTCGCTGACAGTCTCCTTGGCATAGAAATGCACGTTTGAACTAAACATGGGGTTGTCGTCATAAACGCCCACGGTGTAGTTCTGGTCAAGACCGAGGTTCACGCTGACTGAAGCCTTGACAGTGGCCGTCATGTTCCAGTCTTGGTTCGGGTCGATCTCTACACCCAGTTTCTCCTGGGCATTCTCCAGTTTCTCTGCGTCGGAATAGTTTCTTATTCCGTCGTCGTGGGAACATCCTGCAACAATAGCCAATGCCATTGTCATCATCCCTGTCATCAAATACTTGCTCTTCATCATATCTTAATTGTGAATTGTGAATTATGAATTATGAATTGTGAATTATTCCATCTCCTCGTCGGCCTCGTAGCCGCCCATCTCGCGCAGGGCGTTCTTCAGCATGGTGTATTGCTGGTAGAGGTGGTTCACGGCTTCCTCGCCTTTCGTGTAGTCGTGCATAGGGCTCTTGAGGAAGAAACTGAGGAACTGCTGTATGCCATATCTCCCGGCCCTTTGAGCCAGATCCATCAGCAGGCAGAGGTCCAGGCAGATAGGTGCTGCCAGGATGCTGTCGCGGCAGAGGAAGTTTATTTTTATCTGCATGGGATAGTTCAGCCATCCGTAGATGTCGATATTGTCCCACGACTCCTTGTTGTCGTTGCGCGGCGGGTAGTAGTTGATGCGCACCTTGTGGTAGTAGTCCTTGTAGAGGTCGGGCTGTTCGTCGGCCTTGAGGATTGTCTCCAGTGTGGATAGTTTCGACACCTCCTTGGTGTGGAAGTTCTCCGGCTCGTCGAGCACCAGTCCGTCGCGGTTGCCCAGGATATTGGTCGAGAACCATCCGCTGAGGCCCAGGCATCGGGTGCTGATGATAGGCGCGAAGCCGCTCTTCACCAGCGTCTGCCCACTCTTGAAGTCTTTGCCGGCAATGGGCGTATGGGTCTGCTCGGCCAGTTGCCAGATGGCGGGAATATCGACGGTGGTGTTCGGTGCACCCATAATGAAGGGGCAGCCCTCCTGCAGGGCAGCGTAGGCATAGCACATCGACGGAGCCACATGGTCGCGGTCGTCGGCTTTCATGGCTGCCTCCAGGTCTTCCAGGCGATAGTGGTATTGCTTGTCAACGGGCACGTAGATCTCGGTAGAGGCGGCCCAGAGCACCACGATGCGGTCGCACTGCTTCTCCTGCTTGAAACGGCGTATGTCGTCGCGCAGCATCTCTACCATCTGCCAGCGGGAAGGAATCTTAGTCAATTCTCCATTCTCCATTAACTTTATGTTGTCGCCGTCTATGCGCCTGACGTAGTTCTTGTCGAAAGCGGCAGGCATGGGTACGATCTGCTCCAGTTCGTCGCGCACCTGGTCGATATCTTCTTTCTTCAACACCTCGGCATAGACAGCCGACTGGTAGGCGTTCTGGGGATAGGCATCCCAACAGCCGAAAACAATGTCGTCGAGCCGTGCCAGAGGTACTATGTCGCTATATTTCAGGTATTTCTTATCGTCACCCTTGCCGACACGGATCTTGTCGTACTGCGTCATGGAGCCAATGGGCTTGCCCAGCCCCTTGCGCACCAGCAGCACACCACCCATGAATGTTGTGGCCACGGCACCGTTGCCCACAATCATAATGCCCAGTCGTCCGTTTGCCGGCGTTACATTCAAGTATTTCATAATAAGGTCATCAAATTCGTTCAAGTTTTTACCTTCTTACTTTCTTACTTTTTCAAGTAGTTTGCAAAGATACAATGTTTTTTTGGAAAATAAAAATATTTCATCATCTTTTTGACGTTTTTGCCCTTAACAGCAAAAAAAGTTTTACTTTTTCTGTCTTTTAGTTTTTTAATCTTTCCAAAAGTTGTATCTTTGCAGCAATAAATACAAATCAACGATGAAACACCTAAGACAACTGATGACAGCCGCCGCCTGTCTGTATGCAGCCACCATGACGGCTCAGCACAATGTGTTTGTTTATAACCCTGACCCCGCCGGCGGACTGCGCATAGCGGTCAGACAGGACACCGTCTGGCACGACCTCGGACGGCTCTGCTCGTCAGACTATGGCACATGGGGCGCGGAGAAGAAGATGTATAACCCCTGCCTCTGCCGCGCTGCCGACGGCTCATGGCGACTGGTGTTTCAGGTCAACAACCACTCGCCGCTCTTTGCTGCCGCCTATAGCCGCGACCTCATCACCTGGCGGCCGCAGGACTATGTCCGCGTCAGTACCCCACAATGTCTGCGGCCCGTAGTGCAGCCTGCCGCCCCGTCAGTTGCGCCATCCTCTGTCCCGTCAGTTGCGCCGTCCTCTGCCCCGTCAGTCGCACCGTCCTCTGATTTGTCATTCAACGTCTACTATATCAGCGGCGACGGTGCCCTGCGCCAGTTGTCGGCATCCCATGATTTCCGTCATTTCACTGCCGACGCGCCCGCCACATCGGTCGACCCAGGCCTGTGGCAGCGAGACACGGTCGTCGTCATCAATCCTGCGTCCGTGCGAGGCGGCTCCCCCGCCTCGGTCGGTTCCGCGTCCGTGCCATCCACCGCCTCGGTCGGTTCCGCGTCCGTGCCATCGCCCGCCTCGGTCGGTTCCGCGTCCGTGCGAGGCGGTTTTCCCGCCTCGGTCGGTCAGTGTTTCACCCTCACCGATGCTGAGATAGAAAAGATTGCCGATTATTTCCACCAGCAGGCTGCCGACTGGCGGCTCTCCAACGAGCGGATGCACGATGACGCAGACCCTAACAACTCTTCACTCTTCGCTCTCTACTCTTCACAGGCACAAGCGCAAGCCACGCTCACCGTCTATCCCGACAGCGAGAAGGTGATCAGCGACAAACTCATTGGCATCTTCTTCGAGGACATCAGTTATGCGGCCGACGGCGGCCTCTATGCCGAACTGGTGCAAAACCGCGACTTTGAGTACAGCGCCAAGGATCACGGCGGCTGGAACGCCACCACAGCCTGGTCGTCGCAGGCAGACATCAAGATCTCTGACGAACAGCCACTCACTCCGCAGAACCCCCACTATGCCGTGGTCACCAACAAAACACTGACCAACGAAGGCTGGGACGGCATGTTGATAGAGAGCGGCCATAAATACGACTTCTCCATGTTTGTGCGTGGCAGTAAGATGTTCTATATCACCCTGCGCGGCGACGACGGCAGCATCCTCGGCACCGGCCGCATCAAAGCCAAGGGCGACGAGTGGAAACGCTATGAGTGTGTAATCTTGGCATCGAAAACCAACAGTAAGGCCCACCTGGAACTCATGCCCGAGGGCACCGACGAGGCCTGCATCGACATGGTGAGCCTCTTCCCCCGCGAGACCTTCAAGCATCGCAAGAACGGCCTGCGTAAAGACCTGGCACAGGTCATCGCCGACCTGCATCCAAAGTTTGTGCGCTTCCCGGGCGGCTGCATGAGTCACGGCCAGGGGCTGGAGAATATCTACCACTGGCAGCATACCGTAGGCCCGCTGGAGAGCCGCACGCCCGACTTCAACATCTGGCACTATCACCAGACACGCGGACTGGGCTTCTATGAGTATTTCCAGTTCTGCGAGGACATCGGGGCCGAGCCGCTGCCCGTGCTCGCCGCCGGCGTGCCATGTCAGAACTCTGCCGCCAACGCTGAGGGCGTGGGCGGGCAGCAGGGGGGCATCCCCATGGACGAGATGCCTGCCTACGTGGAAGAGATCTGCAACCTCATAGAGTGGGCCAACGGCGACCCCGCCACCAACGAGTGGGCCCGCATGCGTGCCGAGGCCGGTCATCCCAAGCCGTTCAACCTCAAGTATTTAGGCCTTGGCAACGAGGACATCATCTCCACTGTCTTTGAAGAGCGTTACGAGATGCTTTGCAAGGCCGTCCGCGAGCGTTATCCCGACATCAAGATCTGCGGCACCGTGGGGCCCTTTCATAGTCCTTCGGCCGACTATGTCGAGGGGTGGGACTTTACGCGCACGCATCCCGACCTGCAGTATATGGTCGACGAGCATTACTATGAGTCCACCGGTTGGTTCATGCACCACCGCAACTACTACGACAACTATCCGAGAACACTCAATTCACAATTCACAATTGATAATTCACAATCTTCAATTCTCAATTCCCAATCCTCAATTCTCAATTCCCAATCCTCAATTCTCAATACCCCCAAGGTCTACCTGGGTGAGTGGGCGGCCTCTACCAAGGTAAAGCGTCCCAACGTAGAGACGGCACTGGCCGAGGCCCTCTATCTCACTGATATTGAGCGCAATGGCGACATCGTAGAGATGACCTCCTACGCACCTATGCTCTGCAAGGACGGCCACTCTAACTGGAACCCCGACATGATCTATTTCTCGAACACCGGCATCCGCACCACGCCCGCCTACGAGATTCAGCGTCTGTTCTCCGTCTATAGCGGCGACAGGTATGTCAGTTCCAACCTTATCGTCAGCAATACTATTGTCGGCGATGCCGTGATGCCGGGCGTAAAGTTAAGCCACCGCGTGGGAGCCAGTCTGGTGCGCGACTCGAAGACGGGCAGGCAATACCTTAAACTGGTCAATGCCCTACCCTGCACGCTGAAGGTCAACATACAGGGCCTGACAATACCCTCTGTGGTCAAGTGTCAGCAGTTTACAGGTGCCATCGACGACCAGAAGGCCAAGGCCGTGGAGATAGAGACCAGCGAGCCCACCACCCTGCCCCCCTATTCCCTCCGCGTCATAGCACTGTAAAGACCGACGGGTCCTTCCCGCTCTGGCTGCAAAAATACACAAAAAGCCGAAAGCGCAAAACTTTCGGCCATAAATCTTCAACGACGAGGAAATAATGTATATTATTTTTACCAAAGGAAGGTTTGAAATCAGGAAAAGGCAAGTTGTCGAAGTATCGAAACTGTATACAACTCGTCTTCCGGCTGTATACAACTTGTATTCAGCCTGAATACAGTTTGTATTCGGCCGGAATACATTTTGTATACAGCCTGTATACAACTTGTATTCGGCCTGAATACAAAAACAATATGCTTTAGGTGGCGTTTTCCTCCATTATTTTTTGCTGAATAGCGAAAATATTTGTATTTTTGCAAGTGGAAACAAAATACTTAAAAGATGAAGACTGGAGAAAAACAAATCAAAATACTTAAAAGATGAAGACTGGAGAAAAACAAATCAAAATACTTAAAAAGATGAAGACTGGAGAGAAACAAATCTGGACGGGCTTTGTAGCCATCGTGACATGCGTGTTGACAGCAGGCCAGGCAGCGGCACAGCAGCGGCTGCCCTATCAGGACTGGAACCTGCCCGTGGAGCAGCGTGTGGAAGACCTTCTCGGACGGCTGACGCTGGAAGAGAAGGTACAACTGATGATGAACGGGTCGAGACCCGTTAAACGCCTTGGCATCCCCCAGACCGACTGGTGGAGCGAAGCCCTGCACGGGGTGGGGCGCAACGGCGTGAGCACGGTGTTTCCCTCGTGTGTAGGCATGGCCTGCTCGTTTGACGACGACCTGATAGAGCGCATCTATATCGCCGTGAGCGACGAGGCGCGTGCCAAGAACACCGCGCTGCGCAGTCAGGGCAAGACGGTAGGCAGGTATCAGGGTCTGTCGTTCTGGACGCCCAACATCAACGTCTTTCGCGACCCCCGCTGGGGGCGCGGTCAGGAGACCTACGGCGAGGACCCCTTCATGAACGGCCGCATGGGACTGAGCGTGGTGCGCGGATTGCAGGGCACATCGCCGAAAGAGAAAGCGGAGATGAGAAATGGGAAATACTACAAACTGCATGCCTGCGCCAAGCACTATGCCGTGCACAGCGGTCCGGAGAAGACGCGCCACCACTTTAACATCGAGGACCTGCCACAGCGTGACCTGTGGGAGACCTACCTGCCAGCGTTCAAGATGCTGGTGCAGCAGGGCGATGTGCAGCAGGTGATGTGTGCCTATCAGCGCTTCGAGGGTGACCCGTGCTGTGGCAGCAACCGGCTGCTGCACCATATCCTGCGCCAGGACTGGGGCTTCAAGGGACTGGTGGTCAGCGACTGCGGAGCCATCACCGACTTCTGGGGCAAGGGTCGCCACGGCGTGTCGGCCGACGTACAGGCAGCGTCGGCCAAGGCCGTGATGAGCGGTACCGACGTGGAGTGCGGACAGAACTACCGTGCGCTGCCCGATGCCGTGAAGCGTGGCGACATCCGCGAGAGCGACATCGACGTCAGCGTGCGCCGGCTGCTGAAAGGCCGTTTCGAACTGGGTGAGTTCGACCCCGACGAGCAGGTGCCCTGGACACGCATCCCTGCAACAGTCATTGCCTCGAAGGAACACAAGGCACTGGCACGCCAGATGGCCCGCGAGCAGATGGTGCTGCTGAAAAACAACGGTGTCTTGCCCCTTTCTCCTTCCTCACCCCTCCTTTCTCCCACAAAGATCATGGTGATGGGGCCTAACGCCAACGACTCGACCACACTCTGGGGCATCTACTTCGGACAGGCCTCCCACTCGGTGACACCCCTGGAGGGCATCGAGGCAAAGACGGGCCACAGGGTGCCCTTCGTAAAGGGCTGCGAGATAACATCGCTGACCGAGATGGAGAGCATCTTCGACCGCATCACTGGCAGCGACTCACGGCCGGGACTCTTTGCCCAATACTGGAACAACACCGAGATGGAGGGTGCGCCCGCTGCCGAGGCACACTACACGTCGCCCATACAGTTGGACAACGGCGGCAACACCGCCTTTGCCGCGGGTGTGGAACTGACCAACTTCACCGTGCGTATGCGCGGCTCGTTTGTGGCTGAACATACCGAGACGCTGAACATCAACGTCACCAACGACGACGGCATACGCATCATCGTCAATGGCGACACACTCATCAACCGGTGGAAGGCCGACTTCCCCGTGGCACGCATCATGAGGCTGAAAGTGGAGCAGGGCAAGCGCTACGACATTGAACTGGACTATAAGCAGTTGGAGGATGATGCCACGCTGAAGGCCGACATCTCGCGCGACCGCGCCATCACCGCAGCCGATGTGGTGGCACGTGCCAAGGATGCCGAGACCATCATCTTCGTGGGTGGCATCTCGCCCAACCTGGAGCGAGAGCAGGCCATGGTCGATGCGCCGGGCTTCGACGGCGGCGACCGCACCACCATCGAACTGCCGCAGTGCCAGCGCGACATCCTGAAGGCGCTGCACGAGGCGGGCAAGAAGGTCGTCTTCGTGAACTGCAGCGGAAGCGCCGTGGCACTGACCCCCGAGCAGGATGAGACCTGCGATGCCATTCTCCAGATGTGGTATGCCGGCGAGCAGGGCGGCCATGCGCTGGCCGACGTGCTGTTTGGCGACTATAACCCGGGCGGCAAACTCAGTGTTACCTTTTACAAGGACGACTCACAGTTGCCGCCCTTCGACGAGTACCGCATGGCAGGCCGCACCTACCGCTACTTCCGCGGCGAGCCGCTCTATCCCTTCGGCTACGGACTTTCTTACACCACATACCAGTATGGCAAGCCGTCGTATAAGAATAATAAGGTATGCGTGGAGGTGAAGAATACAGGTAGCATGGACGGCACGGAGATTGTGCAGGTGTATATGCGCCGTCCTGCCGACGTGGAAGGTCCCGTGAAGACACTGCGCGGCTATGCCCGCGTAGACCTGAAGGCCGGCGAGAAGAAGACGGTGGAGATAGACTTCCCCCGCGAGCGTTTCGAGAACTGGGATGCCCAGACCAACAGCATGCGCGTGGTGCCAGGACGCTACGAACTGATGGTGGGCTCGTCGAGCAGGGACAAGGACCTGAAGCGCATCTCCGTCGCCGTGGAATAAGTGGACTCAGTTAATACAAATAAATCTTGAAGTTCTTTATTGAGCCGGGGGCACCCTGTTCGGCACGGGGCAGGTACTCCAGGGCCTTGACGGTCTGCACGCTGCCCAGGTCGATGACCAGCAGATGGGGTGCCTGTACGCCGCGCTCCGTCTGCCAATAGGTACTCTCCTGCAAGTCGAAGACCTTGTCGCCCAGGTGGTTGCCTGCTTCGTCCTCAGAACTGGCGTATTTCGTCTTCCAAGGCTCGCGGGAGAGCCGCTTGCCATCGGTGCCCTGCAGGTAGAGTTCAGCAATGGCCGCGCGGTCGCCGTCCTTCTGGGTGCTGAGACATTCAATGGCGAGGTAGCGGCCTTTCTGCGGGGCGGCGAAGGTGATGGTCTGCCAGCCGTTGCCGGGCTTGAGGGTGGCGGTTCCGGTGGGCAAACCACCGGACACGGACACAGGCGTGGCGCTATTGAGGTCGGGCTTGTCGCCGATGTTGTTGTGCTTGTTGCTCTTCTCCAACTGTAGTTTGTTGAGTTCAGGCTCGGCCTGTCCCCACACAACGGCCTCTTTAGGACCAACGACATCGAGGACGATAACCTCGTTCTTGCCCTTCTTCAGCCAGCAGCCGGGCACGTAGAGCGTCTGTTGCGGACCAATGCTCCAGATGCGGCCCATGGCGTGACCGTTCACATAGACCTGTCCCTTGCCCCATGTCTCGAAGTTCAGGAAGGTGTCGCCCACCTTCGAGAGGTTGAAATAACCACGATAGTAGCCACGACCTTGGGGAGCGAGCACTTGTTCGAGTTGAGCATCGGCAGGAGCAGCAAAGGCACGGAAAGCCGTATTGTAGTCGTCGGGTATGCGTACCTTCGTCCACTGCTGCGGTTTCCATGTTATTTCGTGGTTGTCCACCTCAGCGGTGATGGCCACATCGCTGACGATGCCCTTAAAGTCCTTGATGGCGCGTCCAAAGTTGATGCGCCCCATGCCCTCGACGATGACGAGCAGTTTGTCGCCCTTCTTCACGGCCGGCAGGGTGATGGTTTTCTCGTTCTTCACACGGTCGGTCTTGCCCACGTACTTGCCGTTGATGAAGAACTGTGCAAAGTCGTGGATGTCGGCCGTGAGCACGCTCTGCGCAGGAATCTCAGGCAATGTCGTTTGGTACATCATGGAGCCCCATCCAAAATCCATTTCCTCAAAAGTCTTCAGTCCGCCTTCCTTGGCCAGGCTGTCGCAGCCATAGACGAGGGGTTTGAACTCCGTGAGTTCGAACTTCGGCACGGTGATGATGGGCATCGGAGCCTTGGGCACGGCGGGGAGTTTCTTGTCTGAGTACTTCTGCATCATCGTGCGCAGTTCCCAGAACTTCGGGGTGGCGAGACCGTACTCGTTGATGGGTGCGTCGTAGTCGTAGGAGGTGACATCGGGTGCAAAGCCGGGGCTGTTGGCACCGGCCCAGTGACCGAACGACGTGCCGCCATGGGTCATATAGAGAGAGAAGGAGATACCTTTCGACAGCATTTCGTCCATGCCCTCGACCATATCCTTGGCAGGACGCGTCTCGTGGCGGGCGCCCCACTTGTCGAACCAGCCGCTCCAGAACTCCGAGCACATCTTCGGGGCGTTGGGGCGCAGTTCGCCGAGGCGACGGAACTGCTGGTCGATATTGGCGCCCGTGCCGAAGTTCATCGTCCATGTCAGGTCGTCGAGGCCGTTCTTCTCGAAGTTAGAAGACCAGTCGCACTGGAAGAGCAAAACAGCCCCATCAGCCCCACCCCCGGCCCCTCCCGCGGTGGGGCTGTTGGGGTCGGGGGTGGGACTGTAGATGCGCTTTAGGCAATCCCTTATCTCGCTGACATACGGTTTGTCCTCGCCATACGAGCCATACTCGTTCTCCACCTGGATCATGATGATGGGGCCGCCGTTCTGGATGGTGAGGGGCTTCAGTTGCTCGCCCACCTTCTCCTCGAA
The DNA here is from genome assembly GCA_017455845.1 of Prevotella sp. Taxonomy (GTDB): domain Bacteria; phylum Bacteroidota; class Bacteroidia; order Bacteroidales; family Bacteroidaceae; genus Prevotella. The sequence goes on along the minus strand of JAFSYY010000119.1, from coordinate 82,993 downwards.
GATTTTTACGCGCTCCATGAAGTACGGGTCGCGTTCGCGCAGACGGATGTCCTTCTTCTTCAGCAGCCACCAGGGCAGACCACCCATCTCCCACTCGGCGCAGACGTAGGGGCCGGGACGCACGATGACGTAGAGGCCGTTCTTCTGTGCGATGCGGCAGAACTCGGCCACGTCGTTGTTGCCCGTAAAGTCGAACTGTCCCTCCCGCTGCTCGTGGATGTTCCAGAAGATGTAAATACACACGGCGTTCATGCCCAGTGCCTTACACATCTTGATGCGGTGCTCCCAGTAGGGTCGGGGGATGCGTGGGTAATGAACTTCGGCCGCCTTCACGATGAATGGCTCGCCGTTGAGCAAAAAGGTCTTGTTGCCCGTGGTAAACGTGCCGGGCTTGTTGGCGGCCTGTATCATAGCGGGTGCTGCCAGCATGAGTGCCGCAAGGGCAAAGGTTTTCAGTATTCTTTTCATAGTCTTTTATAATGCTAAATTCTATCTTTGAGTCTACTTTCTTAACTCTAAACTCTTAACTCTTCACTCTTAACTCTTCACTTTTCACTTACAAAGGTGGTGATGCTACGAGGGGCTAATATCGTGGTTCCGTTACAGGGAGCCAGGGGCTTGAGAGTCTCGCCCTCGGCATCGCTGGTGCGATAGGGCTGCCAGGTGGTGGCCGTAGCAGCATTTCGACCCACACCGAGTGTGACGTGCTTTTCTGCCTCGCTGTAGTTGATGGCCACGACGACCCAGGTGCCGTCGGTATTCTGATAGGCCGAGACCATCAGGCTGTAGGGGTCTTCCTTTTCCTTAGAGGTGATGTCGTAGCGCACGGCACTGGGGCGGACAAAGCGGCTATAGTTGCCTAAGGCCCAGAGCAGACGGCTGTCGCGGGCCTGGTGGCGATGGTCATAGAGGCGGATAAGGCCGTCCTTGTAGTTGCCGCCGCAGGCTCGCCACCACGACCAACTCTCGGCATTGGCATAGCACAGGTCGTGATGGATGATACGAGCCACGTAGAGGGCCGTCGTCATCGAGAAGTCGTAGCCGTTGCCGCCGCCTATCTCCTCGTCGTTCTGCATGATGCATATCTCCGACTGCCAGAACCTGACGCCGTATTTCTTCAGACGGTTGCGCAGGTCGAGGCGTATCTTCTTCATATAGTCCACGGGCGTGTTGGTCCAATAACTATGGGCCAGCATGAGGCGGGGCACCAAGGGTGTGTCGCCCAGATAGGTGCGCGTGCTGTCCTTGCTCCAGAACGACGCGATGGCGTTGCCGCGCTCCCAAGAGGTCTTATAGACACCCAGGAGGCAGCGCAGGTCACTCGACTCGTTGACCATGATCTGCGTGGTGAGTCCTTTCTGGGTGAAGGCCTCGCTGGTCTTGCGTGCCACCTCGGCAATCTCCCAGTTCAGGGCCGGCGTGCCCTCCTGCTTGGGTCCCTGCCAGTTCCAGTAGCCGTCAGGCTCGTTGACAGGCGAGATATAGTCGATGTGGATACCATGTTCGCGCTCCAGTCCGCTGACGCTTTCTGCCATGAACAGTGCAAAGGCATCATAGCACTCATAGCGCAGGTTCAGCGACTCGCCGCGCCCGGTGTTGGTGGCCAGTTCGTTCTCGGTGAAATAGACGGGCGGCGAGTTCAGGAAAGCGAGTATCTTTGGCACGCCGCGCTCCTTGGCCATCTTCAGGAACCTGACCTGTCCCTCCTGCCGGCTCCAGTCGTAGGTGCCGTCGAAGCGTAGGAAGCACTCCGTTCGCGTACCTTTATTTATATAAGAGGAGTCGCCCTGCTCCGCACTGCCTGCTCCGAGGTTGAAGCGCCAAAGCGAGAGGCCTATGCCGCGGGGCTGTCCGTTAGCATCGTTGTCCATGGAGAAGAGCCAGTCGGCCACCTGCCGCCGGGTGTCCTCCTCCCAGAGGCCGACGGTCTGCATAGACCAGGCATCGGAGGCGCCGAAATGCGCGATGGTCTGCTGCGGGTGTTTCGTGTCGATGGTAAATGTCTGGGCCTTAGCACACCATGAAGTGCATAAGAAAAGCAGTGCCGGTAGTAGTCTCATAAACATGGGTTAGTAGTCAGGATAATATCTGTAGCAGGCAGGCTAAACACTGCTGCCTTTTCAGGGCTGCTCACCCTCCAGCCTGTGCACGGCACCGGTCAGGGGGTCCAGCCACAGGTGTGTGGTATAGCGTTTGTTAAAGAGTTCGCCACTGAGCAGTTCCACGTTGCCAAACTGCGGTGCGGGGTACTCTTGGGTGCTGATGGCATCGATGCCCTGATAGAGGGTGACGCGCATACGTCCGGGGATGTTGACATAGATGCCAGCCTCGTATTGCTTCTTTTTCTTGGCTTTCGCGGCGGCCTCGTCATCGACGGGCGGCACCGTGTTCAGGTCGTCGATACGGATATAGTAAGGTGCACCCGAGAGGTCGTCGGTGTCTACCAGGCCGTTCACCTGCGACAGGCGGAACAGCAACTGGCGCTCCACGGGGCTGTCGGGGCAGACGGTGAGCACGTGTTCCGTGGTGTCACACTCGGTGATGCCCTGGAACAGGCTGGTCAGCGCCTTGTCCTGACGGTCCAGTTGGTTGAGCATCAGGCGCAGTTGGTCGCCGTCCTTAGGCATGAAGTCGGCCTGTCCTTTGATCAGCAGGTTACGGTTTTCGCGCAGGTCGTAGATCTCTTGGGCGGTGAGTTCGGCCATCTTTGCCGTGCTGCCGGCCGACAGGATTTCCTGCGTGAGATACTGACGCGGAGCCACTGGCAGCGCCTTGGCAGCAGCCTTGAAGACCTCCGGTTGTGTTATCTCCTTAGACTTGGCATTGATAGCCAGCAGGCATCCGTCTTCAGACAGCGCCACGTTGGCTGCCACTGTCTTGGCATCGAACTTCACCGCGTAGGCCTTGGTGGTGTCGGGGATGGGCACAGCCTCCTGACGGATGGTGAGGATGCGGTAGGAGGTGCTGGGCTCCTGGGCGACATCCTTCAGGCGCATATAACGTTGGGCATACATGCAGAAGTCGCCCGGCGTGTATGTGGTCTTCTCTACCAGCAGCGTGAAGCGGATGGCGGCCTTGGGCAGGAAGTAGACGGCTCCTTCGGCGGTCACGCCCGGCTTATACTCCGTGAGTTGGGTCTGCGCCACAGAAATAGGTAAAAAGGTAAAAAGGTAAAAAAGTGAAACACTTATTGCCTTATACCACACTCTATTATCGTTTGTTGTTCTTTTCATCATATTCTCTTATTTACCTTTTTCTCTTTTAATTATTTAATTTTTCAAATTTTCAATTTTTCAATTTCAAAAACGCTTTAGGCAGAAAGCGGACGATGTCGCTGGCAATGAGACTCTCCTCGCCCAGTTCGCGGGCAGCCAGGTCGCCGGCCAGCCCGTGCAGGTAGACGCCCAGTATGCAGGCCTCGCGCCGCTGATAGCCACGGGCCAGCAGTCCGGTGAGGATGCCCGTGAGCACGTCGCCGCTGCCTGCCGTCGCCATGCCTGCATTGCCCGTGGTGTTGAACGCCACATGGCCGTCGGGCATGCAGATGGCCGTATAATGACCTTTCAATATCACATAGCCCTGCAGTTTCTCGGCCAGTTGGCGAGCCTTTGTCAACCGCTCGTAACTGTCGATACACTGTCCCTCCAGGCGGTCCAGTTCCTTGGGATGGGGTGTCAGGATGATGCCTTTGGGCAGTTGCTGCAGCCACGCATGGCGTATGGCCAGGATGTTCAGCGCGTCGGCATCGGCCACCACCGGACACTGCGCCCTGCGCAACTGTGCAATCATGGCTATGCAGGTCTGCTCCGTAGTGCCTAAGCCAGGCCCTATGCCCAGTGCCTGGAAGTCTTCGGTGGGTACGGCTTCCGAGAAGATAGTCTCCTCGCGATCCAGATGGAGGATGGCCTCGGGTGCCAGCGTCTGCACTATCTGCGCGTTGCGCTTGGGGGTGTGCACCGTTACCTTGCCGGCACCGGCACGCATACAGGCCTGTGCTGCAAAGACGGCGGCACCGGCCATGCCGTAACTGCCGCCCACGATGAGGGCGTGGCCCATCATCCCCTTGTGGGCAAACAGGTCGCGGGGCCGTAGCATCTGGCGCACATCGTCTTCATCGGTCAGGGTGTACTGCGCGTCCATCTTCGCCATGCCCTCCTGGCTCAACTGTATGTCGAGCGTCTCCTGTTTGCCGATGAACTGCTGGTTCTCGGCAAAGAGAAACGACAGTTTCTTCTGCTGCAGGGTGAGCGTCAGGTCGGCCCGTATGATGTTGGCCCGCACGTTGTAGGTGTTGTCTTCGGTCATCAGTCCCGACGGCACATCGATGCTCACCACGGTGGCTGCCGAGGCGTTGACATATTTTACCAGCGAGGCAAAACCGCCGGCCAGCGGCTTGTTGAGACCGGAGCCAAAGAGACCGTCGACCACCAGCATGCCTTGCTCCAGGCGCGGCGGGTCGAACTCCTGCGTCACCTCCGTCAGCAGCGCATGTCCTTTCTTACTGATCAGCCGGTCTTTGTTTGCGGCACAGTCGGCCGAGAGGTGGCCGGAAATATTAAACAGGAAAGCCTGCACCTGATAGCCATGCTCGTTAAGCATGCGAGCCACGGCAAGAGCGTCGCCGCCGTTATTGCCGGGACCGGCCAGCACCACCACGGGCACGTCGCCCTGCCATCGCTCCATGATGGCAGCAGTGATGGCACGCGCCGCTCTTTCCATCAGGTCTATCGACTTGACAGGCTCATGCTCAATGGTATATTTGTCGAGTTCTTGTATCTGTGAATGGGTGAAAATCTTCATAACGATGCAAAAATACGAAATAATTACTAAATATATGACCTTTTTCCAGATTTTTTTGTATTTTTGCATCAAAAATAATTAAATAGGCAGTACATGATGAAGAACATTGTGATTTTCGGCGCACCTGGCTCAGGCAAGGGCACACAAAGTGAGAAACTGATAGAGCACTACGGGCTGGAGCATATCTCCACCGGCGACGTGCTGCGTGCAGAAATAAAGAAAGGCTCTGAACTGGGCAAGACGGCACAGGGCTATATAGACCAGGGGCAACTGATTCCCGACGAACTGATGATCAGCATCCTGGCATCGGTCTACGATGCCTTTGGCCGTGGGCACAAGGGGGTTATCTTCGATGGATTCCCACGTACCATCCCACAGGCTGAGGCCCTGAAGCAGATGCTGGCCGAGCGCGGCGACAAGGTGGCTGCCATGCTCGAACTGGCCGTGCCCGAGGATGAACTGATGCAGCGCCTGCTGCTGCGCGGGCAGCAGAGCGGACGGGCCGACGACAACGAGGAGACCATCAAGAAACGCCTTGTGGTTTACCACCAGCAGACGCAACCCCTCATCGAATGGTACAAGCAGGAGGGGCTGCACCACCACATCGACGGCCTGGGCGCCCTCGACCGTATCTTTGCCGACATCTGCAAGGTGGTGGATGAACTCTAATTGAATGTTTCATCCCTTAATCACCTCAACTCCCCGCCCGGAGCGGATGAACAATCCGTTCGACTATGAGCCGCATCCGCTCTGTCTGGAAGCGGCCGGCGAGGTGCGCCGCTATCTGGCACATAAGCCAGAGTGGGCCGACGAGGTGGCCGCCGGAAAGATGTTCGGCGTGCTGGTGTGCGAGGACGCGACAGGCACCCTGGGCTTCCTTGCAGCCTATAGCGGACAGATACAAGGACGTGCCGACTGGCCGTGGTTTGTGCCCGCCGTGTTCGACTACCTGCAGCCCGACGGCTATTTCCGACAGGAGGAGGCACGTATTTCCGACATCAACCGACATATCGGCACGCTGGAAAGCAACGATGACCATGAACAACTGAAACAGAGACGACAGGCCATCGAAGCAGCGGCTACAGCCGACATCACGGCCTATAAGACCATTCTCAGCGAAGACAAGCGGCGGCGCAACGACCTGCGCCATGGCGGACAGCCCTTTGACGAAGCATCGCTGGTGCGCGAGAGTCAGTTCCAGAAGGCCGAACTGCGAAGGAAGAAACACTACTGGGCCGCTCAACTGGCACAAATCGATGCGCAGATGCAGCCCATTAGCAGTCAGGTGGCTGCCCTCAGACGTGAGCGCCGCGAGCGGTCCGACAGCCTTCAACACTGGCTCTTCGACCATTTCCTGATGCTCAACGACCGTGGCGAGCAACGCTCGCTGACAACCATCTTCGCCAATACCCCGCAGGGCGTGCCACCCTCAGGCTCGGGCGAGTGCTGCGCACCCAAACTCCTGCAGTATGCCTACGCCCACCATCTGCGCCCCTTGAGCATCGCCGAGTTCTGGCAGGGTCGCTCGCCACGTATGGAGATACGCCATCACAATCACTTCTATACCGCCTGTCGAGGCAAATGCAAACCAATACTGGAATGGATGTTGGAGGATATTTCTCCTTCCTCCAATATCTATTCTCCTTCCTCCATCCTCCTTCCTCCTTCTTCCAATATCTATTCTCCTACCTCCATCCTCCTTCCTCCTTCCTCCAATTCTCCAACCTCCAAAACCCGCTCCTTCCTCGTCATCAACAAGCCCGCCGGCCTGCTCTCCGTGCCCGGACGCTCGAGACAGCCTTCGGTAGAGAGCATCCTCAAGGCGCAATATGCGGAGGTGTATATGGTTCACCGTCTCGATATGGACACTTCGGGACTGATGGTCGTTGCCCTGACCAAGGCGGCCTATCATCATCTGCAGCAACAGTTTCTGAGACGCACCGTTCATAAGGAATATGTGGCAACGCTCGAACGCGACATCACGGGCAGCGGCACCATCAGCCTGCCTCTGCGTCCAGACCCGCTGGACAGGCCGCGGCAGGTCGTGGATCCAGACCACGGCAAGCCTGCCCTGACGGAATATATAGCCCTGGGTGGCCGCCGTGTGCGCCTCATCCCCCATACGGGCCGCACCCATCAGTTGCGCGTGCACTGTGCCCACAGCCAGGGACTCAACAATCCCATCCTGGGCGACAACCTCTATGGCAGCATGGCCGCCGACCGCCTTCACCTGCATGCCGAAGTCCTCGCCTTCGACGACCCCGATACTGGCGAGCGCCTCACCTTTCACGCATAATGCCCCATCTTTAAACACACAAAATCTTGCAGAGTCAATAAAAAATATGTACGCACGGGTGTGCGTACATATTTTTTTATATATAAGACTGAATTATTCAGTTGTCAATTATCAATCTTCAATAAGACTGAATTATTCAGTTGTCAATTGTCAATTATCAATCTTCAATTCTTCTCAGGCTCTGCCAACTCTTCCTTGCGGTCCTTTTTGCTCATGGTGAGATAAGCCGTAGGAGCAGCGATGAAGATTGACGACAGCGTACCGAAGATGACACCCAGGATCATGGCGAAAGCGAACGAGCGGATGCTGTCGCCACCCAGGAAGAAGATGGTGAGCAACACTATCAACGTGGTCACCGAGGTGTTGATGGTACGTGCGAGGGTCTGGTTCAGCGAGTCGTTGAACAGACGCTTGCGGTCGCGCTTGGCATAGAGTTGCATGTTCTCACGGATACGGTCGAAGACCACCACCTTATCGTTGATAGAGTAACCGATCACCGTCAGGATAGCACCGATGAAGGTCTGGTCTATTTCGAGCGACATGGGCACCCAGGTGTGGAGCAGCGAGTAGAAGCCGATAACCACGAGGGCGTCGAGACCCAATGCAACGATAGAGCCGATAGAGAAGGCCACGTTGCGGAAGCGCAGCAGGATGTAGAGGAAGATGGCGATAAGTGCCAGGATGACGCTGATGATGGCACCCTGAGTGATGGTCTTAGCCACCGACGGACCTACCTTTGTGCTGCTGACGATGGTACCCTTCGAGGTGTCCTCCTCGTTGGCGGGAGGCGTGCGGAAGTCTTCCTTGCTGGTCTCTGCCTTGATGAGTCCGGCCTTGGAGAGCACGCTGTAGATGCTGTCCTCGATGACATCATCGACCACGGGGCTGTTGACATCGTAGTCCCAGTTGGTAGAGATACGTACGGTGCGGTTGGCAGCATCGCCCAGTGCAATGATTGTTGTGCTGGCGGCCGAGCCGGGGTTGCCGCTCTGGTCGTCGTTCTGTACGAAGGCACCGTCGAAGGCAGTACGTACATCCTCCACGGGCACCTGCTTGTCGAGCACCACGATATAGTTACGTCCACCGGTGAAGTCGATACTCTTGCTGAGGCCGCGAACAAAGAAACTGATGCAGAAGATGACGGCGGCAACGGCCCAGATGGTGTAGGACGTCTTGAACATGCCCATGAAGTTGAACTTCGTGTTCTGCATGAGGTTCTTGGAGAAAGCGGTAGAGAACGTGAGGTTCTGCCACTTGTCGCGCTTCATCTGACGGTCGTAGACCAGACGGGTCATGAACACGGCGGTGAAGAAGGCAATACAGATACCGATGATCCAGGTGGTGGCGAAGCCCTTGATAGGACCGGTACCCACGGTGAACAGAATGACACCTGTAATCAATGACGTCAGGTTAGAGTCGAAGATAGCCGAGAAGGCGTTCGAGTAACCGAGGTTCAGGGCTTCCTTGATATTCAGTCCCTTGCGTAGTTCCTCCTTCGTACGTTCGTAGATCAGCACGTTAGCATCCACAGCCGTACCCAGCGTCAGCACGATACCTGCGATACCAGGCATGGTCAGTGCGGCCTGGAACGATGCCAGGATACCCAGCGTGAAGAACAGGTTGAACAGCAGGGCCATGTTGGCCAGCATACCGGGAATCCAGTTGTAGAGCAGCACCATGACGCACATCAGCAGCACGAAGGCCACGATGAACGAGATGATACCCTGCTGGATGGACTGAGCACCGAGCGAGGGACCTACCATCTGATAAGAGGCGACGCGCAGCGGGGCGGGCATCTTACCAGAGTTCAGTGTGTTGGCCAGGTCCTTGGTGTCGGCCTGTGTGAACTTACCGGAGATCTGTGAACTACCGCCGGGGATCTCACCGTTGACGCGAGGAGCGCTGTATACCACATCGTCGAGCACGATGGCCACGGCGCGGCCTACGTTCATCTTGGTCAGGTTGGCCCAGATACGTGTACCCTCAGTGTTCATCTGCATGGACACCACGGGGCCTACGTTGCCAATCTCGTTGCTATAGTCGTCCTTGGCGGTGGTCACCACGTCACCCGTAAGGGGAGCCTTGCCGTTGGGGTCGTTGACCTTGATGGCATAGAGGGCCAGCACCTTGCTCTTCTTATGGGTGTCGGGATCCTCCAGTTTGGTCACCTTGGCATCCCAGAGCAGGCGCATCTCCTTGGGCAGCACACGCTTGGCCACGTCGGAGTTGATGATTTTGTTCACGTCGGCAGTGTCGGTCACATGGGCATAACCAACCATACAGAGGCTCTCCATACCGGCATAGCGGGTGTCGAGCACGCTCAGCAGGCTGGCGGTCTGCTGGCTGGCAGTGGCCTCTTCTACCTTGGCGGCCTGCTTGGCAGCCAGGTCGAGGGCATTGACAGAGTCGGTCTCGGCAGCAGCCTCTGCCACCTCGGCAGCGGCTTCGGCAACCTCGGCGACAACAGCGGTGGTATCTTTCTGCTCGGCCTGCTCGTTGCTGGCCTCAATCATATAGGCCTGGTTCAACTGGGCAATATAAGGCAGGGCCTCCTGAGCCATGTAGGTCTCCTGGAACTCCAGGTTGGCACTACCCGACAGCAGTTTCAGGATACGGTCCTTATCCTTCTTGGCACCGGGCATCTCCACCATGATACGGCTCTGGCCGCTCAGTTTCTGGATGTTGGGCTGTGCCACACCAAACTTGTCGACACGGGTACGTACCACGGTCTCTGCATTGTCGATGGCAGCCTCCACCTCCTCGTTGAGGGCGGCGATGACCTGCTCGTCGGTGCTCTTGGTGTTCACCTTGTCGCGCATCTGCTGCGTGGCAAAGATGGTGTTCAGGGCGCGACCGCCGCCAAACTCCTTCCAGCGCTCCACGAAGAGGCTGATGAAGTCCGACTGACTACGCTCCTCATCCTTCACGGCAGCCTCGAAAGCCTTGCGATAGCCTTCGTCGGTCTTGTGGCCGGCCAGGAAATCCACGATGTCGGGCACCGACACTTCCAGGATAACGTTCATACCGCCTTTCAGGTCAAGACCCAGGCCAATCTCCATCTCACGGCACTCGTCCAGGCTCCATGCGCCGAGCCATACATGATCCTCGGACGAAACAGAATCCAGGTACTCCTCGGCTGCCTTGTCACCAACCTCTGCACGCAGTGCCTCGGCCTTGTTTTCATAGTGCCGTGTCACAAACGAGAAGGAAAGATAGAAGCAGCACACAAGGATGAGTGCAACTGCAATAAATTTTACAATTCCTTTGTTTTGCATTTTGTTTTTTTTATGTTAATTATTTTATATACGCGCAATTGAGCCTGCAAATATAGTGATTTTTTTACACAATGGAAAATTTTTTGCCATTTTTCATACATTTTTTAAGGATTATCAGCCTTTTTCAGCCTGCAAACCAGTGGATAATGGTCGCTGGCGTCTATTTTATCGTCAACAACGCAACTCACGGGAACCCACTCTGAAGAGCACATCATGTGGTCTATCCGAAGGTTAAATCCTTTCCGATTATATGACAAACCGAGTCCGCAGCCGGCCGTCACAAAACAGTCGGTCAGGTTCTTGGCAACGGTATGGCGGGCGTAGGAAATAGGGGTGTCGTTGAAGTCGCCGCAGACGATGGCAGGATACTGGCGGTGGGAGGCCACATAACGGCTCACGGCCTCGGCCTCGGGTGCCCGCTTGACCATCTGCTGGCTCAGTTTCTCGAAGATGCCCAGCATGCGCCCCTCGGCCTCTTCGCGTGGCACCTCGCCGCGCAGCACGTCCTTATATCCGCTGCGCTCGTTCTCCGTCAGGTGTGTGCTCTCCAGGTGGTTGTTGATGACCAGCAGCGTGTCGTCGCCCCTCAGCAGGTAATAGGCAATAGAAGCGTTTGACTTCGAATCATATTCGATGCGTTCCTTGCGGATGATGGGGTAGCGGGTGTGTATGCCAATGGCATTGAGTGCCTTATCATTCTTGAAGATATGCGTCGTGTCGTTGTAGGGATAGAGTTCCTTCAACTTGTCGAAGCCGCTGCCGCCCTTGCCGCCATGATCTTCCTGCAGGCACACGATGTCGGCATCGACGCGCCGCAGATAGTCGGCCACGGTGTCTACGGCATGGTCGTATTTCCAGTTGCCGCCGAAGCCGCAGGTGTTGTACGACACCACGGTGAGGCAGTCGTCTGGCGGGTCGTCATTGAAATTTATTGGAATATAGGTACGTATGGGCACATACGCGAGGACGAGGCCTGCCACGGGAATCCACAGGCGCTTCCATTTGACCACCACCCAGAGGGGCACAAACAGCAGGTTGGCCACGGCGAAAAACGGGAACAGCATGCCCGCTAAGGCCAGCAGCGGAAACGTCGCGGGATTGAGGCGGTCGCTATAGCCCACAAACAGCATCAGCGCCACCGTCACTACGTTGGCACCTGTCAGCATGCCGATGATAATCTTCTTGACGACTTTCACCTTATTATTTCGCGTGACTGGCCTCAAAGAGCCGCTGTTTCTCTGCCTTCGTCAGACTGTCGTAGCCGCTCTTGCGGATCTTGTCGAGAATGGCGTCAATCTCATCCTGCAGCGCTTTCTTGCGGGCGTTGTACTCCATGTCGGTCTCGGGCCGGGAATAACTGGTGTTGCCGGCATTGCCCGAAAAGGTGGTATTGCCAGCATAACTGCTGTTGCCAGAATATTTGGAAGCGCCCGTTTTCGACCAGCGGTCGAAGAACTGTCGGCTGCGGTTCAGGTCAAAGCGGCTGCCATGCTTGCGCCAGTACATGATGAGCAGGAAGCCAAAGAGCATGCCGCCCAGGTGGGCCATGTGTGCGATGCCGTCGCCTGCCGAGGCCATGGCCGAGAACATCTCTATGCCGGCGTAGATGACCACAAACCATTTCGCCTTGATGGGCACTGGCAGCGGGAAGATGAAGATGCGCTCGTTGGGGAATGTCATGCCGAAAGCCAGCAGGATGGCATAGACGGCTCCCGAGGCGCCTATGGTGCTCGACAGGTTCATCACCTGGTCGACGGTCATCAGATGCGTGCCGTTGACGTTCAGCATGTCGGTGGCGTTCATGCTGGTAAGGCCGTCGGCAGCAAACTGCACATACTGCACCAGTTCCTGGCAGATGCCTGCCCCTATTCCGCAGAAAATGTAATAAAAAATGAATTTCTTCGGACCCCACACATTCTCTATCACGCAACCGAACATCCAGAGGGCAAACATGTTAAAAAACAGGTGCGTAAACCCGCCGTGCAGAAACTGATAGGTGATAAACTGATAGAGGTGGAAATCGCTTGCCATGAAGAAATGAAGTGCTCCCCAGTCCACCAGACTCTCCCCTCCAATCTGTATAAACAGCGATGCCAGATAGGCCACCACGTTGATGATAAGGAGGTTTTTTGTAACTATCGGAATATTACGAAACATCTTGATTCTTTCTATTTACAATTTACTTTTTGCTATTGACGAATTGCGATTTTAAATTTGCGTTATTTTTGTTGTCTTCAACTTTTTCGGCTGCAAAATTACTAAAAATATCTGTTTTTTTACACAAAATCAGCCCTTTAGCAACTTTTTTTTATCAAAAATCAAATTTTTTCTGATTTTTTGTTTGTTTTCTAAAGAAATACATTTAAATTTGCGTCAGAATTTGTACAACTAACCATATTTATTCATTTTAAAAACAACAAATTTATGAACAAGACAGAATTAGTTGAGAAGATTGCAGCAGGTGCTGGTCTCTCGAAAGTTGACGCAAAGAAGGCTCTGGATGCTACCATGGCTGCTATCAAGGATGCACTGGTTGCTGGTGACAAGGTTGCCCTCGTTGGTTTCGGCACATTCTCTATCAGCGAGCGCCCCGCCCGCGAAGGTATCAACCCCGCTACAAAGGCAAAGATTCAGATTCCCGCAAAGAAGGCTGCCAAATTCAAGGCCGGTGCAGAACTTGCTGACGCTCTGAATTAATATTTTTGTAAATAAAATTTACGCGAGCATGAACCATCATGCTCGCGTATTTTTTTGTGGTTGAAACCAACCTTGGTGGAGAAAAAAGTGCCGCGAGCGGGACTCGAACCCGCACAACCATTCCTGGTCAAGGGATTTTAAGTCCCTCGTGTCTACCATTCCACCATCGCGGCAGCAGCCTTTTTATAAAGGCGGATGCACATGCTTTTTTATAAAAGCGGATGCAAAGTTAGTGTTATTTCTCGGAATATGCAAGTTTTTTTGTCTTTTTTATGCTTTCTGTCTTGTTTTGCGGTCATTTGCGGCGGTTATGTGCCTTTTTTATCGTCGTCTACGGGTTTTGCACAGAGAGTATTCCCCTGTCCTGATAGTAATAGACGCGTTTATACTGTTCCAATGGTCTGCCCTCGTCGCCGCTCTTCACGTAACTGTATTCACCGTAGATGTCGTAGGTACGCTTGCATTTGTCGCAAATGAGTTCGTGAGCCTTCTCGCCCCATCTCAGTTCGTAGTTGAAATCGCAGTTGGGGCACTGCAGGTCGTAGGCGCAGAGCATGCCGCTGTAGGTGCGGCCGATAATAAGCCCCATCTTCTTGCCCATCGTGTTGTAGTTGATGCGTTCGTTGCCGATAGCCGTGGTCATGGCCAAGTCGAGGTCGGCCTTGTCGTAAGAGCCTTGGTTGGGTGTGAGTTTGAGGTGGTAGGTGCCTTTCTCCAGCACGGCTTTTACGATGCAGAAGTCGCCTCCCGCACCCGACACGGCGCGTGTCAGTGCGCTGGTGGGAAAGAGGGAGGCCTGGAACATAAAGTTACAGTAGGCCGAACTATAGAGGTTGTCGGCCTCGCAAGCGCAAAAGAGCATGGCAATGCATAATGCATAATGCATAATGCATAATTGGCTGCGCCGTGCTTTTTGAGGTGATATCATCTTCGATATTATGAATTATGAATTATGAATTAGGAATTATGCATTATGAATTAATTAACCGTTTTTCCGCCTGCTTTACGCGGTCGAAGGCAAAACCTTCGAGCACGCTGTTCATCAAGGCTTCTATGCGGTCGTTGCAGAGGTTGCCGATACTACCCTCATGGGTGTGATGGATGGCCTTGTTGGGTGTGAAGCGGCCGGCCTCGATGTCGAGCCCCACCTTCTTGTAGGCATCGCGGAAGGGCATGCCGTTGGCCGCGAGGCGGTTGACCTCCTCTACCGAGAACATCGGGTCGTAGCGCTCATCGTCGAGGATATGGTCGTTCACCTCTATCTTATTAATAATGTATGCCGTCATGCGCAGGCAGTCGAGCAGTTCGTCGAAGGCAGGCAGGAAGACCTCCTTGATAATCTGCAGGTCGCGGAAGTAGCCCACGGGCAGGTTGTTCATCATCAGCGTCACCTGATAGGGCAGGCTCTGCAGTTTGTTGCTCTTCGAACGAATCAACTCAAAGACGTCGGGGTTTTTCTTGTGAGGCATGATGCTCGAGCCCGTGGTACACTCCTTGGGCAGTTTCACGAAGCCGAAGTTCTGGCAGTTGAACATACAGGCATCGAAAGCCAGTTTGGCCATCGTGCCGGCAATGGTGGCAATGGCGAAGCCCACGTTACGCTCCATCTTCCCGCGCCCCATCTGCGCATACACCACGTTATAGTCCATCGTGTCGAAGCCCAGCAGGTCGGTGGTCATCTGGCGGTTCAGGGGGAACGACGAGCCATAGCCGGCGGCCGACCCCAGGGGGTTGCGGTTGGTCATCTTATAGGCGGCCTGCAGAAACAGCATGTCGTCGCAGAGGCTCTCGGCGTAGGCACCGAACCACAGTCCGAACGAACTGGGCATGGCCACCTGCAGGTGTGTGTAGCCCGGCATCAGCACGTCCTTATACTGGTTGCTCTTGGCAATGAGTTGGTCGAAGAGATCCTTGACGCTCTCGGCCACCAGTTGCAACTGATGTCGTGTAAAAAGTTTCAGGTCCACCAGCACCTGGTCGTTGCGCGAGCGGCCCGAATGGATCTTCTTGCCCATGTCGCCCAGTTTGCGGGTGAGCATCAGTTCCACCTGCGAGTGCACGTCCTCGATGCCGTCTTCAATCACAAACTCGCCGCGCTGCGTCATCTCATAGATGTTTCTCAGTTCTTTCAGCAGCACGGGCAGTTCGTCCTTGCCCAGCAGTCCGATGCTCTCGAGCATGGTGATGTGTGCCATTGACCCCAGCACGTCGTAGGGTGCCAGATAAAGGTCCATCTCGCGGTCTCTGCCCACGGTGAACCGCTCTATCTCGCTGTTGATTTCAAAGTCTTTTTCCCAGAGTTTCATAATAGAGTGAATAGTGAAGAGTGAAGAGTGAAGAATTTCTTTTAGTCGCTACGCTTTGTAAAAGCGGCAAAGCCGAGCGGCTACCGCAATTCTTTTCTTATCACCTCGCTTCTATTTTATTTGATTATTTTTTTTTATCGTTTTTATTGATGCAATTAATAATGCTATTACCTCATTGCAATCCTTTGACATACTATCGAATTCTTTTTCTGACAAGATGTCGGTATCATGCAACAGATTCAGCCAATTCATGGTTTCATTGGCTTCTTTTAATGCGATGTGAAGTTTGAAAGCGAAGTCTGAAGGACTTTGAGCAAATTCTGATTCATGAACATTAGCAGAAATAGAAGTTCCTGATCGTAAAATCTGTTTGTATATGGCTTGCAACTTCCAATCGCTATCAGTAAAATGTAGGAACATTTTTACTATTCTAACTGCAAAAGCATAACTTTTTATATGCAGTGGTCCACCTTCTCTTTTATAGTTAGTCATGACAGCGGTAGCAAATTCTTCACTCTTCACTCTTCATTCTTCACTTATTCATACGGTATCTGTGCCAGTGCGTCGGCAATCTTCTCTACGCCGTCCTGGATAGGGCCGCTCACCATGCCGGCCAGCATGAAGGGGATGTCGGCCTGCACCGTCACCTTCATCTTCGAGGTGCTCTCGCTGACATGGAGTACCTGGATCCAGAGGTTAAAGGGCATGGGCGACTGTGTGGTCTCAAACTTCACGCACTTAGGCTCCTCACGGTCCACGATACGCAACGTGACCTTTCCCACGGGGTCCACACTGACAGTTACGGAGTCCTGGTCGAAAGAAAACTCCTTCAACTTATCCTGGGGCACACGGTCGCGCACCCGCTCCAGGTTGCTCAGGTCACTGATATTACGATAGACAGCCTCCTGAGGATAAGGCACCTGCTTAATACTGCTTTCAAATTTCTTCATAGCCATTCATTATTCTTTATATGCCCCATACACTGGGGTCTTTTCTCCATTCAGCCAACACAGCCTTTTCGCTTTCCTTGATATAGCCCGTCGCGGCAGCCTGCTCGATAACGGCATCATAGTCGGAGAGCGTTATCAGCCTGACGCCGGCCTCACGGAATGCCTCCTCGGCCACGGGGAAGCCGTAGGTGAACGATGCCACCATGCCGATGACCTCCACGCCATAGTCGCGCAGGGCAGCCACAGCCTTCAGACTGCTGCCGCCGGTGGATATCAGGTCCTCTACGACAATCACCTTTGCACCCTTCTTGATCTCGCCTTCCACCTGGTTGCCCATGCCGTGGTCTTTCGGCTTCGGACGCACGTAGCAGTAGGGCAGACACAGTTCATCGGCCACCAGCGCACCCTGTGCGATGGCTCCTGTTGCCACGCCTGCCACGGCCTCGGCCTCAGGGAAGTGTTCCTGGATGAGGTGGCATAGTTCGAGTTTCACAAACGAGCGCACGCCGCTGTGCCCCAGCGTCTTGCGGTTGTCGGTATAGATGGGCGATTTCCAGCCGCTGGCCCATGTAAACGGGGCGTCGGGCTGCAGTTTGATGGCTTTGATGTCCATCAGTTTCTGTGCGAATTGTTTCTTGATGTCCATAGCGTCATATTTGTTTTTGTGTGCAAAGGTAATTATTTTTAGGCAGTTCTATGCAAGTAATGCCGAAAAATTAAAAATTTTTTTTGAGTGTACCTTTATGGCGCACCCACTGTTTGCCGTTTGGTGTCAGGCAGAACAACAGGAACAAAATACACGGTACTCCGTAAACAAAGAAAATAAGATACATTCCTTACGGCGGATGGTTGTGTAGACAAACTGTATTCAGGCTGAATACAAAATGTATTTAGGCTGTATACAAAATGTATTCCGGCTGAATACAAATTGTATTCCGGCCGAATACAAGTTGTATACAGCCGGAAGACGAGTTGTATACAGTTTCGATACTTCTGGCTATACAGTTTCGATACTTCTGGCTATCTCCTGATTCTCCATACTTTATTCATCCTCTTCGTCCTCCATCCTACATATTTGTCGTGTCTCTTTGACCTTCGGTCGAGCCTGTTCACGCTCGGAAGATTTGGAGCAAGTTCCAATCTTCACTCGCTCAATCGCAGCCTTCCTTGCCTCCTTCCAACGTGGGAAGTATTTATCCATGAGCGCATGGAAACGGGCATTGTGACTGGGTTCCAGCAGATGGCACAGTTCATGCACCACCACATGCTCGACACACCATTCGGGCAACAGCAGCACGTAGGCAGAGAAGCAGATGGACTTATCCTTGACATTGCATACGCCCCATCGGGAAATCATCGACTTGTAATAAACAACGGATGGTTTCACGCCCATCTCCTTTGAGTGCCGTTCCACCATCGGCTCTATCAGTGCCTTCAAACGTCGCAGCGCATCGTCGGCCTGCTCCTTAGTCCGAAGTGGCAACTGATTGTAGAACTGTGCCCGCTTCACCTGTCGCTCGTAGTTACTCTTACGTGCCTTGGCTATCCAGTCACGGTGCTCCTCGATGAATCGTTCCACCTCTGCCTTTGGCATACCGACAGGTGCCGACACATGTACATCGCCATTCTTCACGATGCGCATCGACAGCCTGCTGGTTCGCCTGTATGTTACCTGTATTGACATCTTTCACTTCATGTACCCTACCGGGTTGTTGAGATTTCTCAGAATGATTTGATTAACTCAGACCCTTTATTTGTTTTTGATAAGACGCGTAGCGTTCCAAAAGGGATGAAACAGACCTCGTTAGCCGCGAAAATATGTCAGTTTGCCGTATGACGGGGTTGCATGGAAGTAGGCATAACTCTTAGTTAGTTCTTGATTTCATGATAGCGGTGGCAAAGAATCCAATGAGGAAAATGGCGGAAGTGCCGAGGACAATGGCAAGGTATTTATGCAGATGGATGCCTGGCAGGTCACAGATGTCGGCCAGCGATATCCATCCTATGACGGCGACGCCACAGACGCATCCTATGATAGCAGCCTGGCGGTTGATCTTCTTCGGTATGCAGCCCAGTAGAAAGAGTCCCAGCATGCCGCCGGAGAAGATGCTCGACAGGTTCCACCACGCATCGATAATACTCTCTACGCTCAGCATGGCAATGGCCACGATGATGCCCAGCAGGCCCACGACGACGCTCGATATACGCAGTACGGCGAGGTGGTGGCGGTCTGTTGCCTGGGGGAAGAAAGGCTTGAAATAGTCGGTGAGCACGATGGTTGCCGCAGAGTTGACGCTGGTAGAAACGGTGCTCATGCCTGCTGCAAAGATAGAGGCAATGAGCAGGCCGCGCAGTCCTACGGGCAACTCGCTGACGATGAAGTACGGGAACACATAGTCGGGTCTGGCCGTCATCGCGGCTGGCAGCAACAGGGGGTTGGCGGTATAATAACTGTAGAGCACAGTGCCGATGAGAAAGAACAAGGCCGACACGGGGATGAAGAGATAGCCGCCAAAGAGTGCTGAGAAACGTGCCTGGCGATTGGTCTTGGCGGCATGGTATCGCTGCACGTAGTTCTGGTCGATGCCGTAGTTCTGCAGGTTGATGAAGATGCCATAGATGAGGCACACCCAGAAGGTGGACTTGGTGAGGTCGGCCGAGAACGCACCCAAGGAGAACTTGTTGCCCGAGGGACTGTCTACGGCAAGGCTGAAAGCCTGCATGGGGCCCTCTGGCATTTTGAAGAGCAAGATGGCCAGGCAGAGCACCGCACCGCCAATAAGTATGATTCCCTGCATGGCATCGGCCCAGATCACCGCTTTCAGTCCGCCCATCATGGAATAGAGGATGATGGCGGCGGATGTGAGTATGATAACCACGTAGATGTTCCACCCCATGAGGATGTACATCGGCACGGCCAGGAGATAGAGTATGGACCCCATGCGTGCTATCTGTGTGAGCAGGTAGCAAGCCGAGGCATAGAACCGCGCCCACGGGCCGAACTTCTCCTCGAGGAAGGTGTATGCCGACACAGAGCCCCTCTTCCGGTAGAAGGGCACGAAGTATTTCGCGGCGAAGAAACTGGCAATGGGTATGCTCAGTGAAAAGACAAAGGCGTTCCAGTCGGCGGCGAAAGCCTTGCCCGGGTAGCCTATATAACTGATGCTCGACACGTATGTGGCAAAGATACTCATGCCGACCACCCACCCCGGCACGGAATGGCCTGCCGACGTGAATTCGTCTGCCGAACCGTCCTTTCGGAAGAAACTACAGCCGAAGGCCACTATGCCGATGGTAAAGGCCAGAAAAACGATGAAGTCGATCGAATGCATATCGTCTGTTTTATATTTATGACGCATAAACATTCGATTTGTAACAGGTACAAAAGCGCAAGTTGTGCGTCCTATAAAAAAGTATTTCCTATAAAAAAAGAATGATGAGGAAGACAATCCTAACGACAGGCCTGTCTGCACTCTTGGCAGTGGTGACATGGGGACAGGGTACAGAGGCACAGAGGAACGGCGACTATGAGACGCACCGGCAGTATCTCAGCGGCACGGGGTGTGATGACATGGTGCAGTGGGACTTTCAATGCACCGACGGACGGCGTGCCGGCCAGTGGACGAAGATCGGCGTGCCCTCCTGCTGGGAACTGCAGGGCTTCGGCACCTATCAGTATGGCATGCGCTTCTATGGCAAGGCCACGCCCGAGGGCATCGCCGACGAGCATGGCCTGTATAAGACGGAGTTCTTGCTGCCGCAGGAGTGGCAGGGCCGACAGATCCTGCTTGTCTTCGAAGCCGTCTTCACAGAGGCCCGCGTCACCATCAACGGCCGGAAAGCCGGCAACGGCACCTATCAGGGCGGCTTTACCCGCCATACTATTGATGTGAGCGACCGTGTGTTTTTCGGAAACAAGAAGAACCGCTTGGAAGTGGAGGTGCTGAAGGAGAGCACCAACCCGCAGGTGAACCTCGCCGAGCGGCGTGCCGACTACTGGAACTTCGGCGGCATCTGGCGCCCCGTCTTTGTAGTGGCCAAGCCCATGCAGAATATTCAGCGCGTGGCCATCAATGCCGGCATGGACGGCCGCTTCCAGGCCGATGTGTTCCTGAGCCGTGCCCTGCCCGGCTGTTCGGTAAGCGTAGATATTATCGATGCAAAGGGCAAGTCCGTGGGAAAAAGTTCCCCCCTTTCCATCGCCAGCGACCACGCCTGCCTCGACATCACCGTTGAGAATCCGAAACGATGGACTGTAGAGACCCCCAACCTCTACACCGCCGTCTTCACCCTCAAGGATGCCGCGGGGAAACCGCTGCATACGGAGCGCCAGCGCTTCGGCTTCCGAACCATAGAATATCGGCACAGTTATAAGTTAGCGACCCCACCCCCGACCCCTCCCCTGCAAGGGAGGGGAGCGGCTGCGCATGAGTCCCTGCAAGGGAGGGGAGCGGCTGCGCACGAGTCCCTGCAAGGGAGGGGAGCGGCTGCGCATATCTACGGCTGCGATGAAGACGGCGTGTTTGTTAATGGCCGGAAGGTTATCATCAAGGGCGTGAACCGCCATTCGTTCCGCCCGGAGAGCGGCCGCACGCTGTCGAAGGCGAAGAACATTGAGGATGTGCTGCTGATTAAGAGCATGAACATGAACGCCGTGCGCCTCTCCCACTACCCCGCCGACCCCGAGTTTCTCGACGCCTGCGACTCCCTGGGTCTCTACGTGGAGTGCGAACTGCCGGGCTGGCACTGGGCACACGAGACCATCATCGGCTCGCAGATTGCCGAGGAGATGGTCACCCGCGATGTCAACCACCCCAGCATCATTTTCTGGAGCAACGGCAACGAGGGCGGCTTCAACTACGACATAGAGCCGGTGTTCCATCAATTCGACCCGCAGCAGCGCGTGGTGCTCTACCCCTGGGCCAACCGCAACGGCTTCGAGACGAAGCACTACCGCTCGTGGGGCGAGACGGCGGAGTATATGCGACAGAAGGAAATCTTCATGCCCACCGAGTTTCTGCACGGTCTCTACGATGGCGGCCACGGTGCAGGCCTGAAGGACTACTGGCAACTGATGATGCAGAATCCCCGCTGTGCCGGCGGCTTCCTCTGGGACCTGCAAGACCAGGCCGTACTGCGCACCGACTGGATAAACAACGCGCAGCCGCTCCCCTCCCTTCCGCTCGACCGCTTGCGGGCGCTTGCTACCGAAGGGACGCAAAAAGGGGAGGGGTGGCCGAAGGCCGGGGTGGGGTCTGTAACTCCCTCTCAACTCTTAGACCCCGTCGGCAACTTCGGCTCCGACGGCATCGTAGGGCCGCACGGCGAGCGCGAGGGCAGTTACTATACTATCAAAGAGGTGTGGAGTCCTATCCAGATCACGGCTACCAGCCCTGAACTCCCTACTTTTAACTCTCAGCACTTGCTGCTCGGCAAAGAAATCACCGTCACAAACACCTATAACTTCACCAACCTGAAGGACTGTTCCCTGCGCTACCGCTGGATGAACCTGCCACGCTACGGCGCCACGGCAGAAAAGGCCGTCAGCGAGGGTGCAATACCATTGCCTTCAACAGAGCCTGGCGAAAGCGTCACCCTTCCTTTGCCGAAAGGCAATGGTGACCTGCTCGAACTCACCGCCACCAACCCGCATGGTCAGGAGGTGATGACATGGCGTTTCCTGAAAAGACACCAGTTTCCTTCAGACTTCGTCTTTGGCCCGGTGACTCCAACCACGACCGAAACAGATGATGCGCTGACGGTGACGGTAGGCCCGGCTTCTTACACCTTCTCCAAGCACGACGGCCGCCTGCTGAGCGTCGCTGTGGCTGGCGGCTCTCCCGCCAACACCTCTCACCTGTCACTCAACGGCCCGCGTTTTGTGGCCGCCAAGCGCAGCGACCGCAGCGACGACGGTTTTTATAACCACGACGACAAGGAAGCCTTCAAGAAGAAGACGCAGTACACCGAATACACAGACCAAGGTGCGTTTGCCGGCTTCGAGTTCAACGACGGCGTGCTGACGGCCCGCTACCGCCACGGCAGCCTGCAGACCGTAGACTGGTGCTTCTTCGATGACGGCAGCGTGATGCTTTCGGCCAGTGCCACCTTCAACGGCGTCGTCGACCTGATGGGCATCTGCTTCGACTATCCCGAAGAAAAGGTGAAGAGCAAGCGATGGGTGGGCTGCGGCCCCTACCGCGTATGGCAGAACCGTATGGAAGGGCCGCAGTATGGCTATTACGAGACCGACTACAACGACCCCATCCCTGGCGAGTCGTGGCAGTACCCTGAGTTCAAGGGCTATTTCGCCGGCGTGCAGTGGATGCAACTACAGACCAGCGAAGGCACCATCGGCATTGAGCCGTCCCACGTCCTCCAATATCCCGCATACGTCGGTGTCTTTACCCCCCGCGACGGGCGCGACCATATCCTTTACGACCTGCCCCAGACCGGCCTCGCACTGCTGGAACACATCCCCGCCGTGCGCAACAAGGTGAACACCACCGACCTCAACGGCCCGTCGGCACAGCCCCATTTCGTCACCGGTACACACGTCTACTCAGCAATACTCCATTTCGAATAGAACTACCCCTGCCTCCTCAACACGTTATCTCGTCAACTCAATATGAAAAGACTTGTCATCACCGCTTTTGTCCTGTTTATCGCTATGTCATCGCGATGCTCGGAAACCGCCCGCCCCTGGACCTTCTGGTACTGGATGTACGGCGCCGTCTCGAAGCCAGGCATCAAGGCCGACCTGCAGGCGATGAAAGACGTGGGACTGGGGGGCTGCTACCTCATGCCCATCCGCGGGGTGTCGGAAAGACCGGAATACGAGGGCAAGGCGCAACAACTCTCACCGGCGTTCTGGCAGATGGTAGACTATGCCTTCGCGCAGGCCGACAGCCTCGGCTTGGAGATGGGCATCCACGTCTGCGACGGCTTCGCCCTGGCCGGCGGACCGTGGATAACGCCCGAGGAGTCTATGCAGAAGGTGGTGTGGAGCGACACCATCGCCTCCCTCCTTCCGTCGCCTCCCGTTGCTCCCGGCGAATACTACGAAGACATCGCAGCCTTCAACTGTCCTGTATGGGGCGATAATATCGCCCCTGCCACCATCACCGGCACCATCGTGCGCGATGAAAAAGAAACCTTCCGCAGCAAGGAGCCCGGCTATATCCAATACAATTTCGACGAGCCGCAGACGGTGCGCAGCCTGCGCATCGTGCCCAGCGGCAACAACCTGCAGGCCCAGCGGCTGCTTGTGCAGGCCAGCGACGACGGCACAGCCTTTCGCCACATCAGCCAACTGATGCCGCCCCGTCAGGGCTGGCAGAACACCGACGAGGCCTATACCTACGCTCTTCCAGAGACCACGGCACGCCATTTCCGTTTCTGCTGGACACCGGAGGGCACCGAGCCGGGCAGCGAAGACCTTGATGCCGCCAAGTGGTCGCCGGTGCTGAAAATCAAGGAACTGACTCTGTCGGCAGAGCCTCGCATAGACCAGTACGAGAGCAAGAACGGCAGCGTGTGGCGCATACCCGCCAATGCTATCACTCCCGTCACTCCCGTCATCACTCCCGCCACTCCCGTCTCTTACCGCCCCATCCGCTTCGGCCACACCACAACGGGCCACACAAACGCCACTGCCGGCGGCGGCAAGGGTCTGGAGTGCGACAAGTTCTCGGCGGCGGCGGTCAACAAGCAGATAGACCACTGGTTCGGCGAGTTCAAGAAGCGTCCGCACGCCGACGTGGTGAAGTATATGCACGTAGACTCCTGGGAGTGCGGCTCGCAAAACTGGAGCCGCAACTTCGCAGAGGAGTTCCATAAAAGGCGCGGCTACGACCTGCTGCCTTTCATGCCCGTCTATGCCGGCATCCCCGTCGATGACATGGCCGAGGCGAAAGCCCTCGGTCTGAGCAGCGACGATGTGCTGCGCGACATCCGCAAGACCATCAACGAACTTATCGGCGAGGTATTCTTCGCTACTGTGGCACAAAAGGCCAAGGACTACGGCGTGCTGCTCTCCTGCGAGAGCGTCGCCCCGACGATGGTCAGCGACGGCATGGAGCACTATCGTTATGCCGACCTGCCCATGGGTGAGTTCTGGCTCAACAGCCCCACCCACGACAAGCCCAACGACATGCTCGACGCCATCAGCGGTGCCCATGTCTACGGCAAGAACATCATTCAGGCCGAGGGCTTTACGGAGGTGCGCGGCGTATGGGACGAGACGCCGGCGAGCATCAAGCCTCTCCTCGACCGTAATTTTTGTTTGGGCATGAACCGCCTGTTCTTCCACGTCTTTACCCACAACCCATGGACCGACCGACGCCCCGGCATGACGCTCGACGGCATCGGCCTCTTCTTCCAGCGCGACCAGACGTGGTTCCCTGAGGCAAAAGCCCTCGTCGACTATGTCACCCGCTGTCAGAAACTCCTGCAAAGGGGCAAACCCGTGGTCGACATCGCCGTCTTCACTGGCGAGGAGATGCCCCGCCGCGCCCTCACGCCCGACAAACTGGTGCCCATGCTGCCCGGCCTTTTCGGGGCGGAGCGCGTGGCCGCCGAGCGCGAGCGTCTTGCGAACCATGGTTTACCCATGGAAGAATCGCCCGTCGGCGTACGCCATAACGCCAATATCCTTGACCTGAAGGACTGGGTGAATCCTCTCCACGGCTACCATTACGACTCGATGAATCCCGACGGACTCTCGCGATGGACTTCCAAGTACTATGACCCTGTTGATGATGATATGCCAAACTATAGGGTGTTGGTGGTGCCGAAAGGAACAAAGGTGAGCGAAGCATCGCAGCAGAAGATTGACTCGCTGGAACGTTGTGGCATCACCGTTATTACCGAGCCCTGGCTGTCAGATACGCTGCCAGGACTGCCACGCGATGTAGTCCTGCCCGAGGGCATCGCCTTCACTCACCGCAAGGCAGGGAAGACTAATTACTATTTCCTAAGTAACCAAACAGACTCGGTATGCACATTCCAGGCCAAGTTCCGTATTGACAGCAATGTGACAGAATTAGTAAATCCTCTCACGGGTGCTCCGATGACGTTTCGGGAGCAGCGTGAGGGTGAATATAGTTGTGTAGATATCACGCTCCAAAAACATGGCTCTGTCTTCGTGATGGCAGGATTCCATATCCTGGATGCCAGGCGAGAGAGTCAGAACAGGCAATACTCAAAACCTCTTGGTGAAAAGTTGAAGTGGGAGGTGACGTTCCGTGAGAACGGCGAGACAGTAAAGACACGCCAACTCTTTGACTGGAGCCAGAGCGACAACGACCGCATACGGTATTTCAGCGGACATGCACGCTACACGACGGCACTGAAACTGAAAAAGGACGAAGTTCCGCAAGGTCGTGCTTGGCTCTCAATGCCCAACGTGAAGGATATCGCCCATGTGTGGGTGAATGGCCAGGACTGTGGCATCGCCTGGACAGCACCATACGAAGTGGAGATTTCAGGAGCCTTGAAAAAAGGCAAGAACAAGATAGAGATAGAGGTGGTGAACACCTGGCACAACGCCCTGCGAGGCATGGACCAGGGTAAGCCGCCCTACGACGGCATCTGGACCAACGCCAAATACCGCACCCAGGGTGACAATCTCCTGCCTGCCGGACTTCTCGGCCCAATAGAATTGAAGACCACTGCCCCCTGACTGCCAGAAGAGTAGGCCTAGGTCCACATATCATCTTCCTTTTCTTTCTTTTTCTTTGAGACCATTTAAAAAAAAGTAATAGAGAGTAGGACAATAACTTACTATTGACAAAAAACCGTGCCAAGCCCCGTTCAGAGGCTTGGCACTGCTTTACTATTCACAGCACACTCAGCGACACCCGCTTGCCCAGACCGCCAAAAATGCGGAAGAGGGTGGATAACTGTATGTCGGCGTGGCCGTTTTCTATCTTTGAGATGTAACTTTTCTTGGTGCCAATCTTGGCAGCCAACTGCTCTTGCGTAAGTCCTGCCTGTCGGCGTTGCTCTTTCAGACACTCGGCCAGACAGAACGTTTCGGCTTCAGCCTCGAACTTCTCACGTTCTTCTGTACCTCGCTTGCCATACTCTGCATTGAGCAGGTCATCAAATGTCTCACACGCCATGATTGCCTCTTTCTTCTTTACTTCCATTGTTATGTCTCCTTACTTTTAATATATTCTTTCTTGATGGCTTCTGCCCGTTTGATTTCCCTTGGTGGTGTCTTTTGACTCTTTTTCTGAATTCCATGAAAGAGTACAACCATAGCCCCTTCGTCCATACAGCAGAACACACGATAGATGTTGCTCTCAATCTCAACACGAATCTCATAGATGCCGTCAGACCCTTCTAAGATTCGGAAGAATTTCTTAGGGATGATTCGCTGAGACTCGACCATCCGCAGCACGAAGTTTATCTTATCGCGCACGGTCTGTGTCTGCGCTACATAGAACTCTTTGTAGTAGTTCTTGAACAACTTTATTTGTCGGACTTTTTCCATTGAATACTCAATTGACGGTGCAAAGTTAATCAATTTGTGAACAATCTCCAAATGTTTTGAGAAGAAAAATGGAAAAAAAACGATAAAAGTCTAGGCAACTGGGCATCACATTTCAAGTCACAAGTCTGTGGATTGCACAATAATATCACGTAGTTTCGCGTTTGCATTAATATGAAACAGTTTGTATTGATTCTTGTTTTTTTGTGTTGCCTCTGCGCAAGAGCGGAGGTGAGGTTGCCGCAGTTCTTTGCCGACGGCATGGTGCTACAGCAGCAGTCGGAGGTGCGTCTGTGGGGCTGGTGCGACAAGATTGGCGGTGGCACGCCAGGCATGTCTGTCGTTGTCACCACGTCGTGGGACGACAGGCGTTATGAGACCAAGACCGACAAGGACGGGCGTTTTGAGGTGACCGTCCACACACCACAGGCCGGAGGGCCGTATGCCGTAACCTTCTCTGACCGCTCGTCGCTGAACATCGACCACACCACTGCGCTTGCCCATAACGCTCAATCCTCAATAGTAAATGTTCAATGTTACATCGGCGAGGTGTGGCTGTGCAGCGGCCAGTCGAACATGGAGATGACGATGAAGGGCTACAAAGGACAGCCGGTGGAAGGGGCTGCCGAGGAATTGCTCGACTGCAAAGACGACGGCCTGCGACTGTTCTATGGCAAGCGGTTGGCATCGTTAGATCCTGCGCAAGATCTTGCTGGCTCATGGCAAGAGGCAAATACGGCCAGTGTGCGTGAGTTCTCTGCCACCGCCTATTATTTTGGCAAGGCACTCAGGAAAGCCCTTGGCGTGCCCGTAGGCCTTATCTGTACGGCCTTCGGCGGCTCTGCCTGCGAGGCATGGATGAAGGCCGAATGGCTGAAACCCTTCTCGACAGACCATTTTCAATCTTCAACCTTCAATGCTCAATCTCCCGTCACCGAGGCCGACGTGAAGAAACTGCAGCAGCGCTGCCCCACGGCCCTCTACAACGGTCAACTGTCGCCCATCATCGGCTACGGCATCCGAGGTGCCATCTGGTACCAGGGCGAGGACAACGTGCCGCGCCACGAATACTACGCCCCGCTGCTCAAGGCGATGGTCGAGGGCTGGCGCAGGGAGTGGCGGCAAGGCGATTTTCCTTTCTACTACTGTCAGATAGCACCCTTCGACTATGCCGGCATCGACTGGGCGAAATACAATAGTGCCCTGCTGCGCGAACAGCAGTCGAAGGCCGAGACGATAATCCCCAATGCCCGCATGGCTGTGCTCATGGACACCGGACTGAAGAACGTTATCCACCCCCGCAAGAAGCGGCAGGCAGGCCAGCGCCTCGCACTGCTGGCCTTGGCCAATACCTACGGCATGAAGGGCCTGCCCGACTATGCCACGTACAGTAGCGTGGAGTTCAAAGGCGACACTGCCGTCATCGCCTTCGACCGCTCGAAAGAATGGGTCTACTTCGAGCACAACGGCAGGAGCCATAACTTCGAGGTGGCCGGCCAGGACCGGGTGTTCCACCCCGCCGAGGCATGGGTGAGCCGCAACCGCGTCTACGTAAAGAGCGACGAGGTGAAGCACCCCGTGGCCGTGCGCTACGCCTTCCACGACTGGGTGGTAGGCGACCTGATGCACGACGGCCTGCCCGTCTCTTCCTTCCGCACCGACAACTGGTAAGTTGGCGAGGTGCGGGGTGCGAGGTACGAGGTAAGTTAATAATTAATGGTTACTTAAAAAATAATGACTATTCGTTCGTCCTGTTTCTTTTTCTTCTGTCTGTTTTTATTAGTAGCCCATGCAGCCGACTACATGCCGAAGGATGTGGTGTGGACCTCACAGAGCCGTAATAGCAGTGAGTCGATGCCCTGCGGCGGTCACGACATAGGGCTGAACGTGTGGGTGGAAGGGGGCGATGTGCTGTTCTACGCCCAGCAGAGCGGCTGGTTCGACGAGAACAACACGCTGCTGAAGGCAGGCCGCTGGCGCCTGCACCTCGACGGCCAGCCCTTCGACGGCCAGGACTTCGAGCAGCGGCTGTGCCTGGACGAGGGCTGCATATATATAAGAGGTGGCGGCGCGAAGGTGCGCCTGTGGGTGGACGTGGAGCAGCCTGTCGTGTTTATTACTGTAATACAGCAACATACGCAACAGGCGGTGCTGAGTTACGAGAGTTGGCGCTACCGCGACAGGCCCGTGACGAAGGCTGAGTGCCAGCAGTGCTCGTATAAGTGGCTGGTGCCGAAGGACTGCGTGACCTTTGCCGACAGCATCACGGCTGAAGACAACCACCTGGTCTTCAGCCATAAGAACCGCGAAGAGACCGTTTTCGACTTCACCGTCGCCTACGAACACCTCGATGCCATCAAAGACAGCCTCTACAACCCCATCGGCGGGCTGGAGATGAAAGGCGAGATGTGGGCACCGGGCTTCCACTATGCAGGCACGACCAAAGGGGAATATGCGGGCACCGACTATCAGGCATGGAACTATTCGTGCGACGACCTGCGCTCCTCCTGCATCATCATCGACTTGCGCTATCTGCGCCATCAGCTCTACGAGGACACAGTGGTTGACGGATGCGGCACCGTAGGCCCGTATGCTTTTCCTAATCTGAAAGTCAGCGACTCGTACAAGCGCTCTGCCCGCTGGTGGCACCAGTACTGGCAGCGCAGTTGGATAGTGAGCGACACGCCTAACGACAGCCTTCAGGCGATGCTTCGCAACTACGAACTGATGCGCTACATGCTGGGCTGTAACGCCAAAGGCGAATGGCCTACGAAATTCAATGGCGGCCTCTTTACTTTTGACCCCGTTTACGTGGACACGACGATGGCGTTCACCCCCGACTACCGCAAATGGGGCGGTGGCACGATGACGGCACAGAACCAGCGGCTGGTCTATTGGCCCCTGCTGAAGAGCGGCGACTACGACGTACTTCAGCCACAACTAAACACCTACCTGCGGATGCTGCCCAACGCCATGGCCCGTACCCGCCACTACTGGGGCCATGGCGGGGCCTCGTTCACCGAACAGATAGAGAACTTCGGACTGCCCAACCCCGCCGAATATGGCAAGCACAAGGAGGGTGACGACCTTGGCGTGGAGCGCAACGCCTGGCTGGAATACGAGTGGGACACCGCGCTGGAGTTTGCGATGATGAGCCTCACCCCCGGCCCCTCTCCCAAGGAGAGGGGAGTATATAGTCTTGCTAATGAGATTCTTCGTTTCTTCGACGAACACTACCAGTGGCAGGCGAAACGGTTAGGGTCGAAGGCCCTCGACGAGAACGGCCACCTCATCATCTACCCCGGCTCGGGCTGCGAGACCTACAAGATGGCGTATAACCCCAGCAGCACCATCGCCGGCCTGCGAGCGGTAAGTGAAAGCCTCACCCCCGCCCCCTCTCCCAAGGAGAGGGGAATAGTTAGTTCTTCCGCTGATAAAACTATAAACTCCCCTCTCCTTGGGAGAGGGGGCGGGGGTGAGGCTTTCCTTCCAGACATCCCATTGAGGGTCATCAACGGCGACACCTGCATAGCCCCTGCCGTGGCCTGGGCACGCATACAGAACACTGAGACGCCGCAACTATACCCCGTCTTCCCATGGCGCCTCTACGGCGTGGGACGGCCGGGCCTCGACATCGCCCGTAACACCTACTGGAAAGACCCGCACGCCATTGCCATGCGCAGCACGAAGGGCTGGAAGCAGGACAATATCTGGGCGGCCTGCCTCGGACTGACCGACGAGGCGCGGCGGCTGAACCTTGAGAAACTCAGTGACGGTCCCTACCGTTTCACGGCCTTCTGGCAACCGGGCTTCGACTGGGCACCCGACCATAACCGTGGCGGCGCAGGCATGATCGGGCTGCAGGAGATGCTTCTACAGGATACACCCGACGGCCAGCCCATCCTCTTCCCCGCCTGGCCACGCGAGTGGAACTGCCATTTCCGGCTCTATACCCTTAGTGGCAAGCAGGTAGAGGCATCTGTCGTCAACGGAGAAATCATCAAGACAAACTACTAACTGTCAATGAAAAGAATAAAAACCATTATGATTCTTGGCTGCGCATGGCTCTGCGTAGCCAGTGCCAATGCACGACTGGTCGTCACGAAAACACTATGCAACTATCAGACGGAGGCGATGGCCATCGTCGAGGATGGCACGAAGGTCCGCGTGGGGTGGCAGTATGAGGATAGCGGCGGCATCAGCCCCGTTGTGCAGGACTGCTACGAACTGACGGTCAGCGAGCGGATGACGGGCCGGCTTATATATAATAGTGGTGTGGTTCGTTCGCAGGAGAGCCAGTTCATTGAACTGCCCGCCCTGGCTTATAATGACTACGGCTACCATTGGCAGGTGCGCATTGCCCGGAAGGGTGAGTGGAGCGACTGGAGCCTGCCGCAGACCGTCAGGGTGATGCCGGAGATACTGACCCCACCCCCAACCCCTCCCCTACAAGGGAGGGGAACGGCTGCGCTCCAAGATAAACAAGGGAGGGGAGGGTCTGCGCCCCTACAAGGGAGGGGAGCGGCTGCGCCCCTGTGGATTGGTGCTATCACGAAGGCGGCAGCCCATATCCCTGACGGCCGCTGGAGCAACGAGGTATTCAAGAAGGACACCTTCAAGACGCGATGGAACGATGTTGACACGCTGTCGGCGCGGAGCATCATCGTGCGCAAGGAGTTTGCGACGCGCAGGAAGGTCATCGATGCGATGGTCTACGTCTGCGGACTGGGGCATTATGAACTGACCATCAACGGTCAGAAGGTGGGCGACAGCGAGTTTGCCCCGCTATGGAGCGAATACTCCAAGACGGTCTACTACAATGTATTCGACGTGACTAGCCTGCTGAACGGTGACGGTAAGCATACAACTCTCAACCCTCAACCCTCAACCCTCAAGCCCTCGCCGTCCTCCTTGGCAACGGCTTCTTCAACGTGCAGCGCGGTGGTCGCTACAGTAAGTTGCAGACCAGTTTCGGGCCGCCCCAGTTGTTGCTACGCCTCGACATCTGCTACGACGACGGCACCAAGGAGCGTATCACCAGCGACGACAGTTGGCGGTGGGCGCCCTCGCCCATCACCTTCAACAGCATCTACGGTGGTGAGAGTTACGATGCACGGCTGGAACAGCCCGGCTACGACCGCCCCGGCTTCGACGACAGCACATGGCAGCCCGTGGTCATCACCGAAGGCCCTGGCGGGCAACTGCGCCCAGAGACCTGTCAGCCCGTTAAGGTGATGGAGCGCCACGACATGAAGGAATGGCACCCCGTGGCGAAGGACTCGCTGGCCGCCGCCTCGGCCAAGACCCGCCGCACCGTCCACCCCTCGGCTTTCGTCTGCGACATGGGGCAGAACCTGGCGGGCTTCCCTGAGATCACCGTCAGCGGACGGCCAGGCCAGAAAGTCAC
The DNA here is from genome assembly GCA_017455845.1 of Prevotella sp. Lineage (GTDB taxonomy): Bacteria > Bacteroidota > Bacteroidia > Bacteroidales > Bacteroidaceae > Prevotella. The sequence continues at coordinate 50,767 of JAFSYY010000119.1, read as the reverse complement.
CCTTCTCGTCAGCGAGCGTCTCATCCCGCAGGGCGTCTGCGACCAGAGCCAGACGGGCCGACAGCACTACTATGAATATACCATAGGAAGCCCCACCCCCGACCCCTCCCGCGGGGGGGAGGGGAGTATATACCCTGTTCGCAGCACTGCCAATAGCGGGCCAACGCCCCAACTATCTACTCCCCTCACCCCCGCGGGAGGGGCTGGGGGTGGGGCTGCGGCTACCTGGCAACCCCGCTTCTCCTACTACGGCTTCCGCTATATCCAGGTGGAGGGCGCTGTGCTGGAGGGGCAGGCCAACCCCGACAGCCTGCCCGTTGTCCACTCGCTGCGCAGTTGCTTCGTCTACAACAGTGCGCCGGAAGGTTCCACCTTCTGGTGCAGCAACGACCTGTTCACCCGCACCCACCGCCTCATAGAGCGTGCCGAGCGCAGCAACATGCAGGCCGTGCTCACCGACTGTCCCCACCGCGAGAAACTGGGCTGGCTGGAGCAGGACCACCTCTGCGGTCCGTCGCTGCTCTATAACTACGACATGACGCGCCTTGTGCCGAAGATTATCCGTGACATCGTAGACACGCAGCAGGACAACGGCTTCGTGCCCACCACGGCACCGCGCTATGTTTCCTTCGGCAACCTCTTCGACGACTCGCCCGAATGGGGCTCGACGCTCATCATCCTGCCCTTCCAGTACTACGACCACTACGGCGACTCCACTCTTATCGTCGATAACTACGAGCCGATGCGCCGCTACGTGGACTATCTGACGAGCCGCGCCGACAACGACGGCATCGTGAGCCACGGCCTGGGCGACTGGTACGACTACGGCCCGTGGAAAGCAGGCTTCAGCCGTAACACCCCCGTGCCCCTCGTAGCCACCGCCCACTATATCTACGACCTGCAACTCATCACCGAGGCCGCCCGCATGGCCGGCAACCATAAAGACGAACGCCGCTATCGCGACCTCTATACCAATACCGTCGATGCTTTCAACCGCCGCTTCTACCATCCCGACTCCTGCTACTACGGCACCGGCAGCCAGACCTCCAATGCCCTGCCGCTATTCCTCGGCATAGCCCCCGACAAGGACGGCGTGCTGCAGAGCCTCATTGCCGACATCCACGCCCATGGCGACCGCCTGACCACAGGCGATGTGGGCAACCGCTACCTCTTCCGTGTGCTGGCCGACAACGGGCAGAGCGAGTTGCTCTTCAAGATGCTCAACCATGACGACACGCCGGGCTACGGCTTCCAGTTAGCCCATGGTGCCACCACCCTCACCGAGCAATGGGATCCGCGCCAAGGAGCCTCGGAGAATCATTTCATGCTCGGCCAGATTGACGAGTGGCTCTTCCGCTCGCTCAGCGGCATCCGCCAGCAGCCCGGCACCCACGGCATGCGCCATCTGCTCATCAACCCGCAGGCCGTGGGCGACATCAGCCGCATCAACACCACCATACAGACCCTCTACGGATCTGTCACCGTTGCATACGATAAAACCGCCAAGAACCTGCAAGTGCATGTTCCTGGCGGTTGTTTTGTGTCTGTTCAACAGGAATGAATAGACAATTTAGTTTTTAAGAATCTTCACGGCATGTACGTTGCCCTCGCTGTCGGTGACCTTCATCAGGTAGGTCTGGCCTGACAGCATCTGCTCGGTGCGCTTGCCGTCGAGGGTGAAGAACTCACGCTTCACCACCTCGATGCCGTCCTCGCTCCATGCAGGCTTGATAGCCATGGAAGCATCGCCGATGACGGCCACGCCGAAGCGCTGAGTGAAGGTAGTCTCGCCGTCGTTCACCTCCACCTCGCAGTAGCCCGTGCAGGGTGTGTCGAACGACTTCACGGTCAGCACCGAGCCATCGATGGCGGGGCTGAAGGCGTTCTCCAGATAGTCCACGCGGTAGGTGGGCGTGACGCTCTTGCCGTTCTGGCCGTAGAAGCCGATGAAGTAGGGCTTCAGGTCGATGGTGCCGGTGCTGTTAGGCGCGATGACGAGGTAGGGATGTGCCATAAACTCAAGGTAATCTTCGAGCAGTGTCCAGCCGTCGCCGTTGGGGTCGTCGTTGGCATTAGCCGTCGTGGCATCGCTGCCCGTGGCCTTCTCCCACCAGTCGGGCATGCCGTCCTGGTCGCTGTCCCAGTCGGCGGCGCGGCTCTCCTCGGGCCATACCTCCCAGCCGCCGTTCTCCTGATCGGTGATGTCGGCCTCGTTGTCTATCTCACCCTTGATGCCCGACTTGCTTCCTTTGTAGGTCCAGGTGCCGTCGAGGGTCTCGCGGATGACACGCAGATGCTGCTCGTCGCGCACAGGCATGGTGGCACCGGCCGTCGAGGTGACAATCTTCATGGCATCCTTCGCCGAGTGGATGTCGGCGTAACTGGGGAAGAGCGGCTCGCTGACCAGATACTGGTAGTCTGTGGGCACGTAGCCTGTGGCGTTATAGGTGTCGTTTTTCTTGTCCTGTGTCAGCGTGCGGTCCTTGTTCTCGCGTATGTTGCCGCTGACATAGCCGGTATTGGTGCGGTTGTCGGCCACGTCGGTAGCGAGTTCGAAATCCATGGTGAACAGCGTGGTGCGCCTGGTATCGGGCCCCATCTTGTAGTAGTTGTTCACGAAGTTCACGGCGTGGCAGTTGCCGTCGGTGGTGCGGTTGTGCCAGTTGTAGCACACGTTGTTGAAGAGGTCCAGTCCGCCAATGGGCCGGTTCTGGCCGTCCATGCCGCCGCCCATGCTCCAGTTGCGGCCTTCGCAGTTGAGCAACAGGTTATGGTGCCACGAGCCTATCTGTCCGTCGATGGTGGCGGCATAGCCGTGATTCGTGCCGTCGGCATAATTCTTATGTCCGGCGATGCCCAGAGCCTCGAAGATGCCGCTATACTGGAACGAGACGTTCAGTGCGCCGCGTCCGCTGACGGTCTCGTCGGTGCCCCAGGCGGCGGTGCAGTGGTCTACGATGGCGTGGTTGGCGCCGCTCATGCCCATGGCGTTGCCGGTGTTCTCGCCGTAGACGCCCAGTCCGCGCTTGAAGCGGATGTGGCGGCAGATGATGTCGGAGCCGATGTTGATGTTCGACGCCTTGATGCAGATGCCCTTGCCGGGAGCCGTCTGTCCGGCGATGTAGGCGTAGGGCTTGACAAACTGCGACTCGAAGTCGAGTTCAATGATGCCGCTCACGTCGAAGACGATGTAGCGGGGCTCGTTCAACTCTGTCAGGCCGTAGAGCAGCGTGCCCGGCTCCTTCGTGCCGGCGAGGCTGGTGACGTGGTAGACGATGCCGCCACGGCCGCCCTGTGCGAAGCGGCCATAGCCCTCGGCACCGGGGAAGGCGAGTTGACGCGGGCGGAACGACCACACCTGACCTTTGAACACCTTGCCCGCAGCATCTATCTCGTCCACGCGCCAGTAGTAGTTCTGAGCCGTGGTGAGGCCTGTGGCGGCATACTGCGTCTCCGTGCCCTCATAAATATAAGAGGTGGAGGCAGCCACCTCGTCGGCATCGGTGCCGATAACCAGAGCGTGCTTCACGGCTACTGTGGCCGGTGCCCACTGCAGGGTGAGCGTGCCGCCGTCGGCATCCACGTGATAGTCGTGGTTGTTGGGTGTGGGGTCCATGGCCACCAGCGGTGAGCGGTCTATCAGCAGGCCGTTGAGCATCATGTTCGTGGTCTGGTAGGTCTTGCCCTCTTCCACTTCGGTGGTGTAGGTGATGGCCACCGTTTCGCCCTCGGCAACGATGAACTCCACGTATGAGAACGGTGCATCGGCCATCTTCAGGTCGGCAACGGTCTGCAGCACATTGGCAAATTGCACGCCGGTCTGTGCCTGCTCACCGTTCAGGTCTACACGGATGGTGGGCATGTCGCCTGTCTTCGGGTCTTTCCATACGTGGTAGGCGGCGACGCTGTGTTCGCCGGCCTCCAGGCCTTCGATGGTGATGGTGATGCTCGTCGGGGTGTCGGTGAGCGTCGGGGTGTTGTTTCCTTCATCGGCGATGAAGGCCACCACGCCGTCGCCCATCAGTCGCAGACCCGTCTGTCCGTTTTTGCCGGCCATGCAGGTGTTCTTGTGCCACTGGGCACGCAGGGTGTTCGCGTTGCCCGTGGCGGCCACGGTCACTGTGAGGCCGTTGTCAAGGGTCTTCGACTCGCTCTGCACCTGATTCACGGGCCAACTGATATAGTCGGGCTCGTTGACCTCGGCATCCTGTCGGTTGGTCATGTTAAAGTCAATGTTCTGTGCCGTCACTGGCACGAACAGGGTCATCATTGAAAGGGCCATGGCAGCCCTCCTGAATGTTGAATGTTGGATGTTAGTTGTTGGATGGTACATTTTCTTTCGATTCTTTGTTAGTAGTTTGTTGTTTACTATTGGGTGCAAAAGTAAGCATTTTCTTTCGAACAACCAAAGAATTATTGCGAATTATTCATGAATACTTGGGCGATTCATCCTTTTTGTGTAATTTTGCAGCAACTTTTCGCTAAACCGAAAGCAGAGATGAATAATTACAAGATACAGACCCCACCCCTGCCCCTCCCCTTCTTGCGTCCCGCTGGTAGCAAGAAGGGGAGGGGCAGGGGTGGGGTCTCTTACTTTAGTTATTTAGAAGCACATTATTTCATATAAGAACGATGAACACTTGGAAAACTAATCTCGAAGAAACGAAACGCCGCTATGTTGACTGGTGGAATCAACGGGGTATAATAATAAATATGTGGGAGCACTTCCAGGAGGGTGTCACACCCCATGCCGACATCCCTGCACCGCCGCCCCCGAAGGACTTAAACCAGAAATGGTTTGATGCGAAGTGGCGTGCTGACTATCTGGACTGGTACGTGGCACATTCATGCCTGAAGGCCGACATGCTGCCCGTAGCCAATACACAACTGGGCCCGGGGTCGCTGGCGGCCATCCTCGGCGGTGTCTTCGAGGGCGGCGAGGACACCATCTGGATACATCCCAACCCTGACTTCAGCGGGAAAACCGCTGAACACGGGACGACAGACGGTTTTGCCGTAGGTGATATCACCTTCGACCCCCATCACCCCAACTGGCTGCTGCACAAGGACTTGCTGAAGGCATGTAAGCAGAAAGCCCAGGGTCACTACTACGTGGGCATGCCCGACCTCATGGAGGGCCTCGACGTGCTGGCCGCCCTGGAGGGCACCGATCGCGTGCTCATGGACACGGTGATGCAACCCGAGGTGGTGGAGCGGCAGGTGCAGCAGATTAACGACATCTACTTCCGTGTCTTCGACGAACTCTACGACATCATCCGCGAGGGCGACGAGATGGCCTTCTGCTACTTCTCCTCCTGGGCCCCCGGCAAGATGTCGAAGTTGCAGAGCGACATCTCTACGATGATCAGCGAGGACGACTACCGCCGTTTCGTACAGCCGTTCATCCGTGAGCAGTGCCAGCGCATACCCTACACCCTCTATCACCTTGACGGCGTAGGAGCCATGCGCCACCTGCCCGCCCTTCTGGAAATCGATGAACTCAATGCCATCCAGTGGACACCAGGCGTAGGACAGCCACAGGGAGGCAGTACGAAGTGGTACGACCTCTACCGCCGCATCCTTGCTGCCGGCAAGAGCGTGATGGCATGCTGGGTGACGCTGCCCGAACTGCGCCCGCTCCTCGATGCCATCGGCACCAATGGCGTACACATTGAGATGGACTTCCACAACGAGCAGGAGGTGGAGGAGGCGCTGCGCATCGTAGAGAGTATCACTTCCAGACCCAGCCTCGCTTCCAGGCCCAGTCTCCCCCCCAACAGCCTCATCCCCGGCCTCTCTCCCAGGGAGAGGGGAGTAGATAGTTCTGCTGGTGATGAACTTACAGATGAGGAGGTGGAAAAAGAGGTTGAAAAAATAATATCAAAGGTAGAAGAAATCGTTTTAAAGATTGATAATTCCCAATCCTCAATTCCGAATTCTCAATCCTCAATTCCGAATTCTCAATCCTCAATTCCTCATTCCCAATCCTCAATTCTGAATTCTCAATCCTCAATTCTGAATTCTCAATCCTCAAATTCCCTTTATGAGGCCATCGTCGCTGGCAAGAGCGATGCCGCCGTTGCCGCCACCCGCGAGGCCGTCGTCGCCGGAGCCGACCCGCAGTCACTCATCAATCAGCAGATGATTACCGCCATGGGCGAGGTGGGCCAACGGTTTCAGGACGGCAAGGCTTTCGTGCCCCAGTTGCTGATGGCCGGCCGTGCCATGAAGGCCGCCCTCGACATCCTCAAGCCGATGTTGGCAGGAACCGTCTCTACATCGATAGGAAAGGTGGTTATCGGCACGGTGAAGGGCGACCTCCACGACATTGGCAAGAACCTCGTGGCCTCGATGCTGGAGGGCTGTGGCTTCGAGGTCGTCAATGTAGGCATCGATGTCTCTGCCGATACCTTTATCCAGGCTGTCAAGGAAAACCAGCCCGACATCCTCTGCATGTCGGCCTTGCTCACCACCACGATGCCCTATATGAAAGAGGTCATCGATGCCCTGGAGCAGGCGGGCATCCGCCAGCAGGTGAAGGTGATGGTGGGCGGTGCCCCTGTCACTCAGGGCTTTGCCGACGAGATTGGTGCCGACGGCTACAGCGACAATGCCAACTCGGCCGTCACCGTAGCCAAGCAACTGCTTAGAGAAAGGAACTCAACTACATCAAGTTGAGCACTTACGAAACTTGAATCTAAATTCTCAACGGCGCTTATAGCACTGCTTGAGGTCGCAGAGTCCGCAGGTATAGTCAAGCCTGCGGACTTTTTCGCCTATGCCGACGATGCCGCTGACGCTCTTGATGGGAAGCATGAGCGACGAGTCGGTGAGACGGACGCCACAGGTCTGTCCTCCGAAAAGCGGGAAGAGCAACTGTTGCTGGGAGACATGCCAGCCGCAGTAGCCGGGCGAGAAGCGGTTGGTGTGGTGCCATCCCAGTTTGTCGATGGTCTGTTGCAGGTGCTCTTCCATCCGGTCGGCACACTTCTCGGCAACGACACTGCCCAGCGCATCGGCAATAAAGAGGCGCACCATGTCGCCCTCTTCCTTCAACTGCTGCTGATAAGCCTCATACTCCGTGCCAGCGGTACAGATAAAGAGAGCATAGGCCTCCGAGCCGCGCAGTTGACCCAGGATAATCTTGCCCATATCAAAGGCTGGCCGTTCACGCACCACCTGATAGCAGAACCGGGGCCGCAGCCAGGGTGTCACCTCGCGGATGACTGCATACGTCTCGCATCGTGTCGCCTCGTCAGGCTCAGCGCCGTGATACCCCATCTGCTCATAGACATCGGCAGGCGTTATCCCTAAAGCATCATAGTCAAGCGTCTTCTGTGTCATTGGCTATTAAACATTTCCAAAGCGCTGAAGAAAGCGTCGATATTGGCCAGTGGTGTATGAGGCGGTGTGTCGCAACCGCTGGAGAGAACAAAGTTGGGATAGTTGTTCATCTCCTCCAGCAGGACCGCGACCGCATGACGCATCTCCTCGGGGGAGCCATCCTTGAAGATGCTGACGGGATCGATATTACCCATAACGAGGGCCGTGGGCGGCACCTCACGGGCCACGTCTTTCATCTTACACTTATTGCCGAAATGGTATGCCGCCGCACCGGTGCTCACCATGGCACGCGTACAATGGCCGGTGTTGCCACAATTATGGAGTATCACCATGAAATCGTCCGACTGTACCTGCTCTACGATATAGCGCACATAGTCAGAAGAGAAGGTCTGGCAATCGTGCTCAGACAAGAGTCCTGCCGCAGGCTCTGCCATCATCACGCCTCCCGCTCCCGTCTCTTTCAGTGCCATACAGTATTTCCTTATAAACGCAGTGCATTTACTGAGCAGCAGATGGGCGGCATCGGGATTCTCGTAGATGAGCATCATCAGTTCTGACATGTCGTATAGTCGGCCCGCCAGGGAATACGGACCTATACACCCTGCGAAGACCGGTCTGTCGGTGATATGCCGTGCAGCCAGCAGATTGGCTTTCAGATAGGCAGGAATACGCCCCGAGGACAGAGAGGGCACTTCAAGACGGCGAATAGCGTCGGGCCCCGACAGCAGATGCCCCGCCACAGTAGGCACGGCATCGTCGCTGAAGAGCACCTCTGCACCGAAAGCCTCTGCCTCGGTAGTCAGGTCCATGATGGTTACCGCCGCTGCCGACCGATAGCGGTTGGCCAGGGCTTGCACCGCCCGATAGTGAACAACGCCATTACTGACGGCCTCTCTGACCGTGTCTCCGTTGAGTTCTATGCCCGGATGTGTCATCACCGGCAGTGCTGTCACGTCCTTGCGCCGAATGACATCGGCCACCCATTGTCTCATGTTCTGCGCCATCTTTTTCTTCCTTTTTTGATAAAAGACGTTGAAAAACCTGTTTTGTCACTATCTGTAATGATGACATTTTGCTTTTTTTCGCGTCTTTATGGTATGAAACGAACACTTTTCTGCCTGTTGTTATTGCTGACAACCTGTCTGTCTGAAGCCGGCGAGATTATCGTAGGCCCGAACCAAGACCTGCACGAGGCCCTGCGTCAGGCTCGTGAGTGGCGGCGCACACAAGACCCGCGCTGCAACGGCGGCATCATCATCACGGTAAAGGCTGGCCGATACTATATGAGCGAGCCGCTGTTCCTGCGGCCGGAGGACAGCGGAACGCCGGAGTCGCCCACTATTATCAAGGGTGAGGAGGGCACCGTCATCTGCGGCGACCCCAGGCAGCAGCACACTCAGGTCTTCCCCAAGGAAGGCATGGAGCGTATGATTAGTTTCAACAAGGAGGCACGCACCATCACCATTCCATCACACCCCCGTACCTCGTACCCCCGTACCTCGTACCTCGAAATGATAGTCCACCAGCGGTGGGCCATTGCCATCCTGCGCGTCAAGGCGATTAGCATGCAGGGCGATTCCGTTGCCGTGGTGTCGTTCAAAGAGCCTGAAAGCCGCCTGGAGTTCGACCATCCCTGGCCGCAGCCCGTCATTGGAGGCGAACGGGGCAACTCGTCATTCCTGCTGAGAACCACCGAGCAGCGCGACGGCATAGAACAGTTGGTCGTCATCGACGGTGCCAACCATGTCACCTTCGAAGGCATAACCTTTGAACACACCTGCTGGAACCGCCCACTGCACAAGGGGCATGTCACCCTGCAGGGCGGCTTCCCCCTTGTCGATGCTTATAAGTTGAAAGAGCATGAGGGGCTGCCCTGGGACCAGGGGCTGGAGAACCAGGCATGGATAGAACGGCCCGTCAGTGCCGTCACCGTGCGCAACGCCCGCCTGGTAGACTTCAAGAACTGCCGCTTCCGTCATCTCGGCGCCACGGCACTCGACTACGAGAGCATCGACGGCGGCACAATTGCCGACTGCACATTCGAGGACATCGGCGGCACGGCCATCATGGCCGGCTCGTTTGCCGAGAGCCCCCGGGAGGTGCACCGGCCCTACACCGACCTGGCCGGCAAATGTGTTGGCCTGAACATTCTGAATAATATGATCCATGATGCAGCCAACGAAGACTGGGGGACCGTGGGCATCGGCGTAGGCTATGCCCGGGAGTGCACCATCAGGGGCAACAGCGTCAGCCACGTGAACTACAGCGGCATCTGCATAGGATGGGGGTGGACACCCCACAACACGGGTATGACGGGAAACATTATCGAAGGCAACAGCGTGAGCGACTATGCCCGCCAACTCTATGATGCCGGTGGCATCTACACCCTCTCCAACCAGCCTGGCTCACACATCACCGACAACATCATATCCGAGCCCTTCCCCGCCCCTTACGCCACCAACTACCGTGCCTTCCCCATCTACCTCGATGCCCGCACCGACGGCTTCACCATCAGCGGGAACAGTGTGGTTGGCGGTTTTCCCGCCACCATCCGCCCCCTGCACCGCGACGATATAGGTGTCAACCACCCCGGTCCGAAGTTGTTAATTATGAATTATGAATTGTGAATTATGAACTATACCAACTATCATCTTTTTGACTTCATGGACTTCGACCCCACGCTGGCCAAGCCCGAGTATCTATGGAAAGCCCACGCCCCCTCGCAGGTCTGGGAGTGCAACGGCGACATCATCATCACCATACCCTACCAGCAGCAGAAGCACCAGGAGGACATGGCCCCCGACGAGAGCGTCCCCCGGCAGTCGTTCGACCTCATCGTCCGTGCCTACGAGCCAGACATCATCCGTCTCTTCACCACGATGGTCGGCGACGTGATGACAGAGAGCGACGACATGCTCCTCTTCTCGACCGAGGTGAAGCGCATACCCCTCTCCCTCCGTTCCGTAGGAGGCGAGCCTTCCCTGTCCTGCAGGCAGGAGGCCACGCAAGGTTTGGAGACAGCACCCGCTGCGCAGTATCACCTTATAGCAAACGGGAAGAAGGTGGGCTACATAGACCTCAGAGAGCCTGTCACCGACCATTGGAGCGACCTACAGCCAGCACCGCAGCCGGCACCCTTCATCACCTTCTTTCCCGATGGCAACGAACAGAAGCCCATAGCCCTGAGCGACGACCATTTCTCGCCACCACGCTACGATGCCCTGCCCCTCGGTTTCGTAAGCCGAGGCGGTGCCACGCCATGCGCCACGGAGCGTGCCACCATCTCCTTCCGCTGCCAGCCAGACGAGTGTTTCGTGGGCACCGGCGAGCGTTTCCGCAAGATGGACCTCAGCGGACAGTCGTTCTTTCTGAAGAACCAAGACGGACAGGGTGTCAACAACCGCCGATGCTACAAGAGCATACCGTTCTACCTGTCGAGCCGTATGTACGGAGCCTTCTTCCATACCAGCGACTACTGCAAACTGTCGCTCGCCGACCATAGCACACGCAGCGTGCAGTTCCTCAACGACAGGGCTACAATCGACGTGTTCCTCATTGGAGGCGACACGCCAGAGGCCATCCTCCGACGCTACCGCATGCTCACGGGCTTCCCCGCCATGCCGCCGCTATGGAGTTTCGGTATATGGATGAGCCGCATGACCTATTTCTCCGACGAGGAGGTGAGCGCCATCTGCAACCGTTTACGCGCCGAGCACTATCCCTGCGACGTCATCCATCTCGACACCGGCTGGTTTCGCACCGACTGGCTCTGCGAGTGGAAGTTCAACCCCGAGCGCTTCCCCGACCCCAAGGGCTTTATACAGCGCCTGGCCGACCAGGGCTTCAAGGTGTCGCTCTGGCAACTGCCATACATCGCAGCAGGAGCAGAACAGATCACCGAAGCCAAACAGAATCACTACATCAGCCAGCCCGTGCCCTGCGGTTTTCCCGCAGGGTCCTCGTCCGCCGAGTCCTCCTCCAATTTCTCTTCCCTCGACTATGCCGGCACCATCGACTTTACCTACGACAAAGCCACCGATTGGTATAAGAACAAACTGCTGAAGCCACTCTTGCAGATGGGCGTGAAATGCATCAAGACCGACTTCGGCGAGAATATCCACATCGACCACCACTACCATGCCTCCACGCCCGAACATCTCAATAATCTCTACGCCCTGCTCTACCAACGGGCCGCCTACGAGGTGACACGCGAGGTGACCGGCGACGGCATCATCTGGGCACGCGCAGCCTGGGCCGGATGCCAGCGATACCCGCTGCACTGGGGCGGCGACAGCGAGTCGTCATGGGCTGGCATGGCAGGCTCACTGAAGGGAGGGCTGCACCTCGGACTCTCAGGCTTCGCCTTCTGGAGCCACGACGTGCCGGGGTTCCACAGCACGCCCGACTTCATGAACTCGCCCCTCGACCCGGAGGTCTACGTCAGGTGGACGCAGTTTGGGGTCTTCTCATCACACATACGCTACCACGGCAGTTTCAAGCGCGAGCCGTGGCACTACCCGGAGGTAGCACCCATCGTGAAGCGCTGGTGGAAACTGCGCTATGCGCTTCTACCCTATATCATCGAACAGTCAAAGCAGTCGTGCAGCAGCGGCTATCCTATGATAAGAGCCCTGCTCATCCACCATCCCGCAGACCGCCAGTGCTGGCATATCGACGACGAGTATTACTTCGGCTCCGACTTCCTGGTATGTCCGGTGATGAACAGCGAAGGGAAAAGAGACATCTACCTGCCATCTCTCACCCCTCACCCCTGCCACCACTCCCGACGGCTTTCCGCCGAGCCCCCTCCCTCGCACCTCGCCCCTCAAACCTGGGTCAACTTCTTCACCGGCGAACGCCTGGAGGGAGGCCGGTGGTACTACGACGTGGAGGTGCCGCTGGAAGAGATGCCCGTCTTCGTACGCGAAGGTGCCACCATCCCCCTCTATCCCTACGATGTCGACTCTACCGACGACATGGACCTCAGCCGCGCCGTCACCATCGACATCACCAAAGATTTCAAGGGTAGTGCAATCGTTTAAGATAGAGGAACTAAATAAATAGAAAGAAAAAAATATGGAAAGCCATTACATGCAAAGCCTTGACTGGCTGATCTTGGGAATTTATTTCGCAGTACTCATGGCCATCGGCCTGTGGGCCAGTACGAAACGGAAGAAGGGCAGCACCCTCTTCCTGGCAGAGCACTCGCTGCGCTGGCATCATATCGGATTCTCAATGTGGGGCACCAATGTGGGGCCGTCGATGCTCATCGCCTCGGCCTCGGCAGGCTTCACTACAGGCATCGTCAGTGGCAACTACGCCTGGTATGCCTTCATCTTCATTGCACTCCTGGCCTTCGTCTTTGCACCGCGCTATCTGGGCGCAAAGGTGCATACCCTGCCCGAGTTCATGGGACTGCGCTACGGACAGTCCACACGCAACATCCTGGCATGGTACACCATCGTCACCATCATCATCTCATGGCTCGCACTCACACTCTTTGCAGGCGGCATACTCATCAGGCAGGTCTTCGACATACCGATGTGGGCATCGGCACTCGTCCTGTTGCTCATCTCTGCCTTCTTCACCATGCTCGGAGGACTGAAGGCGGTGGCCTACACCAATGTCTACCAGATGATACTCTTGATTGTCGTGTCGGCAGCACTCGTCGTCGTAGGACTAGACCGTGTGGGAGGCCTGGCAGCACTGGCCGACAAGGTGCCGGCCGACTACTGGGTGATGTTCAAACCCAACAGCGACGAGGCCTTCCCCTGGCTGCCCATCGTACTGGGCTATCCCGTCATGGGGATATGGTTCTGGTGTACCGACCAGTCGATGGTGCAGCCCGTGCTGGCCGCCAGGAATCTTCGCGAAGGACAACTCGGCACCAACTTCACCGGCTGGCTGAAGATACTCGACGTGGTGCTCTATATACTCCCGGGAATCATCTGTTTCGCACTCTTCGGCGACACCCTGGACAATCCCGACGAAGCCTATCTCACGATGGTAGAGAATCTCTTCCCCAAAGGCATGGTAGGACTGGTCTTTGCTGTGCTCACAGCCTGCCTGGTGTCAACCATCGGCTCGGCCCTCAACGCCCTGAGCACCGTCTTCACCATGGACATCTACATGAAGCACCTCCGCCCCCGCCCAGCCACCACTCCCGGCGCGTCAGCGTCGGGTCCCCTCTCCCACCCCGCCACCACTCCCGGCAGTTCCCTGTCGGCACCCCCCTCCCGCCATCTAAACTACATAGGCCGTATTGTTACCGTCGTTGGCGCACTCCTGGCCATCGTCCTCACCGTGGCTATCGACAGCATCAAGGGTCTCAACCTCTTTAATATCTTCCAGTCGGTGTTAGGCTTCATCGCACCACCCATGGCCGCCGTCTTCGTGATGGGCGTCTTCTGGCGGCGCACCACACGACGCGCTGCCAACATCGCACTCACCGCAGGCACCGCCTTCTGCCTCATCATAGGCATCCTCTACCTCTGGGGGCCGCAGGAGATTCATCTCTCAACTCTCATCCCTCAACTCTCAACTCTCATCCCTCAACTCTCAACTCTCATCCCTCAACTCTCAACTCTCATCCCTCAACTCTCATTCCACTGGCCCCACTTCATGCTGCTGTCGTTCTACCTCTTTGCCATCCTCATTGTCGCCATGGTTGTCATCTCGCTCACTGACCGCGACAAGACCCGTTACGACATACCGGCTCCCATCCATGAGCGCCCCTCACGCCTGCCCGTGGCCCTCTGGGTTGCCCTTGCTGTGGTCATGGCGGCACTCTACATTGTGTTCAGATAGCAGCGACCCATACAGCAGCAACCCATACAGCCCCTACCTAAAAACAGATAAAAAGTCATTTCGCCGGAGTATCGAAACTGTATACAAAAAGTCTTCCGGCTGTATACAACTTGTATTCAGGCCGAATACAGTTTGTATACAGCCGGAATACTTTTTGTATACAGCCGGAATACAAGTTGTATTCAGCCCAAATACAAAAATGGCCGCCATTTCCTATGCAGCCGAACTGTTGCGCGAGGGTCATCTTACTGTCACCGAATGAACTAACTCAACGTTTTCCACGGTTACGGGTTCGTGTAGGAATATCTGTGCCGACTCCTTGAACTTCTCGGGGTTCTCGGTGGTAAAGTAATGCACCGTGGCCCCTTTCGAGCATTTCTTTTCCATCTCTGGATGGCGCAGAAGATATTGCCGCAGGCTGTCGGCCACGTATTCCCCCTGAGGCACCACGCGCACCCCGTCGGGCAGGTACTTTAATATCTTTGGCATGAGCAGCGGATAGTGCGTGCATCCTAAGATAATCGTATCTATGAGCGGGTCTACACGCATAATCTGGTCTATGCGTTTCTTCACGAAATAGTCGGCACCGGGCGAGTCGGCCTCGTTATATTCCACCAGTGGCACCCAGAACGGACAGGCCACGCCCGACACCGTGATGTCGGGGTGCAGTTTATGGATCTCCATGTTGTAACTCCCGCTCTTGATGGTGCCCTCGGTAGCCAGCACCCCCACATGTCGGCTCTTGGTGAGGGAGCCTACGACCTCTGCCGTAGGGCGTATGACCCCGAGCACGCGGCGCTGTGGGTCCCATTGCGGCAGGTCTGTCTGCTGTATGGTGCGCAGTGCTTTTGCCGAGGCGGTGTTGCATCCGAGAATCACCAGGTGGCATCCCATCTCGAAAAGGCGTTGCACGGCCTGTCGTGTGAACTCATAGACCACCTCGAAGGATCGCGGCCCGTAGGGTGCACGTGCGTTGTCGCCTAAGTACACATAGTCGTACTCAGGCAACATCTGCCGTATGCCATGGAGGATGGTCAGTCCGCCGTAGCCGCTGTCGAACACACCGATAGGGCCTTTTAGTTCATAGTTCATAATTCATAGTTCATAGTTTTTCTATTAACACTTCTCACCTCTCACTTCTCACCTCTCACTTCTCACCTCTCACCTCTCACTTCTCACTTCTCACTTCTCACCTCTTGCATCACGGCTGCTGTCACATCCTCACCCATCGAGGGCTCGATAAACGGACAGGCGTTGGCATCGGTGTTGATGACCAGTGCCAGTTTTTTCTCGCGTGCCACCTTGGCGATGGCCTCGTTGAGTTGGGAGCGCAGGGGTGCTATCATCTCACGCTCGCACTGCTCCAACTCCCTCAGTCCCTCATGCTTAAACTGGAGGTTGCGCTGCAGCATCTCCTGTAGTTCGGTCTGACGCTTCAGGAGGATGGTGCGCGGGAAGTCCTTCTGCCCTTCGAGGAAGTCCTCATACTTACGGTTGAACTCCTCCTCCACGCGTTTCATCTCTGCGTCGTAAGCCTGTCGCAGGTCGGCCAGTTGCTGCTTCACCAGCACATAGTCGGGCATGGCGGCGAGTGCCGAGTCGTAACTCAGGTAGCCAAAGCGCAGCAGGGCTTGCTGCGTCTCTGCCTGTGGGGTTGCTGACGGTTCTGTCTGTGCCTGTGTGGTCAAGGCCAGGCAAGCAATTATCAGTAAAAACAGTCGTTTCATTCTCGTTGGTTTTTTCATTTTTTCTATTCTTTACGCCTGCAAAATTACAAAGAAGAGCGTGAAAATCCAAATTTTTCCATTCTTTTCTGCTGTCTTTCAGTCTTTTTTAGTACCTTTGCAAATAAAATTATAAAATGCAAATGAAACCGACACCAATTAAGAAGGAAATTGTTGACAGGCTCGTCAGCGGCCTGGGCATACAGGACTTTGCCAAGGCCACCATACGCGAAGTGAAGCAGGTGGCTGCCATGGCCGAGAAAGAGAGCGGCGTAGAGTATATCAAGATGGAGATGGGCATACCCGGTCTGCCGGCCGCTCAGGTGGGCGTGGAGGCGCAGGTGAAGGCCCTGCACGACGGCATCGCCCATTCCTATCCCGACATCCAGGGCTATCCGGAACTCAAGCGTCAGGCCTCGCGCTTCGTCAAGGCGTTCATCGGTGTCGACATCCAGCCAGAGGGCTGCGTGCCCGTGTGCGGCTCCATGCAGGGCACCTTCGCCTCGTTTCTCACTTGCTCGCAGGCCAGCAGGGAGAAGGACACCGTGCTCTTCATAGACCCGGGCTTTCCCGTGCAGAAGATGCAGTTGCAGGTGCAGGGTGTGAGATACGAGACCTTCGACGTGTATGACTACCGTGGTGACAAACTGGGTCCGAAGGTGGAGTCGTATCTCTCAAAGGGTCATATCTGTGCCATCGTCTATTCCAACCCCAACAACCCGTCGTGGGTATGCCTGACGGAAGAGGAGTTGCAGACCATCGGCACGCTGGCCACCAAATACGATGCCATCGTGATGGAGGACCTGGCCTATTTCGCCATGGACTTCCGCCAGGACCTGAGCGTGCCTTTCCAGCCGCCCTATCAGCCCACGGTGGCCCGCTATACCGACAACTACATGCTGCTCATCAGCGGCTCGAAAGCCTTCAGTTATGCCGGCGAGCGCATCGGCGTGGTGTGTATCAGCGACAACCTGTTCCACCGTCATTTCCCCGACCTGGCCGCCCGCTACGAGGGCCTGCCCTTCGGTCTGGTCTTCTCTACGCGTATGCTCTACGCCCTGTCGTCGGGCACCAGCCACTCCGCCCAGTATGCCATGGCAGCGATGCTCCGTGCCGCCTGCGACGGCGAGTATGACTTCCGTTCTGAGGTGAAGGTCTATGGTGAGCGTGCCCATAGGCTGAAAGAGATTTTCTGTCGTCATCATTTCTATATTGTCTACGATAAAGACCTGGACAAGCCTATCGCCGACGGCTTCTACTTCACCATCGGCTATCCGGGCATGACCAGTGGGGAGTTGGCCCGCGAACTGATGTACTACGGCGTGTCGGCCATCTGCCTCATCACCACCGGCTCCCATCAGGAGGGGTTGCGCGTGTGCACCTCGTTTATCGAGGACCATCAGTACCAGCAACTCGACGAACGCATGGCAATATTTGCTGAAAACAACCCGGTGGACCCGACGGAGAACCGTCGGGGGTAGTGGCAGAAGTAAGAAGGGAAAAATAAAAAAATGATGAAGAGAATGAAAGATATGATGAGGTTTGTTTATGTTCCGTTTCTCGTGGCATCCGTCTTGCTGTGCTCGTGCGGCTTCGACAATACGCCGAAAGACCCCAACGATGTCACCGACAAGTTTAACAGCACGTGGAACATTAACGAACAGTGTAAACAGGACGATGACGGCATCATCCACTACAAGGCACAGTCGTATGGCGGTCTCGTGGGCTCGTTCCTGAAAAACAATATGCCTGTGGACTTGTCGGCTTACGAGTCCATCACCTTCCAGTTTGCCAAGCCCGTACCAAAAGCCATACAGGTGTGGGTGGCCAACAGGTTTAAAACGGTAGGCAAGGCAGGTGCCACCTCGCTGACCTGTCATTTTGACGGGCAGAACGTGACATCTGTCGACATGATTGTGCTCCAGGCATGCGATACGTGCGACATCGCCGTGGAGAGCGTACGCCTCACGCCCGGCGATGCCACCGTCTGGGAGCCGGAAAACGTGTGGAAGGGCACCTGTGCCTTCGGCAACTGGGTCAATGGCTTTGTGGTGCCTGCCAAAGTCTTTGAGTCGGCCTACGAGGGCGACAAGATAGAGTTTGTCTATACCACAGACAAAAGTCCCGGCATAACCTACTGGCTGTTTAAGACCATATACAATGGTACGGACACAACGCTGCAGGGCAACAGCAACGAACTGAATGAATGGGGCTGTGCCAGCGTCAGTGAGAAAACGTCTATCTACAGAATAGTGCTCACGGCCGACGATGTGGTGAACCTCAAGGAGAAAGGCCTCTTCGTCAACGGTTACTATGCGATAGTGTCAAGCGTCAACCTCCTGCATAAATATTATAAGGTGGAAGAGGATGACGATGATGTGACAGCGTTTTAGCGGGGCGCGGGATTACATATTATCAGGACTTTTTTACCATCGGACAGCGTGGTGGCAAAGATGTAGGTGTCGCCACCATCGGTGAGTCTGAGTTTCTTTCGTAGTTCCGCTACCGACAGGGGGAAGCTGCGCACGGTCAGGTTGGCCTGGGTGATGCCTTGCAGCGCGGTCTTCAGTTCTTTTTTGTTCATCGATGTGACGGCAGTGACTTGGAAGGCGCGGCCGGGGAACTGTTCTACCCTTTCTTCAGAGACGAAGAGGTGGCTGTTGGGTGCCAACTGCCGCACGCCGAAGGCTTGCTCTACAGCCGCGAAGCAACCGGCCTTCATGATGGAGGCGTTGGGCTCGTAGAGATAGGAGGAGGGAGGAGGGAGGACCCGACGGAAAACCGTCGGGAGTGGTGGCAGAGGGGAGGGGGGAAAATTATGAATTGAGAATTGTGAATTATGAACTGTGAATTGTGAATTGTGAACTGTAAAGATCTCGTCGTCGTTGACGCAGTATAGGTGGGGGAGTTCGGATGCCGCCTGTGTTTGGGTGTCATCCATCTGCTGGCGCATGACGATGAGCAGTTCCTTACATTCATTATGTACGGAGATGATGTGCACCTCGGTGACATGCTGCTTGCCGAGGTCGTTCACGGCCTTGCGCCAGTCGAGCATCGGCGAGAGTTTCAGCATGACGTAGTCGGCTTTTGCAAGGAGTTCATCTTTGATGGCCAAGACGTTGGGTGTGCAGTCGGCAATGCCGTAGGTGCGGTCGCCATGGGCATCGCGGCGGGCGGGGTCGAGATAAATGAGAAATGAGGAATGAGGAATGAGAAATGAGGTGCGAGGTGCGAGGTAGGAGGTGCGAGGATAGACGAGAGGACGGCGAGGGCGTCGTCGTTGATGCAGCGGGCATGGGGTGCCAGCAGGCGCATGTTGGCAGAGGCGATGGCGAAGAGGGCAGGGTCGCGCTCAACGTAGACGGCCTGGTCGAAAGCCTCGCTCATGAAGGCAAAATCCACGCCAAAGCCGCCGGTGAGGTCGAAGAGAAGGGAGGATGCAGACAGCAGGCGGCGGCAGACGGCGGCCTTGTAGCGGGCGGTCTGTTCGCTGGAGCATTGCTCCATGTTGAGATGGGGCGGATAGAGGATGCCGTCGAGGGCGGCCCACGACGGCAGTTTGCGGCGTGCTGTCTGCCGCCCTTGTATCTGCTGCAGGGCCAGGGGGAGGTCTACATCGCTGTCGTTGCATCCTCGTAACGCAAGTTGGCGCACGTCGTCATCGGCGTGCGCCAGCGCAAAGAGTCTTGTGGCCTCATTCAGCATAGGTAAGGGGTGAGTGGTATGCTATTCAGGGTTCGAGGTGCTGTTGCCGTAGATAGAACCGGTGAGGATGATGTTAGCGATGCCGATATAGTCGCTCACGTCGATGTTGCCGTCGTTGTTCACGTCGGCAGCCTGCTCGTTGAAGCCTTCCTGCGTTTGTCCGAGGATATAGTTGGCCACGCCGATATAGTCGCTCACATCCACCAGGCCGTCGTCGTTGATGTCGCCGGCCATGAAGAAGCGCAGTCCGGTATAGTCGAAGGGCACGTCAGTCTTGTCGCCCCATATAAAGCGCTCCAGCCCGGGATAGTCGATAAAGGGGTTGCGGTTTTTCTGGATGCCATAGACGGCCTTGTTGCGGTTTATCTCCTTTTCGCTCACGGGGTCTTGTTCCGCCCAGCGCAACAGCATGTCCAGTTGCCATTTCTTCAGTCCGGGGTATTTATTGCCGTCGAGGGTATGGCTGGCACCCTTCCACAAGGTGATTTGCTCCTCATAGCGCGTGACCATATAGAAATAGGTGCGTGCGAAGTCGCCCTTATACTCGTCGTTAGGTTCAAAGACGACCCCTGTATAACCGGCAGTGGTGCAGGTGCCCAGTTTTGAGAACCCGTCGTTGGATTTGTATTTGTTGCCCTTGGTCTCGCCGAAGGGATAGTTCGAGCGTTTCTCGTTGACAAAGGCATCGGTGGGATAGAGATGGAACAGGTCGGTATATTGCGCCTCATCATCCGTGCCGCCCCACCAACTGTTGGGGAAGGAATGCTCGCGGTTGTACGAATAGCCCTCCTCCGGGTGGCTGCCTTTGTCCTGGTCGGTGCCGAAGGTGAAGTTGGTGGCATTGCTGTACATATCCCACACCTTGCCGTCGGCCCGCTTGTCGGTCTTCTTGAAGTCGTTCCACAACTGAGCATAGGTACGCTTGACAGTGCCTGTGCTGATGATGCTGCAGAGTGCCGTCTTCAGTTCTGCGCCACACTTGCCGTCGGCCGCACTGTAGTATTTGGCACTGCCGTTAGGACCCTGTGCCCAGAGCGACGCTGCGGGGCTAAATAAAAGATAACAAATAATAAAGAATAAACCTGGATGCCGTTTCATTTACTTGATTACTTTTTTGCCGTTAACAATGTAGAGACCCCTTTTAATAAGTGAAGAGTGAAGAGTGAAGAGTGAAAAATTTGCTTCCGCACTGGAAATCCTGCGGCCCTGCAGGTCGTAGATATTCACTATTCTTTCTTCATTATTCATTAGCAAAGCGCTTACGCCCGAGGATGAGGTGCATTTCACCTTGGCCTGCGAGAGTTGGATGTGTCCGCTGCCGCTGTTCACATTGAAGGTGACGCTCTGGGCATTGCCCGTCCAGATGCCGTCGGCCACGGTGCCCGTGGTAGCCTCGATGGTCTTGCCGTTCTTGTTGAGCACGATGGTGAACTCCACTTCCGAGAGTGTGCCATTGGCGGTGCTGATGGTCAGGGTGTTGCCCGGATAGACGCGCAACTGGGCATCGTTGAGATACATATTGCTGCCCGTTCCTTTGTCGTAGGTCACGGTGATGCCATTCTTCGTGCCTGTATAGGCCTTGAGGTCGCCACCAGAGAGCGAGCCGTCGCAAGCGGTGCCGAAGAGACTGTTGTTCAGGGCGATGTCAACGACATCGGTGGGTTCCGATGTGCCGCCGCTGCTGGTGATGACAAAGTTGGCCGTGGTCTGGTAACTGGTGCTCATGCCCTCTTTCACGGCGATGGCCTTCAGCGTGGTGTTGGAGGTCAGCGTGATGGGGTCCTCATATACCTTGCTATTGACGGATGCCTCGGCACCGTTGGTGGTATAGTAGATGGTGGCACCCTCGGTGGCAGTGGTGATGGTCACCTCGACGCGGTCGGTAAAGGTACCGCCATCGGGCGAAAATACCGGCTGCTCCACACGCTCGGTGACGACCGTGCCGCCACCGCCTCCCTGGTAGTTGTCGTAACTGAAGGCCTCGCTCTTCTTGTCGCCCCAGACATAGTCCTCCAGGCCGGGATAGTCAACAAAGGGGTTGCGGTTGCCCTGCACGTCGGTGCGTGCCACAGCATTGTTGCGGGCTATCTCCACCTCGTCCACGGGGTCGAGTTTCGACCAGCGTACCATCATATCGAAGGCCCACTGCGCCATGGGCTGATACTTGGTGCCAGTGAACACATCGTTGCCCCAGTTCTGGCATGAGCCCTCGTAGCAGGTGGCCATATAGAAATAGATGCGTGCGATGTCGCCCTTCACCTCGTCGTTGGGCTCGAACACGGTGCCGCTGTAGCCGGCCGTCTTGCAAGAGCCCAGTTTGCTGTAGCCGTTGGCCGACTGGTAGGTGATGTTGCCCACCTCGCCGAAGGGGTAGTTGCCTCGGCGGTTGTTCACGTAGCCGTCGGTGGGTACGACATGCACAATGTCGGCCTTCGGTGCACCCCAACTCTGCGGCACACTGTGCTCGCGGTTGTACACATCGCCCTCCTTCTTGTAACTGCCGGCCTTGTCCTTGCCATGCGTAAAGTGAGTGATGTTAGAGTACCAGTCGCGCACACAGCCGTCGGCACGGGTGTCGGTGATCTCGTAGAGTGTTATCAGTTCGTCGTAACTGGGCGAGTGGGTCTTCTTCGAGATGATGCCATAGAGAGCCGTCTTCAGTGCCTCGCCGCTCTTGCCGTTGGCGTTGCGATAATAAGTACCTGAGTTATTCGGTCCCTGAGCCTGCATGCCGACGGCACACAGGGTCACGAGGAATGTCAGTAATAGTCTTGTCTTCATTCGAGTAATTCGTTTTATTCGTGGTTCTTATATAAAAGATGTAATTATCTGATGATGATTTTCTTGCCATTCCTGATGTAGATGCCCGGGGTAAGTGAAGAGTGAAGAGTGAATAGTGAAGAATTATTCATACGGCGGCCCTGGAGGTCGTAGATTGCACTATTCACTGTTTCACCATTCGTTAGCGTAGCGACGATGCCCGACGACTCGGCCATCGTGATTCTTACGCCGGCAATCTGGATATGCTTGCTCCTGTAGAGGGCTGCGGGGTAGCCGCTGGTATAGGTCGAGGTGAACTGCACCTCGCGGGCTTGGCCGGTCCATGTGTTGCCCTCCACCTCGCCGACAGAGGGTATGAGTTCCTTGTCGGCCGATTTCTCCGGCACGTCAAACTCTATGCAGGTCATCTCGTTCTTGTGGGCCAGGAATGTCAGTGTGTTCCTGTTGTAGAGGCGTATCTGCCCCTCGTCGCAATACATCTGGCTGCCCTCGATGCCGTAGGCGAAGGTCACGTCGACGCCGTCCTGGCTATATGTCAGGGGTATGCGCTCGAAGTAGTCGCGCAGGTTGTCGGTAGCCGTCCAGTCCACGCCGAAGGCACTGCTGTTCAGGGCTATCTCACAGTCGGCGGCCATCGGCTCTTCGCCCATCGGCTCACCGCCATAGTCAAAGGGCTCCTCCTGCTTGTCGCCCCAGATATAGTCCTCCAGGCCGGGGTAGTCGACGAAGGGGTTGCGGTTGCCCTGCAGCCTGTAGCACACCTCGTTGCGGTTGATCTCCTTCTCACTGACAGGATCCTGCTTGGACCACCGCATCAGCATGTCGAAAGCCCACGGGGCGAAGGGCTGATAACCGCCGGTACGCAGCGAGTCGAGCATCGGACTGGTCCAGGTGTCTATGGTGTCCTCGTAGCACGTGGCCATATAGAAATAGATGCGTGCCAGGTCGCCCTTGTACTCATCGTTGGGCTCGAAGACACGCGATTTCTTGGCCTCGTCGCCCAGATATTCCTGCCAGCCCGGGGTGGTGCAGCCGCCTTTCTTGCTCTGCTTGCTGAAGCCTTCGGCCGAGATCCATTCCATCTTGGCCGAGTCGCTCACCTCACCGTAGGCATTGTTCGAACGCTTGTTGTTCACCGTGCCGTCGGTGGGTATCACATGGACAATGTCCGAATACATGGGCTTGATGTCCTTGTAGGTCAGCGTGCCGCTGGCGGTGCGGTCGGTAGGGTTGAACCAACTCTTGGGCATGGAGTGCTCGCGCTGGAAGCCTTTCTCGCCTTCCACCTTGCCGTTGCCGTGCAGTTTACTGTAGATACTGTAGCGCGAGACGGCCGAATACATGTCCCAGATAATCAGGCTGTCGCCCATGGGACGGGCATCGGTCATCTGGTAGGCATGCCACAGCGAGTCGTAGTCTATCACGTCGGGCATCCTGATAATCTGATGAAGGGCGGTCTTCAGTTCCTTGCCGCTCTTGCCGTCGGCCTTCTGGTAATAGAGCGACTGCGCCCGAAGCAGCCCTGCGGGGCTGAATAACAAGATGGCAACAAATATCAGGCCTGTGCATCTTGCCGTGCGCAGGCTATTTTTATTGTTTGTCAAATGTATGGTCGTTATAAACATTGTCTAAAATATAGTTTCAGATTTAAGTTGCAAAAATATAAAAAAAATATATATCATCCAAATAATTTGTTTTTTTTTACTACCTTTGCGCCATAATTGTGATAATTGAATGAATATGAAGAAGAGAATATGCATGCTCATGGCCCTGGCTATGGTGATGCTACAGACGGCAACGGCGCAGACCGACAGGCCGGAACGAGAGAACCTGGAAAAGGAACTGAGAAAACTGAACATGGCCACGATGGCCGTCAAAGGACTCTATGTCGACGAGGTCGACGAGCATAAACTCGTGGAGGATGCCATTCGCGGCATGCTGGAGAAACTCGATCCTCACTCCGCCTATACCACGCCCAAGGAGACGAAGGCGATGACCGAGCCGCTGAATGGCTCGTTCGAGGGCATCGGCGTGCAGTTTAACATGGTGGAGGACACCCTCGTGGTCATACAGCCCGTGGTCAACGGCCCGTCGGAGAAGGTGGGCATCGTGGCCGGCGACCGCATCGTGATGGTCAACGACACGGCCATTGCCGGCGTGAAGATGTCGAAAGAGGAGATCATGCGCCGGCTGCGCGGGCCTAAGGGCACCATTGCCGACCTGCGCATCATCCGTCCGGGTATCAAGGACCTGCTGACCTTCAAGGTGAAGCGCGACAAGATTCCCGTACACTCTATCGATGCCACCTATATGCTTCAGCCCGGCATAGGGTATATACGCATAGGCAGTTTCAGCGCCACCACCCACGCCGAGTTCCTGGAGAGCATGCAGAAACTCAAGGCACAGGGCATGACCGACCTGGTGCTCGACCTGCAGGAAAACGGCGGCGGCTATCTGCAGGCGGCTGCCGAACTGGCCAATGAGTTCCTGGAGCAGGGCGACCTGATTGTCTATACCGACGGCCGCACCACCTCGCGGCGCGACTACAGGGCCGATGGCAACGGCACCTTCCGCGACGGCCGCATCGTGGTTCTCGTGGACCAGTTCACCGCCTCGGCTGCCGAGATTGTCACCGGTGCCGTGCAGGACCACGACCGTGGTATGGTGGTGGGCCGACGTACCTTCGGCAAGGGTCTCGTCCAGCGTCCTATCGACCTGCCCGACGGCTCGATGGTCCGCCTCACCATTGCCCATTACTACACACCTTCGGGCCGCTGCATCCAGAAGCCCTACGAGAAAGGCGACAAGAAGGGTTACGACAAAGACCTGCTGAACCGCCTGAACAGCGGCGAACTGACGAATGTCGACAGCATACACTTTGCCGACTCGCTGAAGTATGAGACGCTGAAGAAGCATCGCACCGTATATGGCGGCGGCGGCATCATGCCCGACTATTTCATTCCTCTCGACACCACACGCTACACGAAATACCACCGTGAACTGGCAGCCAAGAGCGTCATCATACAGCAGAACCTGCGCTATGTGGACAACAACCGCAAGGCCCTGAAGAAGACGTATCAGGACTTCGACACCTTCAAGGCGCAGTATGAGATACCGCAGACGCTCGTAGATGCCATCGTCAAGGAGGGCGAGAAGCAGAACATCAAGCCGAAGGACGACGAGGAGATGCAGCGCACCCTACCCTATCTGAAGTTGCAACTCAAGGCTCTTGTGGCCCGCGACCTCTGGGATATGAGCGAGTATTTCTCGATTATCAACACCGACAGCGAGGCCGTGAAGAAAGCACTGCAACTGCTGCAAGAGAATTGAAAGTCAACGGAGGCTGTTTGCCAGTTCAAAACAGGCTTGTTTGCAGGCAGTAACAGGGACTTTTTAAAGTAGACTCAATGAATCATTATAGGCCGCGTGGCTGGAAAACATCGTTGCGACGGAACACGTTTTCCAGGGTTACCGCCTTGGCTTCCTCCTCGGTGAGTTGCCGGCTCCAGGCGGCGCGGCTGCTGGTGGCTGCGCCCGGGCCGTTGTTCTCGAACTCCAGATAGCGGGCCGTCTGCTCGCGCTCTTTCTGCCAGTGGTGCCAGCCCTCGGGACGTATCTCCTTGGGCAGCGTGCAGTGCATGAAGAGCGTATAGCCATAGTCGCGCCAAGGGCGGCCGAGGTACACCTTTGTCACCTGAGGGGCGGCGGTGACGGTACACTGGTTGAACACATAGCCGAAGGCCCGTTCCTTGGGCGTTGAGGCCGCCGTGATGTAACTGTCGGCCTTGCAATGGATGGTACACTGCTCGAACCATGCCGTAGAGGGGCCGAAGATAAAGTCGGTGGTGCCCTCAATGTAGCAGTGGTCGAAATAGAGGCGGGTGCCCTCCATGCCTGTATATACGGTGTCCTGATGCCCCAGGAGCCGACAGTTGGTCAGCGTGATGCGGTCGCCCTGGGTATGGAGTGCCACGGCCTGCCCCAGACGTGCAGAATTATTCTCGATGGTGAGGTTCTTGATGGTGATGTCGTTGGCATCCACCCGCAGGGTGTAGGTGCGGAAGGTGCCCATGCCCTTGCCCGTGGGCGCATAGAAGATGTTGGCATGGTCATCGTAGGTGATGATGGTCTGGTCGCGGTCCTCGCCGCAGAGTTCTATGTTCTGCAGCCACTGGGGAATGATGAGTTTCTCCTTATACGTACCTTTCTTTATATATATCACCTTGTGGTAGTCCATAAAGGCGCGGCATACCTCTATGGCCTCGCCCACGTTGCGAAACTCGCCGGTGCCGTCGCGTGCAACGACGATGGTGTCGGGCGAGTCATAACTCTTCGCAGCACTGACAGAGACTGCGCATAGTAACAAAAGCAAAAGTGTAGAAAGCAGTTTGTTCATAATTCTTAATTCTCAATTCTTAATTCTCAATTCCCAATTCTCAATTCTCAATTCTCAATTCTCACATAATCTGCGAGATCTCCTTCAGGTCGTCCACCTCCTTGAGGTTGTCGATGATGTCGCGCACCTCGTCACGGTCGTGGACGCGCAGTTCTATACGCCCGTCGAAGATGCCGTCCTCGGTGGTGAAGGTCAGCCTGCGAATGTCGACGCTCAACTGGTTGGAGATGACGCGTGTCACCTCGTTGACCATTCCGCGGCGGTCGATGCCGCCCAGACGGATGGTGGCGTCGAAAAACAGTTTGCGGTGCATTTCCCATTTCACGTCGAGGATGCGGTTGCCGTAACTGGCTTTCAGTTTGTTGGCCACCGGGCAGGCGCGTTTGTGAATCTCGATATTGTTTTTGTTGTCAATATACCCCAGGGTATCGTCGCCAGGGATGGGGTGGCAGCAGTTAGGGAAGAGATACTGGTGGATGTTGTCCTCGCTGACATAGATGGGCTTCTTGCGGTTGAATTTCTCTGGCACCACAAACAGCCGGTCCTCTCCGTGCTCCGTTTTCTTCTCTCCTTGGCTGTCTTTAGGTCCCTCTTTCTCCTCGTCGTCTTTCTTGGCCTTGACAAAGGGAACGTACTTACGCCAGCCGCCACCGGTGTTGTCGCCTTTCTTCTTGTTCTTGCCCTTCAGTTCGTCAATATCCTTCTCTCCCAGGATGATGGTGTTCTCGCCGATGCCCTGCAGCAGTTCCTCGCGGCGGCTCACGTCGTGGAAGTTCACCAGCCGGTCTAAGATGGCAGGCGACGGCTCGAAGCCGTTGTTCTGCAGCCACTCGTTGAGTTTGTCCTCGCCTTTCTTCTGCGTTTCGCGGCTGGCCTTGCGCAGGATGGCCTGGATCTTGGCTTTGGCCTTGGCTGTCGAGACGAAGTTGATCCACGACGGCTGCACATGGTGCGACTTCGAGGTGAGCACCTCTATCTGGTCGCCGCTCTTCAGGCGGTGGCTCAGTGGCACCAGTTTATGGTTGACCTTGGCCCCGATACAGTGTGAGCCGAGGAAGGTATGGATGGAGAAAGCAAAGTCGAGCACGGTACAGTCGGCGGGCATGGTCTTGATCTCGCCCTTGGGCGTGAAGACGAAGATCTCGCTGGCAAAGAGATTGAGTTTGATGGCGTCGAGGAAATCCATGGCATCGGGTTGCGGGTCGTCGAGAATCTCCTTGATGGTGCGCAGCCACTCGTTCAGTTCGCCCTCGTCCTCGGTATAGTCGCCCCCCTCCTTGTATTTCCAGTGGGCGGCGAGGCCCTGCTCCGCTATCTCGTTCATGCGGTCGGAGCGTATCTGCACCTCTATCCAGTGGCCTTGCTTCGACATGAGGGTGACGTGGAGCGCCTGATAGCCATTGGCTTTCGGGTGGTTCAGCCAGTCGCGTATGCGGTCGGGGTGGCTCTTGTATATCTTGGTCAGGGCCACGTAGATGTTAAAGCACTCGTTCACCTCTTCTTCGCGCACCCTGGGGGTGAAGATGATACGCACGGCCAGGATGTCGTAGATCTCGTCGAAGGCCACGTGCTTGTTTTGCATCTTGTTCCAGATGGAGTAAGGGGTCTTCACGCGCTCACGGATCTCATACGCTATGCCCATCTTCTGCAGGGCATCCTCGATGGGTGCCTTGAACTGGTCGAACGACTGATGGCGCGAGACGCTCGTCTCGGCCAGTTTGCGCTCGATGACGGCATACTCTTCAGGATGCTCGAACTTGAAACTCAGGTTTTCCAGTTCCGACTTCACCTTATAGAGGCCCAGGCGATGGGCCAGGGGTGCGTAGAGATAGAGCGTCTCGCCGGCAATCTTATACTGTTTGTTGGCCGGTTGCGACTCCAGCGTGCGCATGTTGTGCAGGCGGTCGGCTATCTTGATGAGGATCACGCGGATGTCCTCGCTCATGGTGAGCAGCAGTTTCTTGAAGTTCTCGGCCTGCGCAGAGGCCTGTTCGCCGAAGATGCCCCCGCTGATCTTCGTCAGCCCGTCGACAATCTGTGCTATCTTCGGGCCGAACATATTCTCTATGTCCTCGACGGTATAGTCGGTATCTTCCACCACATCATGCAGCAAGGCAGAGCAGATGCTCGTAGAGCCCAGACCAATATCCGAGCACACGATCTGTGCCACGGCGATGGGGTGCATGATATATGGTTCGCCCGACAGACGGCGCACGCCTTTGTGTGCCTGGCGGGCAAAGTTGTAGGCTTTGGTGATAAGGTCCACCTTCTTGCGGTGGCGCGAATTAAGGTAATCTGTTATAAGCCGGTTGAAGGCTTCACTGATCATCTTGTCGTCGGCCGCTTCCTGTTCCAAGCGTTTCTGTTCGTCATCCATAAAAATCCTCCTTAATAAAAAAACACCCTTTGGTTACATCTTACTAAATACTATTCTCGCTATTCGGCTACAAAGTTACAAAAAATTCGCGAAACTCATATCGGATAATCGGAAAAAGTTTATATATCATTCCAAGTTTCGCTAGTGCTCAACTTTATAGTAGTTAAAGTAGTTTTTTTTCATCGCACGCTTTCTCGCCCCACACTATTTGCACAAGACAGAAACATGTTGTACCTTTGCACCGTCGAAAAGACACAATCTATACCTATTTATTAATTATTAAAGTAAAAAACCATGAAGACACAAATGGATTTGAACATGCAACTGACGGAGCACTTTACGCTCAAGGAGATGGTACAGTCGGGCACGGCTGTAAAGTTGGGAATCGAGAACATGCCCACGGAGGCCGACGTGGAACGCCTCAAGGCACTCTGCGTGATGGTGCTGGAGCCCCTGCGCTGCAAGTTCGGGGCGATGCGCGTGACCAGCGGCTACCGCTGCCAGGCCCTGAACAAGGCCGTGGGAGGTGTGAAGAACTCACAGCACACCAAGGGCGAGGCCGCCGATGTGCACTGCTCCAGCGTAGAACAGGCCTTGCGCATGGCCTATTACGTGAGAGACAGGCTGACGTTCGACCAGTTGCTCGTGGAGCGCGTGATGCTCGACGGCTGCTGCTGGATCCACGTCTCGTATGTCACGGAAACGGCAGAGCGGAAAAACAGGAAGATGCTTCGCTTCGTAACCGTTTGACAACAGAGCATCCCACACACTCCGTAACCATCTGAAAACCAACGGGGAATCATTTCCTCCCCTATGCTCTCGCCTGCAAAGATTTGGAATCGTGTGTCGTAAGTCGTACCTTTGCAAATGAAAACAGAACACAACAATGTCGATCGCGAAAGACACCTTAATTAATTCTTTTTATTAACCATCTAAAACACACAAACATTATGAAATTGATTTATCAGAAGTATCAGAACAAAAACGATCAGTCGTCGGCTTACAACAAGTGGTATGGCCGCGTAGTCATCAACGAGACCGTGGAGATTGAGCAACTGGCCAGCCGCATGCAGGACAACTGTACCGTGAAGCGAGCCGACATCCTCGCAGTGCTCAGCGAACTCGGACCCACCATCCGCGACCTGCTCCAGGACTCCAAGCGCGTGAGCATCCCTTACCTCGGCGCCTTCAAACTGGGTATCACCACCACCGGTGCCGAGACCGCCAAGAAGTTCACCGTCAAGGAGAACGTGAAGAACGTACACGTGATCTTCCAGCCCGAGACCCACGTTACCGTCGACGGCAAGCGCGTGAAGGACCTGGTGAAGGACTGCCGCCTGGCTGAAGACCAGAACTACCTCTCGCCCGAGGATGAAGACAACGAGAACACCGGTGACTAACCCATTAAACCCAAAACGGTCGTTAGACCGTTATAAGTTGTCTATGTTGTACATGTTGTCTTAAAAAGAACAAATGATGTTTTTTTATAAGACAACAATGACAACAAAAACAACATTTTCGGTCTAACGACCGATATAGGTAAAAACCTTAATAATCTAATGACCATGAAAAACAAGAAAGAAGTTTGGAGATTCGTCCTACAGACTCTGATGGCCATCCTCTCGGCCATAGCCACCTCCCTCGGTGTAGCCAGTTGTATGGCAATGTGATGACATCACTTGATGATCTTCCTATAAAAAAGAATCCCGGAGCAACTGCCCCGGGATTCTTTTTTAGAATATGGAAAGAAAAGCGATGCGCTTACTTCTTAACCACCTTCTTGCCACTCTGGATGTACAGACCCTTCTGGGCGTTCTTAACGCGCTGACCTGCCAGATTGAAGATAATGTTGTTGGTTGTATTGCTAACAGTATTGACATCATTAATGCCCGTTGCATCGCCAGGAACATATTTCACGTTCTTGAACGACAGCCAGTGGATGTTATTGTCGGCAGCAACGTTAAACTTAATCTTCAACTCACCATCCTCGCTAACGTTACCTAAAGCAGCGAACTCATTCAAGAAGAAGCGCTCAGTACCACTGTCAATCATATTACCTGTGCAGACATCTATGGCTTCGCCATCGTTCACCTGAAGGGTAACACCTTTAGCAGATTCAGCAGTATTGTCTGACGGAGCAACACGAACCCAAGCAGAAACAGTGTATTTTCCTGCAACCAGGCCTGTCATCGTTGCGGTGAGGGTCTTTTCATTCAGAGGGCTACCAAAATACTCAAAGAAAGGAACCAGGAAATCAGTGCCGTCGCTCTCACCCTCTCTAGACCATGTATTGATGTAATAGGCTGCTTCTTTGAAGTCGGGGTTGGTGTTCCATGCAGAGAGCAGGAAGTTATCGCAGGTGATGGAAGCATGCCAGCCAGTGACCACGAAGGGATCCTGTAAGGCTGCTGCTTCGGTCTTTGTCAGAGTGCCTTCATCGTACTTCTGATACCACTGTCCGTAATACTCATTGTAAGCCTCCTCAGTGTAAACGTTGGTGCTCTCAATGAGTTCCTTCATCTTTGTCAACTTCTCTTCAGCATTAGCATACACTTCAACGCTTTCCGTGGCAGTCTTGGTGGCTTTTTGCAGTGCATCTATTGCATCAGAGAGAGCATCGGCATCGGTCTTATCCACGTCACCATAAGTTGCGATGGCTGCGTCAAGACCACTTTTTGCTTCTGCTTCCATCTTGCCATCCACGGCCTTTGCAGCAGCAAGAGCCTTTTCATAATCAGACACCAACTCTGCCAGTAACTCTTCGACATTTAGAGCCTTTACTAATGTAAGGCGGAAGTTGTCGACCTTATACCAGTATTTGTTCACACCCTCGACACCGATAGTTGCTTTGTTGTTGAGCACCTTGAACTCCAGTTCGCCATCAACGCCAGTGCTCTTGCCCTCTTCAGAGGCATCAATCTGTATGCTTTCGTTGTTGCCATTGATCTGTACCTTCTGGCCTGTATCAGTAGCGATAAGTGCTTGCAGTTTATAGGTGCCGTTGGGCAGACCCTCAATGGTCTGGCTGATGGCATTGCCGATGCTCCAGATGTTGAACAGATAGTCACCGTCAGCATTGTAGACGGTATAGGTATCGTTGCTGTTAGGCTTTGCACCAGTATCATTGCTGGCCTCAACAGTCCAACCGAAGGTGTTACCCCACTCGAAACTGGGGTTGATGATAACCTTGGTATAATCGGTGTTATCGGCAGTACCCAGAGCGGCAATCTCCAATTCCTGGAACATAGGATAGAGTTCATCAGCAGATTCCAGTGTTCCATTGTTGTAGGCATTCCACATCTCTGTCAGATCCAAAGAAGGATCAATAACTGCAATCGTATTTTCAATGGTCTGCTTGATTTCCTTATATATTTCAATGCTGTTCTTGGCAGCGGCAATCTTCTCGTTAAGGGTCTGGATAGCGCTGGTTACATCATCAACAGTCACAAAACCTGTAGCGTTAGCAGCCTCCTTCAATTCACTGAGCACCGTGGCATTCATCTTCTCGCCGTAAAGAGCCTCAGCCTCTCCTTTCTTCTCATCAAAGTCGCTCTGATAGTCGGCAGCAGTGTACTCATAGAGTTTCACCGGACCGAGGATGACCCAACTGCGCATCTGGTCGAATTTACCTTGGAATCCGATTTCGATGTCGCCATCAGTTTCCATCTTGAAATCGAACTCATTGGAGAAGTCGCCTTTGTAGAATGCATTGGAGGCCTTCCACAAATCGCTACTGCCTTGGTAGCCTTTCTCAGAACAGATGCTATAGAAGTTGGCCAAGGCATACACATTCTGCTTTTTCTCTCCGGCAAAAATATATGCCTTATCCTGATTGGTGCCATTGCCATCGTTGCCTTCACGGTAGAAGGCATTCACAGCCAGACGATAGTAACCTGCGGGAAGGCTGATGGTCTGGGTCATGGCATACGCTGTCTTTTCCAGACTACCCCAACCAGCATAGAATTCCACGACATTCACGTGGGTCTCGTCTTCAGCGGCCTTCCAGTCCTGACGCCAGTTGTTCAACAGCGTCCATCCGTTGTCGGCAGTAGCAGGGTCTACCGACAGGTCTGCATTCATTACATAAGTGTCTGTCACGTCAACCTTAGCCTGCACTCCAATACCCACAGCCAGCATGCCGGCCACGAGCAATGATTTTAGTAATTTTTTGTTCATAAATAAAAAAGTTAGTAAATAATATAAAAGGTTTGTAATTACGGTTGCAAAGGTAAAACAAATATCTGTAATTACCAAAGATTTGCGCGATTTTCTTTAGTATCTAAATCTGCCCAGCCTCCACCATCAGCACCACGCGCTCGGTGAGACGGTCGGTGCCCTCGGCATCATAGCCCTTCTTCAGCGAGGCACCGAACATCCAGGCAAAGGCCTGCCACATGCCCGAACGCACAGGACCGATGAAAGCCTGCATGGCCTCATAGGCCGTAGAGTGACATTCGCGATCCACCAGTTTGATGAGCAGTTTGCCCTGCGAATAAGTCAGTTTCTTCATCTGTGGCTTGTACTCCCTGACGATAGACTGCTCCACGCGCTTCAGGTGCTCCTTGCGCTCTTCGGGCGGCAGCGTCTCGGTGAACTCAGCCGTCTCGATGATGATCTGGCGCACCTGCTTGGCGATGGGCAGCACTTTCTTCACATTCTTCACCAATCGCATATAGGACTGCTGCTGACGCTTGTTCTTGAACGTCAGTTCGGGATAGACATAGACATTCGACATCTCCATATACTGAATGGAGTCGCCGTCGACCAGCGTCTTACCCACCTTCACCGTAGGCACAAACGTGGGGTCGCCCAAATCGTCCTGGGCCGAGACCGACAGGCACGCCAGGAGTCCTACGATGAGAGAGAACAGTTTATAGTTCATAGTTCATAATTCATAGTTTTTTGGGGCAAAAATACAAATTATTTCCAATAACAGATAAGAAATTAAGAATAATTATGTAACTTTGTAGCGATGAAACGCTACGCTGTCATGCTGCTGTTGCTCTGTTGCCTGTGCGCCGCTGCACAGGAGCAGCAGACGTGGGAGCAGGTCTGGCAGGAGGTGATGAGCCCGGAAGACCTAGAGGAGACCGACTGGGACGACTGCCTGGAACGCATGCAGCAACTGGCCGACTGCCCCATTGACCTGAACAGATGCCGCCGCGAAGACCTGGAGCAACTGCCCTTTCTGTCGGAGCAACAGGTAGAAGATCTGACGGAATACCTGGACCGCTACGGCCCTATGCGGTCGATGCAGGAACTCAGGATGGTGGCATCGATGGACTACCGCCAACTGGCACTGATGCCTTTCTTCACCTTCGTGGGCGAGGTCAGGGACGACAGCCTCTTCCCCCGCTGGAACACCATCACCCGCTATGGCAAGCACCAACTCACCGCCACTGGCCGCGTGCCCTTCTACAACAGGAAAGGCGATGACAGCGAAGGGTCCGTGAACGGTGGTTTGCCCACCGGCTACCTGGGCTATAAATACCGCCACTCCCTGCGCTATGAGTTTACCTACGGCCACTTTGTAAAGGCTGGCATCATGGGGGCGCAAGATGCCGGAGAGCCTTTCTTTGCCAACAAGAACGGCTGGGGCTACGACACCTATTCTTATTATATACAGATTAGGAACCTCGGACCTCTGGAGAACGCCATCATAGGCAAATATAAACTGTCGGCAGGCATGGGTCTGGTGCTTAACACCAGTTTCTCGCTGGGTAAGATGGCCACACTGCAAAACCTGGGACGCCACACCAACACGCTGCGCGTGCATAGTTCGCGCTCTGAGGCCGACTACTTCCAGGGTGCGGCAGCCACCATCAGACTGCTGAAGCCGCTGACACTCACCGCCTTCGCCTCTATGCGGGCTGTCGACGCCACACTCAACGACGACGGCACGGCAGCCACCATCACCACCGACGGCTACCACCGCACACCCAAGGAGATAGAGAAGAAATACAACACCCGGCAGACGGCCGTCGGCACCACTATAGGCTACAGGCTGGGCGGCCTGCACCTGGGGGCCAATGCGGTGTACACACATCTGGACAGGCAGTTGAAGCCAAACACCAGCATACTCTACCGCCGACACTATGCACAGGGCAACAAGTTCGTGAATGTAAGCATGGACTATGGATATACACATTACCGCTTTGCCATAGGCGGCGAGACAGCCATCAACGGCCACGGGGCACTGGCCACGGTCAATACTGCGAGTTACCAGCCGTCAGCACAATTCAGCATCATGGCGCTGCAACGCTTCTACAGTTTCCGCTATACAAGCCTGCATGCCCATAGTTTCGGCGACAACTCACGGCCACAGAACGAGAGCGGAGCATACGTCGGAGTGACGTGGCAGCCTATCAGTCACCTGCATCTGCAAGGCTATGCCGACTATGCCTATTTTGCCTGGGCACGCTATCAGACATCGCAGTCGTCAAGGGCCTGGGACTTCCTCGTACAGGGAGACTATAGCATCAGCCACTGGACTTTGCGGGCACGCCACCGCATAAGACTGAGACAGAAGGACAACGCAGACAAGACGGCACTCATACCCGACGACGAACACCGCAGCCGCCTGTCGCTGGCATACGACCACCCCGCAGGATGGACGCTGAAGATGCAGGGCGACTATGTGCAGACGGCATATAAGAAAGACAGCAAGGGATGGATGGTGAGTGAGCAGGTGCAGTACCAGCACAGCCGATGGCAGGCGAGCATGCTGGCCGGCTATTTCAAGACCGACGACTATGACAGCCGCCTATACATCTACGAACGGCAAATGCAACATGAGTTCTTCTTCCCTTGTTTCTATGGCAACGGCCTCCGGCTGGCACTCTTTGCCCGCGCCGACATCAATAGCCACCTGCGACTCTCAGCCAAACTGGGCTACACCAACTATTTCGACCGCACCACCATCGGCACCAACCTGCAGGAGATACCACAGTCGCACGCCACTGACCTGGACCTCCAACTGCGCTGGAAATTCTGAGGCGAATCAAACAATTCAAGAAAAAAAGGTAAGGGGCAGAAAAATCTTTACGCTTCACGCTTCACTCTTCACTTTTTTTTGTACCTTTGCACACGGAAATAATAACTCTTGGAATAAAAATGAAAGAATTAGCCCTGAAGTACGGATGTAATCCGAATCAGAAGCCATCGCGAATCTTTATGAGCGATGGCGGTGAACTGCCTATCGAAGTTGTTAACGGCCGACCTGGCTATATCAACCTGCTGGATGCCCTGAACTCCTGGCAGTTGGTGAAGGAACTGAAGCAGGCCACGGGGCTGGCCGCAGCCGCCTCGTTCAAGCATGTGTCGCCAGCGGGGGCTGCCGTGGGACTGCCTCTGAGCGATACGCTGAAGAAGGTTTATTTCGTGGATGACATCCCTGGCCTCGATGAATCACCCATTGCCTGTGCCTACGCCCGTGCCCGTGGTGCCGACCGCATGTCATCGTATGGCGACTTCATCGCCCTGAGCGACACCTGCGACAAGACGACGGCACTGATCATCAAGCGCGAGGTGAGCGACGGTGTCATCGCCCCAGACTATACGTCCGAGGCACTGGAAATCCTGAAGGAGAAACGCAAGGGCACGTACAACGTCATCAAGATAGACCCCGCCTACAAACCTGAGCCTGTAGAGACCAAACAGGTGTTTGGCGTGACTTTTGAACAGGGGCGCAACGAGATTCGCCTGGACGACCCCGCCCTATTTGAAAACATCCCCACACAGAACAAGACGTTCTCGCCCGAGGCCCGACGCGACCTGATGATTGCCTTGATAACGCTGAAATATACACAGAGTAACTCAGTGTGCTACGTAAAGGACGGACAAGCCATCGGCATCGGAGCCGGACAACAGAGCCGTATACACTGCACGCGCCTCGCCGGACAGAAGGCCGACATCTGGTGGCTGCGCCAGCATCCGAAGGTGCTCAGCCTGCCCTTCGTCCCGGGCATACGCCGTGCCGACCGCGACAACACCATCGACGTGTATATCTCTGAGGACGAGCACGACGACGTGCTGCGCGACGGTGCCTGGCAGCAGTTCTTCACCGAGAAACCCGAGGTGCTGACGCTGGCAGAGAAAAAGGAATGGATAGCCAAGAACACGGAGGTGAGCCTGGGCAGCGACGCCTTCTTCCCCTTCGGCGACAATATCGAGCGGGCCCACAAGAGCGGTGTGCAGTATATCGCACAGGCTGGCGGCTCAGTGCGCGACGACCATGTCATCATGACCTGCGACAAGTATGGCATCGCCATGGCCTTTACGGGCGTGAGACTGTTTCATAATGAAAGTGAAAAGTGAAGAGAGAAGAGTGAAGAGTGAAGAGTGAATAATTTGCTACCGCTATAAGATGAGTAAAGACGACGATTTCCAGAGCATTCTGGAGCATGGCATTTCCTTTGGCCGTGGCGGCGAAAGGAAGGATCCCAATGAGGGCAAGGTGAAGACCAAAGCCAGAAAGAAGCAGTATATCACCGGTGCTCACGGCAGCGGCTCGGCACGGCAGAAAGCGAAGTATCGCGAGCAGCGAGCCAACCGTAAACACTGATTTATTTGCCCTTGTTACATATTGAAAAATATATGAAACATCCGATGCAGCCAATACACCGGATGTTTTGTATTTTTGCATGGTAAAAACAATATAACTATTGGCTTTAACATGAAAAAGAAAATTTTGATGGCTTTATGCGCCATTGCCATGCAGAATGTCACGGCACAAGTGACATATCCCTGGCAAGACACCACACTGCCAAGGAGTCAACGTGTGGAAAACCTGCTGGGCATGCTCACACCCGAGGAAAAGGTTGGTCTGATGATGAACAAGAGCATCAGCATTGAGCGACTGGGCATCCCGTCGTATAACTGGTGGAGTGAGGCGTGCCATGGTGTGCGACAGAGCGACTACACCGTCTATCCCCAGCCCATAGGCATGGCTGCCGCCTTCAACGCACAGTTGGTCTATGACGTCTTTGAACAGGTGAGCGACGAGGCCCGTGCCAACTGGAACCGCTCAGACCATAGCGTAAAGCATGTGGGGATGGGTGAGACCTACTATCCCGGCAATCCAGAACTCACCTTCTGGTGCCCGAACGTGAACATCTTCCGTGACCCCCGCTGGGGCCGTGGCCAGGAAACCTGCGGCGAAGACCCGTATCTGAATGCCGTGCTGGGCGTACAGACCGTGCTGGGTATGCAGGAGCCGGTCAACTCTCAACCTTCAACTCTCAACTCTCAACTCTCAACTTTCAACTCTCAACTTTACAAGACCCATGCCTGCGCCAAGCACTATGCTGTGCACAGCGGTCCGGAGCCCCTGCGACACTCCATGAACGTGGAGCCCTCGAACCGCGACCTGTGGGAAACCTACCTGCCGGCCTTCAAGGCGTTGGTGAAGAAAGGCAATGTGCGCGAGGTGATGTGCGCCTACCAGCGCTTCGAGGGCAAGCCTTGCTGCAGCAGCGACCGTCTGCTCATTGACATCCTGCGCAACAAATGGGGCTACGACGGCATCGTGCTCACCGACTGCGACGCCATCAACAATTTCTTCAGCCGTGGCCAGCATGAGACGCATAAGGACGGGCTCTCTGCCTCTGTCGATGCAGTCCTGAACGGCACCGACCTGGAGTGTGGCAAGGTATTCATGAGCCTCACCGAAGGTCTGCAAAAGAGTCTTATCAAGGAGAGCGACCTCGACCAGCACCTGCGCAAGACACTGACGGGCCGCTTCGAACTGGGCATGTTCGACCCCGCCGACCTCAGTCCGTGGTCGAAGGTTTCCCCTTCGACAATCTCCTGCGAGAAGCACAACGACCTGGCAACACAGGCCGCACGCGAATCGATAGTGCTCCTGACGAACGAGAAATTGGTAAGGAATAACGAGAAATTGGCTGCGCCCCTGCTGCCGCTCTCAAAGTCCATCAAGACGCTGGCCGTGGTAGGCCCCAACGCCGACGACGTGGAACTGCTCAACGGCAACTACGGCGGCACACCCACCAAGAAACACCAGCACTCATTGCTCGAAGGTATCCGTAACGCAGTGCCAAACACGAAGATTATCTACAACAAGGCCTGCGAACTGGATGACGAATACACTACTGTTCACCATCTGCAGGACTTCAACGACGGCAAGGGCGTGAAGGTGGAGTTCTGGAACTCGGAACGCTCACCCTTCGAAGGTGAAGACATCGCCCCTGTAAAGACCAATTATTACAAGGAAATGGACTTCTCAACCTTTGGAGCGTGGGGATTTGCAGAAGGTGTGGGCAATGATAACATTGCCGTACGCATCAGCGGACAGTATAAGGCTACGTTCACCGGCGAGATGAAATACACGCTGATGACAGACAACGGCTATGTGCTGAAAGTAAACGGCACAGTAGTAGAAGAAAACAAAGGTGGCAGACGCCGTCCTTTCGGCTTCGGGCGCCGCGGCAGCATGGAATACAAGTCGTTTGACGTGGAAGAAGGCAGGACCTACGACGTGGTGATAGAATACCGTCGCGGCAACGGCAACTTCGCCATGCTGCGTGGTGACATCTGCGAGCGCCGCTTGGTGGATTTTTCCGATATAGCCCGTGAATGTAGTGCGGCCGACGCCATCATCATCATAGGCGGCATCTCCGCACGTATGGAGGGTGAGGGCGGCGACAAGCAGGACATCGAACTGCCCAAGGTGCAGCAGCGTCTCGTCCGGGCCATGCACGAAACGGGACGGCCTGTGATCTTCGTGAACTGCTCAGGCTCGGTCATCGCCTTCGGCAGCGTCGAGGGACAATATGACGCACTTGTGCAGGCCTGGTACCCCGGACAGGGCGGTGCCAAGGCACTGGCCGACGTGCTCTTCGGCGACTACAACCCCGGTGGCAAACTGCCTGTGACGTTCTACCGTTCCAACGATGACCTGCCCGACTTCCTCGACTACTCCATGAAAAACCGCACCTATCGCTACTTCACCGGTCAGCCACAGTATGCTTTCGGCTATGGTCTGAGTTACACCACCTTTGCCACAGGGAAGGGCAAACTGTCGGCCAAGTCGATGAAGAAGGACGGCAAGGTTACCGTCACCGTACCCGTGACCAATACCGGCAAGCGCGAGGGCACTGAGACCATGCAGGTCTATGTGAAGCGACTGGGTGACGAGGGTGCTCCCATCAAGGCTCTGAAAGGATTCCAGAAACTCAGCCTAAAGCCTGGTGAGACGAAGAGCGCTTCCATCACGCTCGACGGCGAAGCCTTCGAATACTATGACGACAGCATAGACGAACTGGCCGTGAAACCCGGACAGTACAAGATTCTCTACGGCACGTCGTCGAGGGATGAAGACCTGCAAGTCATTGATTTCACAGTGAAATAGATAATCAATCTTTCTCAAGTTGAGTAAGGAGTTGAGAAATAATAACCAAAAAATAATATGCAATGAAAAAGACAATGCTTATGATGGCGCTGATGGCCATAACACTGACGGCTACAGCGCAGCCCCGCCCCAACGACGACGGAACAGTAACCTTCCAATACAAGAACGACTCGGCCCGGACAGTGATGGTTGATGTGCAGTTTGCCGGCCGACAGGCGATGACACGCGATGCCGACGGCAACTGGACCGTAACCATCGGCGTGAAAGGAGATCCGAAAGCACCGGTGGCCCCCGACATGTATCCTTACTGCTATATTGTCGATGGCATCAGCGTGATGGATCCCGAGAATCCGCAGTACTTCCCCAACGAAGGCTTTAAGAACAGCCTGCTGGAGATACCAGCGAAAAACGGCACACTGCCCCATGACATCTGCGATGTGAGCCATGGACGCATAGAGTATGTACACTACTACTCCAAGAGCCTGGGTGCCACCAACAATGCCGTGGTCTATCTGCCCCCCAGTTATATGGAGGATGTGCAGAAGAAATATCCTGTGTTCTACCTTATCAGCGGTACCACCGATACTGAGGAGGTTTATTATAAGGTAGGACGCGTGAACTATATACTGGACAACCTGCTGGCCGACGGTAAGGCCAAGGAGATGATTGTGGTCATGCCCTACGGCAACCCGACCAAGTTGAAACTTCCAGATCCCGCTGCTGAACCCAGCACAGCCCCTGCCACGCGCTTTGGCGGCGACGTGTTCAGCCTCGACCTCATCAACGACCTCATTCCCTACATCGACAAGACCTATCGCACCAAGGCCGACCGCGACAGCCGTGCCATC
Organism: Prevotella sp.; assembly: GCA_017455845.1. Lineage (GTDB taxonomy): Bacteria > Bacteroidota > Bacteroidia > Bacteroidales > Bacteroidaceae > Prevotella. The sequence goes on along the minus strand of JAFSYY010000119.1, from coordinate 9,417 downwards.
GGCGGCTTCTCACGCGGCGGCAACCAGGCATTGTACAACGGCTTGGCCAACCTCGACAAGTTCTCGTACCTCTGTTCATATAGTTCATTCACCTCGACAGACATCCCCAACGTCTATGACCAGGCTGCCGATACCAACAAGAAACTGCACCTGTTCTGGCTTGGCGTGGGCACCGACGACTTCCTCTATGGCAACGCACGCGACTATATGCAGTTCCTCGACGAGAAAGGCATCCGCAGTGTGAAGGAGTTCACCACCGACAAGTTCGGCCATACCTGGATGAATGCCAAGTACTTCCTTTCGAAGACCCTGCCCCTGCTCTTCAACAAGAAAGCCTCCGAGGCAGCCATGAAGGCAGGCCAGCCCGCTCCCGCCGCCACCGGCAATGAGCAGCAGTTCACACCCGGCGTGATGGCACGTCTGTTCCCCAGGCCCATCATCTCGCCAGAATACACCGACCTGGGCATCACCTTCCGTTTCAAGGCTCCCGAGGCTAAGAAGGTGCTGCTGGACTGCGAGATGCTGCCCGACTACATCACCATGGAGCGTGACTCCGACGGCGTGTGGTCAACCACGCTGAAGGATTATCTCTTCGAGACCTTCAAATATTGCTTCGTGGTCGATGGCACCCCTGTTGCCGACCCCAGCAACATGTATCTCTCGCCCGACCAGGGCTTCAAATACAGCATTGCCGACAATCCCCGCTCACCCTTCAACTTCGCCTCGCAGCAGGAGATGGAGCATGGGCGCGTAGCCTACGACCTGCAGCGTATGGAGGCATGGTACACCTCCCCCATGACCCGCACCATGAGCATGCCTGTTTTCATACAGTTGGTGCCCGGCAAAAACGACACCATGGAGAGTTGGTTTAAGGTGGGCGGTGCCGATGCCATTGCCGACCGTCTGATGGCCGACGGCAAGACAAAATCATGCATACTCACCACCAGCACGCTCGACTTTATGCAGGGCATGCCACAGATGCCTGGCTTCAAGATTCGCACCCTGAACGCCGACGACTATCCCACCTGGACACAGCGTCGCCGTGCATTGGTGAAGATGCTATTGGATATAGGCCGTGAGCCTACACCGCAGTTCCCCGGCTTCGGTGGCGGCGGCTTTGGTGGCGGCAGCGGTTTCGGGGGGCCTGATTTCTAACAATGTCCGTGCGAGCGGGTTTTCCCCGCTCGGTCCGCTCGGTCCGCTCGGTCCGCTCGGTCCGCTCGGTCCGCTCGGTCTGCTCGGCTCGCTCGGTTCGCTCGGTCCGCTCGCCCCCGCCTCGGCTCTCCGTCCAGCCCCGCTCGCTCAAATCCTTATTCCTATGAAGCACCTTTTTATTACCCTTGCGGCCTACTGCCTCCTCACACTCAATGGCAGCGGGCAAACCATTGCCCAGGACAAAGCCGCCACGAGACCCTGCGTCTATACCCAGGAGAACACGGGCATCCGCTATGCGCTGAAGCAGTTCGCGGCACCTGAAAACCTGCCTGTATGCATCGAACTGCCTGATGCCCTGGAAGGCGTTAAGGACTTCAGCGACTGGCAACGGCGACGCAACGAGATAGGATCGCTCATCCAGCACTACGGCATCGGCACCAAGCCCGCCGTTGACCCCTCACAGGTGAAAGCCCGCATGGAGGGCGACACCATGCTGGTAGTCGATGTCACCGTCAATGGCCAGACGCTCACCCTGCAGTCGCTCATCCGCTATCCCAAAACGGGGCAGCCGCCATACGCCCTGATGATCGGCACCGATATGATTGCCTTGCCCCGTCATCTCTTCGACGACCGACCCATTGCCACCATGAACTTCCGCTCAGCCCAGGTAAACGACTACAAGCAGTGGGGCAAGCACCATGACCGAGGCGACCATCCCTTCGACCGCCTCTATCCGGAATTAAAGGACAACGGAGCCTACAGCGAGTGGGCGTGGGGCATGAGCCGCCTCATTGACGGCCTGCAGCAACTGGGGCCCGACGTGACGAAGATCGACACCCGCCGCATCGGTGTCACCGGCTGCTCCTATGCCGGCAAGATGGCACTCTACTGCGGAGCCTTCGACGAGCGTATCGCCCTCACCATAGCACAGGAACCTGGTGGCGGCGGTGCTGCCGTCTGGCGTAAGTCGCATGAGTTGACACTGGCCGGCAAGAATCTGGAGGATATCGACAAGACCGACTATCACTGGTTCCTCGAGAGCCAGAAGGATAATTTCCATGGCGACTCCGTCTATCGCCTGCCCTACGACCAGCACGAACTCTGTGCGATGGTCTGTCCGCGTGCACTCCTCCTGCTGGGCAATCCCGACTACGAATGGCTGGCCGACTCGTCGATGAGCGTTTCGGCACAGGCAGCCCATAAGGTGTGGGAACACTTCGGCATCCCCGACCGCATGGCCTGTGACATCGTTGGCGGTCATGGCCACTGCCAGTTGCCCCAAAGCCAGTTCCCCATTGTGCAGGACTATATCGACCGCTTCCTGCTCACCTCTCACCCTGCCTCCACTCCCGGCGGTTCTCCGTCGGGTATTCCTGCCTCCACTCCCGGCGGTTCTCCGTCGGAGACCGATTTCATCAAGGGTGCCGACGTAGGCTTCCTCGCTGGTCAGGAACGGCACGGCGTGGTGTTTCACGACCGCACAGGAAAGGAGCGCGAATGTCTGGAGTTGTTGAAAAACGACTTCCAGATCTCGGCCGTCAGGCTGCGCGTATGGGTTGACCCTCGTGGCGGTGACTGCGACAAGCATCAGGTGCTGGCAATGGCTCAACGGGCAAAGGCACTGGGTATGGACATCATGATTGATTTCCACTATGCCGACTCTTGGGCCGACCCCGGCAAACAGCCAGTGCCAAAAGCCTGGCAGGGACATTCCTACAAGCAGATGCGACGCGACCTGAGAGACCATACCATCGAGGTATTGTCGCTGCTGAAGCAGAATGACATCACGCCCCGATGGGTGCAGGTGGGTAATGAAACCAGCAACGGCCTGCTGTGGGACATGGGACATATCGAGAAACATCCAAAGCAGTATGCCGGCTTTATCCGCGAGGGTTACAAGGCGGTGAAGAAAATCTTTCCCGAGGCCATCGTCATCGTGCATCTGGACCGTGGGCACAATCAGTCGCTCTACGACTACAACCTGGGCATCGTCAAGAAGTATGGCGGCAAGTTCGACATGGTGGGCATGTCGCTCTATCCTTACTGGGCCCGGCAAGATCATCCCGAACTGAATCCCGACTCCATCATCAGCGACTGCATACGCAACATCCGGCATGTCAGCCAGTCGTTCGGCTGCGATGTGATGATTGTAGAGACAGGTTTCGAAGTCGACGAGGCCCATCCCGAGGTGATGATAGAGGGTCGCAGGCAGTTGCAGCGTGTTGTCAGCGAGGCTCGCACGCAGACCGGCAACCGCTGCCGTGGCGTCTTCTACTGGGAGCCGCAATGTCTGCCAGGCGGCTATCGGCTGGGGGCCTTCGACCGCCAAGGTACTCCGACAGCCATCATGGATGGCTTTGTAGAGTGATTTTTTTGCGGGATTATTTGTTGTATTCATAAAAAATGATTACCTTTGTCGCTCGTTATTAACAAAACAACATCAAAGCAATGAACGAAAAAGAACAGAAGCAGCAAGGACTGCAAATAGAACTGACCCCTGAGAAGGCTCAGGGCGAGTATGCCAACTTCGCTATCATCACCCACAGCAGCAGTGAGTTTATCGTGGACTTCGCACGTATGCTCCCCGGCCTGTCCAAGGCACAGGTTCGCAGCCGCGTCATCCTGGCTCCCGAGCATGCCAAGCGCCTGCTGGGTGCACTCCAGGAGAATATCATGCGCTACGAGCGTCAGTTCGGTCAAATCAAGATGCCCGAGCAGCAGCAACAAGGTCCGCGCACTATTGCTCCTTTTGGCAGTGGCAAAGGCGAAGCGTAAAGAAGGTTGCTCCTTGTGCCGGTGGCAAAGGCGAAGCGTAAAGAAGGTTGAAGGTTGAATGGAATTTAGAACCATAGTAGACATTCCTAAGCCGGGATTCCAGATAGAGCCGCTGGAGCCAATCCTTTTTGTGGGCTCATGTTTTGCCGACAGTATTGGCAAGCGGTTTCAGGAGGAACGCTTCCCTGTAACAATTAATCCTTATGGTGTGATGTACAACCCTGCGTCTGTACATCACACCATTTTTCGTTTTTACGAGTCACAACAACTCTCCGCTCGGTCCAACGGGACGCTTGCCCAAGCAAGAACCGTATTCATCACCCTCGGCACCAACCATGTCTACCGCCTCAAGGAAACGGGCGAGATTGTAGACAACTGCCAGAAGCGGCCGCAGCGGCTCTTTCAGGAGGAGGAACTGTCAGTAGACCAGTGTGCCGACTATTTGTTGAAGACCATCGAACTGCTGCTCAACAGGAATCCGCAGACGCATATTGTGCTTACCGTCAGCCCTATCCGCTATGCCAAATATGGTTTCCACGGCAGCCAGATGTCCAAGGCCACACTGCTCCTTGCCGTGGATAAAGTCCTTTCTCAATCCTCCCTTCTCCCTCTTCCCCCTACCACCACTCCCGACGGTTCTCCCTCTGCCGCCACTCCCGACGCGTCAGCGTCGGGTATAAGTTATTTCCCCGCCTATGAAATTATACTCGACGAGTTGCGCGACTATCGCTTCTATCAGTCCGACATGATCCATCCGTCTGAGCAGGCCGTGGAATACATCTGGCAGCAGTTGGTAGATGCCTATTTCAGTCCGCGTGCCAAACACTTCCTCAAAGAGTGGAAGCCCATAAAGGATGCCCTTCGTCATCGTCCTTTTCATCCTGAGAGTGATGAATACCAGGAATTTCTGAAGCAAACGCTTTTGAACGAAAAGGAACTGTTAGCCAGTTATAACATAAATTCAAGACAATAGAAATCAGTATTATGAAGCCTTATTCTTTTTTCTTTCTTACCTTCTTACCTTTTTACCTTCTTACCCTTTGTCCTCTGTCGGCCAGTGCTGAAGACGGCCACAAACTATGGCTGCGCGGTGAAATGCCGAAAGACATTGTAGAACAGATTGACTCTACCATGCCCGACGATGACGGCTACCGCATCAGCGGCCACACCATCACCGCACGCACGCAGATGGGCCTGCTCTACGGACGCTATGCCCTCATGCGCGGCGAACAGGGCGAGTCCCATCCCTTCTTCGCCCTGCGTATCCTCAACCACTGGGACAACCTCGACGGCTCCATAGAGCGAGGCTATGCCGGCAACAGCATCTTCTGGGGAAATCAACTCGCACCTCATACCTCTGCCACCAATCCCGATGCGTCAGCATCGGGTACTACCCCCTCGCACTCTTCACTCTTAAAGCAGTATGCCGAGGCATGCGCATCCATCGGCATCAACGGCACCGTGCTCAACAACGTGAACGCCTCGCCCAAGATGCTCACACGCGAATATATAGATACGGTAAAGGTCTACGCCGACCTCCTGCGGCCATGGGGCATCAAGGTCTATCTGTCCGTCAATTTCGGCACACCCAAGGCACTGGGCCAGACCAAGACCGCCGACCCGCTTAACCGCCAGGTCCAACAATGGTGGAAAAACAAGGCTCGCCAGATATACAAAGCCATACCCGACTTTGGCGGCTTCCTCGTCAAAGCCAACAGCGAAGGTCAACCAGGACCCTTCGACTACGGCCGAACACATGCCGACGGTGCCAACATGCTCGCCGATGCCCTCAAACCCTACGGCGGCATCGTCATCTGGCGATCCTTTGTCTATGGTGCCAAGCACCAGGGCGAAGACCGCGTGAAACAGGCCGTATCCGAGTTTGCCGAACTCGACGGACAGTTCCGCGACAACGTCATACTCCAGTCGAAAAACGGACCGCTCGACTTCCAGCCGCGTGAGCCTTACGCTCCCATCTTCGACCAGATGAAGAAAACCACGCAGATGGCCGAACTGCAAATCACCCAGGAATACCTCGGACAGGGCGACCACCTTGTGTTTCTCGCACCCATGTGGAAGGAGTTCTTCTCCTTCGTGGCACCTGGTCGACTGAAAGGCATTGCCGGCGTAGCCAACATCGGACTAGACACAAACTGGTGCGGTCATCACTTCGCACAGGCCAACTGGTACGCCTTCGGCCGCCTCGCCTGGAACCCCGCACTCACATCCCGGCAGATAGCCCAGGAATGGATTCAGCAAACCTTCAGCCTCACCCCCATCCCCTCTCCCACCACCCCCGATGCGTCAGCGTCGGGGGCCGCGAGTGAGGCTCTCTTATCAATGATGCTCCGCTCCCGCGAAGCCTGCGTCGACTACATGATGCCCCTAGGCCTCCACCATATCTTCAAGTTCGACCACCACATGGGACCGCAGCCCGACGGCTACATCCCCTCCTATCCCATAGAGTGGTGCCCCGTCTACTACCACCGAGCCAACAAAGACAGCATCGGCGTAGACCGCAGCAGCACCGGCACCAACGCCACCAGCCAATATCGCGAACCCTACTGCTCCCTCTACGATGATGTGAACACCTGCCCCGAACGCTACCTCCTCTGGTTCCATCGTGTGCCCTGGTCGCGCCGCCTCAACAGCGGGCGCACCCTGTGGGAAGAGATGCAATGGCGCTATCAGCGCGGCGTCCGCGAGGTGGAAGACTTCATCAGCATCTGGCAGCAGGCCAAACCCCATATCGACCAGCAGCGATGGCACGACGTGGATGCCAAACTACATAAGCAATTGGCCGATGCCCGAGAATGGCAGCAGGTGTGCCTAGGCTATTTCATTTCTTTCATTTACTTTCCAAATTAGTTCTTAGCAGGTTCTCAGCCAGAGGTACATACCAGTCACGGACTTCATCTGCCGTCGGAGTATGACCACCTGGGAAATGGAACGACTTGTTGTAATACTTCAAGAAGGTCGGTTCAAAGTGTGCCAGCGTGTCCTTTTCCCCGAATAAACCCCAAATGCGGTCTTTGAAGTCGGGATTGCAGTTGATGAATTGAATAACCTCCATTTCTGCAAACTCTTCAATCAAGGTTTCGTCAATGACAAAGTTCTGTTTGCCGTCCTTTCGTGGTGACTTGTATTGATGCTCACCGATACGCTGTTTCAGAAACTCCGTCATCTGGAAGTGAGGATTACCAAGTAAAGCCGGAACACCCACAACGGGAGCCGCCATCTGAGCATAGAAGGAACCACCGCTCGAACTCTGCTCGCTTGCTACCGAAGGGACGCAAGAACTATTACCAATCAGGAGGTCTGGCTTCTCACTATCTATCAGTCCACGGATAAAACCAACAGCCTCTTTGGGGCGCATCGGCAAGTCAGGCGTGATAACAGTGGTGTAAGACTTGGTGAATTATATCTTCAAATTTCGGTTCCATATTCTACTTGATGTACTTTACCTTGCCGACATCACGGGGCTTTGCCTCTGGTTGCTCTTCTGGATAACCAATAGCAATCATGTAGTTCAACTGGTAGTCCTCTGGTATTTCGAGGCTGTCAAGGAAGAACTTGGCTTCTGGCTCTGCCTTGATGAAGCGGACAGGACCGCCAAGGCAACAGGTTCCCAAGCCCAAAGACTGTGCTGCCAGCATCATGTTCTCGCCTAACAGTCCTGCGTCTAACTCTCCACCGCCTTTGGCAGGAGTACAGACACAGATGATATTCGGGGCATTGCGGAACATGTTTTTGAAGGTCGGGTCACGCTTCACCATGTCGGGGTTCTTTGTCTTGAACACCTCCGTCACATCGGCAATCAGTTTCTGATTCTCCACGACACGGACGACCCACGGCTGGCGGTTCATGCCGCTGGGGGCATTGATGCCACACTTCACGACAACCTCCAGTTTCTCATGCTCCACAGGTTTGTCAAGGTACTTGCGGATGGAGCGACGTGCCATGATACAACTTAGCACAGGGTTCACCTCCATGCAGATGTCTGCTTCAATGTCGGTCATCCCGTCCGTTGGCTCATAGCGCTTCAGCACCCGTCCATCACGAGACACAAGAAACTTGGTGAAATTCCACTTGATGTCTGACTTCTTGTCGTAGTCAGCATCCTGCTTTCGAAGCATGCCGTCCATCATCTTGCCACGTTGGTTGTTGACATCAAAGCCGCTGAAGCCCTTTTGTGCCTTCAGCCATGTGTAAAGCGGATGCTCATTCGCACCATTCACCTCTATCTTGTCGAACTGTGGGAACTGGATGTCGAAGTTGGCCGAGCAGAACTGGTGAATCTCCTGAATGGTTCCGGGAGCCTGCTGTCCGAACTGGTTACAGGGGAAGTCCAGAATCTCCAGTCCCTCGCTGCGGTACTTCTCATAGAGCGCCTCCAGTTCCTTGTACTGAGGTGTGAATCCACAGCGGGTGGCGGTGTTCACAATGAGCAGCACCTTGCCCTTGTAGTCAGAGAGCGACACCTCCTGTCCTACATCATCCTTCACTTTGAAATCATAGATACTCATTCCCGAGCCAGGCTCGCCTACCCGTAGCCTTTGTGCCGAGAGCGTCAGCACACAGACCATTGCCATGAGGCTAAAAAACATTCTTTTCATAATCGTCAATTCAAATTCTAAGTGCAAAGGTAGCACAAAAAATCGAGAAAGCAGTGAACGCTTGTCATAAAAAAACGAAAAGACCAATCAGAAGGGCGGAGTAGGCAAGTCCACGCTCTGTATCCTTCTGGCAGATTATCTGGCGTATTGGAAGAAAAGTGTCTGCATCATAGACACCGATCTCCAACAGCCTGCCTCCCTGCCGCTCGGCCCTTGGGACGCTTGCCAGAGCAAGAACGTGAGCAGGACAGACAAACCTTTGGAGAGGATGAGCCCTAATTTCCCTATTCATGAGGGATTATTACAGTTTCACTTCGGGGACTACCTGACCATCAAGCAGATTGATGATGCGCTGGGCGTAGCCAGCATCGCGCTCGGAGTGGGTCACCATCAGCACGGTGGTGCCCTCCTGGTTCAGTTGGGTGAGCAGTTGCATCACCTCCAAGCCGTTCTTTGAGTCGAGGTTACCCGTCGGCTCGTCGGCAAGGATGAGTTTGGGGTTCATCACCACGGCACGGGCGATGGCCACTCGCTGCTGCTGACCGCCTGAGAGTTGTTGGGGGAAATGATGGGCGCGATGCGAGATGGCCATGCGGCGTAGCACTTCTTCCACACGCTGCTTGCGCTCCTTCTTGGGTACGCCGAGATAGGTCAGCGGCAGTTCCACGTTCTCCTCCACGTTCAGTTCGTCAATCAGGTTGAAACTCTGGAACACGAATCCTATCTGCCCCTTGCGCACCGCTGTGCGCTGGCTCTCGCGGAGCGTGCCGACTTCCTGTCCGTCGAGCCAGTACTTGCCGCTGGTGGGATTGTCGAGCAGCCCCAGGATGTTGAGCAGTGTTGACTTGCCACAGCCCGATGGCCCCATGAT
>JAFSYY010000118.1 GCA_017455845.1 Prevotella sp. | reverse complement strand
CTTAGGAGTTAGAAGTCGTTAGTTTCGACTTCTGGAAGAGTTCTGGAGCGACAGGTCTATCGACTTTTAACTCCTAAGCGGCCATAGGCCGCGATAACTCCTTCTAACTCCTTTTAACTCCTCAACTTGAGAAAGTTGAATGAAGTAATTAATACTTAGCAAATTATACGAACGAAAAGAGGGTGTGTCATAAAACACACCCTCTTTTCTTATTAACTAAACTGGAGTTATGCCATCAGTGCATCCAGCATCATCTGTATCTCCACATCGCCGATATGATGCTGACGTATAAGGTCGTATTCCGAGACGAGGAAAGCCTGCTCTATGCGTGAGCGGCTGTTTTCCTCGCTGCTGACAAACTGCCGGAAAGCCTGGATGGCATTGGTGATGTCGCCCGCGAACCACAGGCAATAGCCATAGTTCAGGATGTCCTCTGCAAAGGGAGCCTCCAGGGCCAGCAGTTTATTGAACAGCCCCTGTGCCTGCTCATATTTGCCCTCCATGGTCAGCACCCATGCCAGTACCCTGTTGACATGGTCGTCGTCGGGATACAGGTAGTTGAGTTTAAACAAATATTTCAGGGCTTCCTCATTGCGCTGGAGGTTGACCAGGCAGATGGCCGCATTCAGTGTGTACGGCTTGCTGTCAGGATTGACGGTGAGTAGAGAGTCGTAGGTTTCCAGTGCCTGTTCATAGTTGCCTGCACGGAACAACGCCCTGGCCAGACCAGCCTTTGCCTTCTTGTCGTCAGGCTTTAATGACAGGGCATGGCGGAAGCAGTCTATCTCCGACAGTCGCAACGACTGTGGCAGGCGTTGCAGCAGGGTACCCATCATGACATAGTATTGATAGTCTTTCTGGTCCTGATGGCAGCAGTCCATCACCATCTTGGCCTCATCATAGCGGTTTCTCTTCATCAGGAAGGAGGCAATCTCCATCATGCGCCCCTCCAGGGCAGTCTGGGCAAACAGGGGGTTGGAAAAGAACAGATAGTCCTCCTGATGCTCGAAGGGGCTCTTGAACTCATTGCGCTTGGCGTAAAGACGGAAGAAGCGGTACAGATTTTGCAGATACATGCGCCGGATATAGGCCGGACTGTTGCGCTCTGCCTCCTCCACCTCGCCGCCGATGGGCATGGGGGTGGCCTCTCCGCTGTCGATCATCTTCAGCATGTTGGCAGGCAACTGACTGAGCACGTGCTCAAAAGCCAGCACGAAGGAATATTTGTCGCTGTCGCAGAACGCCCCCATCATCGTGATGGCCTGCAGCAACTTGCTGCCCTTGGCGTTCTGCCATATCTCATAGATGGCGGGATGGCTGCTATAGAAAGGCACGAACCAGTTTGACAGGTCGTTATTGAAGAAGGGGAAGCGCTTCATCTGTGAGAAGCCTGCAAAATAGATGTCGGAGCCCTGTTTCTGCATGTCTACCATGCGCTGCACGCTCTGTTCCATCTTCTCAATATTGCGCTCGGCCGTCTCCGGATGAATGATATCCTGCAGCGTGTCGTCGTCCATCTCCTCCAGGCCGTGCCTGGTCACCCTGACCCTGCTGCCCGACATGATGTCAGGCATAATCTCCTCACGGATTTTGCGTTCGTCGCTCTCGGCATCCATGCAGTAGAACAACTGTATCTGCAACTCTGTCAACTCATTGCGGCATACCTCGTCTTCGCACATCTGTGCTATGCGCGACCGCATCTCCGGATAGAGCGTGGCCTTCTTCTCGTCCATCACCAGCACCCATCCCACGAGGGCACGCTGACGCAGGTTCTGGTCGTTAGTCTGCTGATAGACATCGGCTAGCACCTTGAACTTATTGAGGCCAAACGTGTTCATGGCCGAAAGGGTCACAGCACTGATGATGAGTTGCTGGTCGTTGGTGTCTATGGTTGGCGAGAGCAGGATGTCGATGAAAGCGTTGGCCAGGCTGTCGCTCCACAACCGCGAGGTGAGGATATAGTCAAAGAGGTCGTGCATGAGATGCTGATGACTGACGTTCAACTCCTTGGTCTTCTCCTTTCTCAGGTGCTCCGGCTCGAGGTCCAGCAAGGCGCTGTTGGCCACATAGTTCTCCATCTCGGTGATAACCGACGATATCGACCAGTCGTTCCTAACCTTTCGCGGCCGCTGGTAAAGGGCCATCCAATAATTATTGTCCCGAAACAGTTGATGAATCTTGATGTTCGACGAAAGGACAAACAGCCTGTGGAGCAACTGCTGGTAGACCTCCTGCCGGTGCTCGTCGTCAAAGCCGCGCTGCCAGTAGTCAACCATCAGCCGATAGTCTTCCTTGATAGCCAGCAGTTTCTCCATGTCTCTCTGATGGGGATGCGAGAGCAGGAAGTTCTCCAGGGCATTGATACTACTGCCCAGTCGCCTTTGGCAAATATTGGTGATAATCGATTCTAATGCACTGTTCATCTTGTATATTGCTTAATTGTTACCTTCTCTTTCCTTTCTTCTTACCCTTTCCTCCCTTCTCCTTCGTCTTTCCCCCTTTCTCCTTCGTCCTTCCTCCCTTGTCTATCTTCAGCCAGGAGGTGGCAAGGTCAATGTCGTGCTGTCTCGGCTGACGGGAGGGGTTGAAGTGAATATCTGGCGGCAGGGAGTCCAGGATTTCGGGCCTTACGCCACAGCGTTCAGCAATCAGGGTGCGGTAGGCCATCAGTCCACGCGTGTTGATGGAGTCGCAAGCCTCATCATACGCCTTCAGCAAGCCCTCCACCTGCTCCTTCGTCCCTCGTCCTTCCTCTTTCGTCCTTACTACTTCCTCCTTCTCTTTCGTCCTTACTCCTTCGTCCATCTCCCGCATGGCCAGCACCCCCATGCAGACATCGTTCCACCGCGTGTCATAGAGCACGGTAGCATCCAGCAGGCGTGCTCCCGTGGCCTGGGGTTCCGGCAGCAGCATGGCATCCATGACCTGTGACTCGAGCATTTTCAGACGCAGGTTCACGTCGTTGACCTGTATGCGGAACACATGCTCGTTGACCACGCCCGAACTGTCGACCAACTTGTCGGCCAGCATGGCCGTGGCCGAGAAGCGTGTCATAGCAATCATCTTATCCTCCAGTTGGCTCAGTTTCTTGACACGTGCCATCTTCGACGCTACCAGTTGCCAGTGCAGGTCGGTGGCCGTCAGATACCTGATCTTTTCTCCCTTCTGCTTCAGCCATTCCGTCCTGACCAGATCGGAGGCCATGACATCCACCCATCCGCTCCGGAAGGCCGTGTCACAGTCCATCTGTGCCTGATAGGTATAGAGGCTCACCTCTACACCCTGCTGCTCAAACAGGCCGTTTTCCTCGGCCAGGAAGAGAGGCAGGCAGTCGAGGGTGGGCGTAACGGCAATGCGCAGTGCGGCAGAGTCTTCATGCCACATGTCGTAGGCACTGACAGGCTTGCTTTCCTCGCCGCTGCACGCGCAGAGGAGAGCCAGCAGCCAACAGCAGACAGCCATCAAGGGGAGGGGAATGGCTACCGCATGAGTACTGTCCGCAAGGCACTCCCCTCCCTTCAAGGGGAGAGGCAGGGGTGGGGTCTGTATCTTGTTATTCATTCGGTTTAACAGGGTTCTGGCTGCAAAAGTAATAAAAAGTTTTGGAACTACGAAAAATATTTGTAAATTTGTAGCCAAAAAACACATTATAATGGCAAAAGACAAGACAGCATACGTCTGCGAGAACTGCGGACAGGAGTCGCCTAAATGGATAGGCAAATGTCCGTCGTGCGGACAATGGAACACGTTCAAGGAAATAAAAGTGGCTCCTGCCGTGCGGGCAGGCGGATTCTCCCCGTCGGGGTCGGCAGCCTCCATCGCCGGCCATACGCTGCGCACCAGCCGTGCCATGCGCCTGCACGACATCAGCAGTCACGACGAGCCCCGCATCGACATGCACGATGCCGAACTCAACCGCGTGCTGGGCGGCGGTCTGGTGCCCGGCAGCATCATCCTGCTGGGCGGCGAGCCAGGCATCGGCAAGTCCACGCTGTCGCTCCAGACCATGCTCGGCCTCACCGACAAGCGCATCCTCTACGTCAGCGGCGAGGAGAGCGCCCACCAACTCAAGATGCGGGCGGAGAGGATTAATGCAGGGCAAGACATTCAGCCAGACAATTTCCTTGTTCTCTGCGAGAACTCCCTTGAACAGATCTTCGAACATATCAAGGAAGAGAAGCCCGACCTGGTGGTCATCGACTCTATCCAGACCATTGCCACCGACGAGGTGGAGTCGTCGCCGGGTTCCATCGCCCAGGTTCGCGAGTGTGCCTCTGCCCTACTCCGCTTTGCCAAGACCAGCGGCGTGCCCGTCATCCTGATAGGCCATATCACCAAGGAAGGCACGCTGGCCGGACCAAAGATTCTGGAGCATATAGTCGACACGGTGATACAGTTTGAGGGCGACCAGCATTATGCCTACCGCATTCTGAGGAGCATCAAGAACCGCTTTGGCAGCACCTCCGAACTAGGCATCTATGAGATGCAGAACAATGGTCTGCGCCAGGTGTCGAACCCCTCCGAACTCCTCCTGACGCAAGACAGCGAGGGTCTCTCGGGCGTTGCCATCTCCTGTGCCATCGAGGGTGTGCGTCCGTTTCTTTTAGAGACGCAGGCCCTTGTCTCGTCTGCCGCCTACGGCACCCCCCAGCGTTCCGCCACCGGCTTCGACCAGCGTCGCCTTAACATGCTGCTGGCCGTGCTGGAAAAGCGTGTGGGCTTTAAGTTGATGCAGAAAGACGTGTTTCTCAATATTGCCGGCGGCCTGCGTGTCACCGACATGGCCATGGACCTCAGCGTCATTGCCGCCATCCTCTCCTCCAATGTCGACACCCCCATAGAGGCAGGATGGTGCATGGCCGGCGAGGTGGGTCTGAGCGGCGAGGTGCGCCCCGTGGCCCGCATTGAGCAGCGCATTGCCGAAGCCGAAAAACTGGGGTTACAGCACATCATTATTCCGCGCTATAACCTCAGTTCAGTCAACCGCAAGAAGTTCAACATCGAACTGCATCCAGTACGAAAAGTAGAGGAAGCCTTGCGTGCACTCTTCGGATAAAAACAACTCTTTGGAAGAGACTTGCTCTTCCAAAGAGATTACTCCTGTGGCTCTAACTTGATGAGCATGACGATGCTCTCTGCCGAACCCTTGGTCAGCACATACTGCGTGCCGGCCTTGATGCTGATGGGCTGCAACTCGTAGTAGGCGCCCGCTGCGTTCTCCGTGCCGCTGACGGTGGTTGCCGTGCCATTGACTTTCACGTCGCGACCAGTCTTGGCTGTGGCCAGGATGAGCGTCATGTTGTAGTCCTTGGCCGGCGTGAAGGTGATGCTGCCCTTGCTGTCAAGTTTCACACCTTTCTTATAATAAGTGCCGTCGTAGGTAATCTTGCCGTCGCCGTAGTTACCAGCAACAGTAAACATACTGTTCGAGGGGCTGCCGTCGAACGAGGCGAGGATGGTGCCCTCAGGAACTTCGGGCGTGTCGGGCGTGTCGGGCGTGTCGGGGTTGTCGGGTGTTGTCTCGTCGCCGAAGAAGCCCACGAGCGCAGACTTGTAACTGTCGAGCATACCGCCGAGAGTGCTGTCGTAGGCCGAGTCATCATCGTCAATGCCCACGTTGTCCTTGAAGGTGTAGGTAAAGTCACCGTGGTTCATACGGCCAGCACCATAATAGCCGGTAACGATGGCGGGCACATCGGCGACGGCATCGGCCGTGTAGCCGTACATCAGCGAGGCATTGGTGTCGAAGTTGTTGTAGGACGTGCCGCCCACGAGTGTCACCTCTGTAGCGGGCACCTGCTCGTCGCGTGTGCTGGTCTCGTAGGCATCATAGCCCTTGGTTGAGGGGTTGTTCTGCGTGTAGTAACTGAAATGGACTGCCGAGCGGTCGAAGTAGTTGCCAAAGGCCTTGATCATGCCGCCGTTCTCGCCGGAGAAGGTGCCGCTGCCCAGGCCGTCGGTGCCCTGCAGGGAGGCGAGGATAGGCTTCTTGGTCTTGAGGAAGTAGTTGTTCTCTACGAAGACGCTGGCACCCGTGGTTGCTCCCACGCCATACTTGGCCACGTTGTCGAAGTAGTTGTTCCACACATGGACGCTCATGGTGCGCACACGGGGATGGCGCGAGTCGCTGTGGTCGAACCAGTTATGGTCGTAAGAGATATAGTTGGGCCCTGACTCGCTCTTCATGCCGAACATATTGGTCTTGCCGGTATCCCAGAAGCGGTTGTAGGATACGGTGACATACTTCGAGTCGCTCTTCACGTCGACCTGTCCGTCGCCCTTGTCGTGGTCGCCGCTGCCGTGCTTGCCATAGAAGAAGTCGCAGTGGTGCACCCAGACGTTGGAGTTGTCGGTGTCGAGCGATATGCCGTCGTCCATGCAGCGCATGATGCCGATGTTGCGGTATTCCACGCTCTTCGCATTGCGCACGAGGAAGCCGAAGCCGCGCAGGGTGGCGTCGTCGCCGATACCCTCGAAGGTGAGGTTCAGTTCTGAGTCAGCCCTGCGGCCTTTCACCTGAATACCCTCTTCGCTGCTGCCGATGGCATCAAGGTCGTCCTTCTCCACGAGGCCGATGAAACGGAAGGCGATGGGTGTCTGGTCGCCGCCCTTCTCGTAGCCGGCGATGATGGCCTGGAGGCCTACGCAAGGATTGGTCTCGGCACCGGCCACGGTGGTGGTGATGGTCTTGGCCGTCTGCTTCGTCACATAGAACACCTTGGCACCGCTCTTCAGCGTACCGTCAGCGTTATAGGCACCGGGCGAGTAGCCACCCATGAAGGCGAAGCCCTGGCGCGAGTAGTTCTTCACGGTGAGGCTGCTGACGGTGCTGGGGGCTACGGTTGCCAGTTCCTCGCCGTCAGTGCCTACGGCGGCCACCTTCAGTTCGTAGGTGCCAGCCATAAGTCCCACCACGTCGGCGCGTCCGTAGGTGCCATAGTTACGCACGAGTTGTGCGTCAATCTTTGTCCAGTCGCTGTACTGTCCACCTTTGACATACACATTATAGCCTGCGGCACCTTCCAGCAAATCCCACTTGGCATAGAGCGACTCCAGCCAGCCCTGTGCCTCGGTAATCTGCACGGCACCATTCTCTATGACGGGCTCCTGTCCGTTGTCCTGTTTCTTTGCAAACGAGATGCCGGCCACTGTTGCGTGGTAGAGGTCCTGCTCGCTGTTGTTGTTCATGCTCACGGTGACAAGTCCCGTAGCATCGTCGATGTCGATAGCGCTGACCGAGGCGGTGTTGTAGTATTTCACGTCGCCGGAGGTGAGCGTCAGCATGGCCTGGTTCACATTGATGTTGCGGGCCACGGCATTGGCGGTGACATCGGTGTTTGCCGGGACATCCGGGCCTACTGGGGCTGCCGATACCTCTATGGAGAACACGTTGATGCTGCCGCCAGAGCACTTGAACGTTACGGCACCATCTTCGGCCACGGTGGCCGTGCCTGTCTGCTTGGTGTTCTTGTCGGCAGCAGTGAAGCCGCTGGCACCCGTCAGGTTGGTGTTGGCATCAAAGGTGACGGCAGTTTCGCCCGTGGAGGCAAAGACGATAGTCACCACCTGGCCTTTCTTCAGCGAGGGCGTGGTGACGGGGATGTTCTTACCGGCCAGTTGCAGACGGCTGTCCACGTCGATGCGTATCTTCTTCGCTGCGGCCTCAAAGGTCAGGCCCTTGGTCATCTGTAACTCGGTAGTGCCGGCCGTCAGCGCACCGCTGAAGGCTATTTTGCTCTCATAGCGGTTGCTGGTTTCGGTATATGCCCACTCTGAGGTGGCGGCCTTCAGTGCTGCCACGTCGCTCTCGGGTGTCTGGGTGAAGTCCCACTTTGTTTGTGCCGTTACACTGCCAGCGAGCAGTGAACAGAGCATCACGAGTAAACCTAATTGTATCTTTTTCATGGCTGCTTACTTTTTGAATACCTTAATAGTTTTTCCGTTCTGGCGCACCAGGTAGATGCCCTTCTTGAACTGAGAATTGAGAGTAGAGAACTGAGCAACGGGCTGTGCGTTGCGAAGCATGCGGCCCTGCAGGTCATAGACGCTGCCGTCGGCCACGACGGGCTGCTCGTCAACATGGCCGATGGCTGTCGACGTGTTCCATTCAAAAGCCATGGTCACCTCGCCCATGTCGGCCGTCACCGGGATGCCGTCAGCCATCGTCAGCACCACATTGTCGCCGTCGAACGTTATGCTTGCAACGTTCTGCTCCAAGGTCCGCCCGCCGACAGTCACAGTCTGTTTGCTCTCGGCCTGCACTGCCAGTCCTGTTGACAGCAGACAAGCCATTGCTAAAAACCTTAATCTTTTCATTTGTTTTAATAATTAGTGATGGTAATAAGTTATTGAAATATGGCGCAAAGGTAAGCAATAAATTCCAATCTCACAAGTTTTTTAACTACTTTACCCAAAATAATAACAATTGAGCCCATGACATCTTCCAAAAACGGCTTTTTTCCATTATTTTTCGTGCTGTGCGGTTTGTGACTTATACTGATATAGGTAGACACATTTAGTAACAATTAAAATGTGTATTATTAGTATGAGAAAACGTCCAACTAAGTACAGCGAAGAGGAAAGATTGAATTATCTTCGTCTGTATCATGAGTCAGGAATGAGCAAGCG
>JAFSYY010000117.1 GCA_017455845.1 Prevotella sp. | reverse complement strand
TTATATATATATAATAAATTTAATTTCCATATATTCTGCCACCATGAATGGGTTCCCTATAAAACTGTCATACTGTCATCTGTAAGAAAAGTGTCGAAGCAAGAGGCTCCGAGTTCATTGTGTGCAGGCAAAACGCAAGATGTGTCCTGGCAAAACGCTCGTGGTGTTCTGGCAATACGCTCGTGGTGTTCTGGCAAAACGCTCGTGGTGTTCTGGCAATACGCTTGCGGTAGGGACAGCCTGGTTTCTAGTACAGGAACCCCAGGAGCCAGAGGGGAATCTGGTTGTCCTTGCCAATCTCTGTGTTGTAGCGGGCGTAGATGATGTCTGGCGCGTAGTGCATCTTGTTGTGGATGGTGGCATCGCAGACGCGGAACTTCAGGCTGCCGTCAACGGTGTATATCTGGTCGCGCCCATGCTGGTTGACCTTGTGGTCCTTCCACATGGAATTGACGAAGAATGTCTCCATGGCCGTCTGCTTCTCTACGTGGATAGGGTAGATGGCGTAGAGCAGGTTGGAGTTGTGGAGCATAATCTTCGACGGCTTCTTGGGGAACGCTTCGCCTACAGGGTAAATCATGTTGATGAGACGGGCATCGGCCAGGTACTTGATATAGTTCATCACCGTGGCCCGGCTGGTCTCTATGTCCTGGGCCAGTTTGCTGATGTTGGGCGCTTTCGGGCCCTCCTCGGCCAACTGGTAGAAGAGTTTCTTTATCTTTGTAAGGTATTTCAGTTCTATCTGCTTAAGGAGCAGGATGTCTACCTCGGTCATCATGTTCATGGTCTTGAGCAGGTTCTCGGAGTAGTTGCGGTGCTCCTGGAAGAAGGGGTAGAATCCGTGGTGAATGTAATCCTGGAAGTAGCGGTTTGGCGACACTTTCGGCAGTATCTGCTTGATGATGCGCTCATGGTCTTTCAGTATCTCTTCGAGTGTGTAGGGGTGGAAGTTGTTGCCCGTGAGCAGGTTGATGAATTCCCTGAACGAGAATCCTCGCAGGTTGTAACTCTTCACGATGCCGTTAAGTTCAGGGTTCTCGTCCTTCAGGCGCATCACGCTGCTGCCTGTGAACACAATCTTCAGGCCGGGATAGAGGTCGTGGCATTTCCTCAGTTCTGCGCTCCAGTCGGGCTGCTTGAACACCTGGTCTATGAGCAGTACGCGCCCGCCCTTATGATAGAATGTCCCTGCAAAGTCGGCAATGCCATGGCCTTGGAAATAGAAATTGTTCATGTTGACGTAAAGGCACTGCCTGTCGTTGATGTCGAAACATTCCTTTGCATATTGCAGCAGAAACGTGGTCTTGCCTATGCCGCGTGTTCCTTTTATGCCGATGAGCCGGTCGTTCCAGTCTATCTCATCCATCAGCGTACGACGTACAGGAGCGTTCACGTGCTCCACCAGATAGCGATGTGTTCTGAAAAAGGCTTCCATTCACTGATTTGTTTTATTTACAGTCTGCAAAGTTACATATTTTCCTTTAAATTGCAAAGTCTGAATAGCAAAAACTTGTGTAAAGATGATATTTTAAGATTTTTTCAAGAATCATCTTTGCATATTCCCTTTTTTTTTGTTACCTTTGCAAAGATTATTATGAACAAACAACAAATTAATAAAATACAAACTATTATGTCACAAATT
The DNA here is from genome assembly GCA_017455845.1 of Prevotella sp. Classification (GTDB taxonomy): domain Bacteria; phylum Bacteroidota; class Bacteroidia; order Bacteroidales; family Bacteroidaceae; genus Prevotella. The sequence continues at coordinate 54,059 of JAFSYY010000117.1, read as the reverse complement.
ACAGGACGCATTTCCCAGATTATCGGTCCCGTCATCGATGTCTATTTCGACACGAAAGGACTGGATGCAGAGAAAGTGCTGCCAAAGATTCACGAAGCACTGCGTATTGAACGGGGCAACGGACAGGAACTCATCGTAGAGGTGCAGCAACACATTGGTGAGGACACGGTGCGCTGCGTGGCTATGGACAACACCGACGGACTGCAGCGCGGATTGGAGGCAATACCCGTAGGCTCACCTATTCAGATGCCTGCTGGCGAACAGATTAAAGGGCGTATGCTCAACGTGATAGGCAAGCCCATCGACGGCATGAAAGACCTTGACATGAAAGGCGCCTATCCCATTCACCGTGAGGCACCCACCTTCGAGGAACTGTCGACGAAGAAGGAAATCCTGACCACGGGCATTAAGGTGATCGACCTGTTGGAACCTTATATGAAAGGTGGTAAGATAGGCTTGTTCGGCGGTGCCGGCGTGGGTAAGACGGTGCTGATTATGGAACTCATTAATAACATTGCCAAGGGTCACGACGGCTTCTCAGTGTTTGCAGGAGTAGGAGAGCGCACCCGTGAGGGTAACGACCTGATTCGCGAGATGATTGAGAGCGGCGTCATCCGCTATGGCGAGAAATTTCGCCAGGCCATGGACGAAGGCAAGTGGGACCTGTCGCTCGTCGACCCCGAGGAGTTGAAGAAGAGCCAGGCCACGCTGGTCTATGGCCAGATGAACGAGCCGCCCGGCGCACGTGCCTCCGTGGCCCTGTCGGGTCTGACGGTGGCAGAGGGTTTTCGCGACGGCGGCGGCAAGGACGGCGGCGCTGCCGATATCCTGTTCTTCATCGACAATATCTTCCGTTTCACGCAGGCAGGCTCTGAGGTGTCGGCACTGCTGGGACGCATGCCGAGTGCCGTAGGTTATCAGCCCACACTGGCCTCAGAGATGGGTGCCATGCAGGAAAGAATCACTTCAACGAAGAAGGGGTCAATCACCTCTGTGCAAGCCGTTTATGTGCCTGCCGACGACTTGACCGACCCTGCTCCCGCAACCACCTTCACCCATCTGGATGCCACGACGGTGCTCGACCGTAAGATTGCTGAGTTGGGCATCTATCCCGCCGTGGATCCGTTGGGAAGTACGAGCCGTATCCTCGACCCGCTGATTGTGGGCAAGGCTCACTACGACTGTGCCCAGCGCGTGAAGGAAATACTGCAGCGCTACAAGGAATTGCAGGACATCATCGCCATCCTTGGTATGGACGAACTCTCTGACGAAGACAAACTGACGGTGAACCGCGCCCGCCGCGTGCAGCGTTTCCTCAGTCAGCCGTTCTCGGTGGCCTCGCAGTTTACGGGTCTGCCCGGCGTCATGGTGCCTATCGAGGATACCGTCAAGGGCTTCAATGCCATCCTCGACGGTGAGGTGGACGACCTGCCTGAGCAGGCCTTCCTCAACGTGGGCACCATCGAGGATGCCAAGGAGAAAGCAAAGAAACTGTTGGAGGCAGCGAAAGGGTAAAAGACCCTCCCCCTCCCCTCCCTGAATGGAGGGGAGAATATAGACCAAACGTAATGATAATATTAACAGAAAAATATGGAGGCCTCCAAAGGTAACTACTCCCCTCCCAGCAGGGGAGGGGCCGGGGGTGGGTCTAATATGTTAAAACTAAAGATAGTATCACCCGAAAGGGTGGAGTACGAAGGAGAGGTGGAGTGTGTGAAGGTGCCAGGTACGGCAGGCAATTTTGAGATACTGACCGACCATGCGCCTATCATCTCGTCGCTCGACAAGGGTGTCGTGGAATACACGCTGACGGGTGGACAAAGCGAACAGTTGCCTATACTCGGAGGCTTTGTGGCTGTTCAGAAGAACGAAGTAAGTGTGTGCGTGGAATTATAATAAGGTATGGACGCAAAGGAGACAGGCAGGCAGAGTAACCGCTACTGGGTGCAGGGAGTAGCCCTCACGCTGGTCGTGCTGTTAATCGTGGGGCTGCTGGACAGGTTTACCAGCCTGGACAGCCTGGCGGTACCCATGATAATCAGTGCGCTGTTCTCTGTCGTCGTCGTCGTCACCGAGGCGCTGGTATGGCGCTTTGTGGCCGTCAACCATCCCGACAGCCTGCCAACCTTCTTCATGGCGGTGTCGGGCTTCAGGCTCCTCCTGGCCCTCGCCACGATGCTTGTCTATTACCTGACGGCAGGACAGGCGGCCATGATGCCTTTCTTCCTGACGTTTGCGGCGTTCTACGTGATGCTGCTCATTCATCACTCCGTCTTTTTTGCCAGATTATCCAACCGTTCTTAATTAAAGTAAGGAAACAATAACAACATGAAACAAATAAAGTCCATATTGCTCATGATGGCAGTGGCACTGCTGCCGCTACAACTGCGTGCAAGTGAGGCACCGGCAGAGGAACTGGACATTCCAGAGATTGTGCTGGAGCATCTGAGCGACTCCTACGAATGGCATATTGCCACTTACCAGGGTCATCACCTGAGCATACCGCTGCCCGTCATCATACGTAGCGAGAACACTGGGCAATGGCATTTCTGCACGGCTCACAGCCTGCCCGACGGCTTCTTCTTCAACCACGAAGCCCATGGCAAGATCTACGAGCAGATGCCCGACGGAACCATCGTGCGCCCCTACGACTTCAGCATCACAAAGACCGTTGCAGGCATTTGGATTGTGGTCATCGTGCTCATTGTGGTGTTCCTCTCGTGTGCCCGCTGGTACAAGAAACGCAACATGACGAGCGAGGCGCCGCGAGGCTTCGTGGGCATGGTGGAGATGCTCACCATGACCATCCACGACGACCTGATCAAGTCGTCGATAGGCGAGAAGCACTATAAGCCCTACGCACCCTATCTGCTCACGGTGTTCTTCTTTATCTTCACCACCAACCTCATGGGGCTGATTCCTATCTTCCCCGGCGGTGCGAATATTACGGGCAACATCAATGTGACGTTCTTCCTGGCTGCCTGCAGTATGATTGCCATCAACCTCTTTGGCAACAAGGAGTATTGGAAAGAGATATTCTGGCCAGAGGTGCCGCTGTTCCTGAAAGCCTATCCGGCACCTATCATGCCAGTGATAGAACTCTTCGGCGTCTTCACCAAGCCCTTTGCACTGATGATCCGTCTGTTTGCAAACATGATGGCCGGCCATGCCGTGATACTGAGTTTCACATGCGTCATCTTCCTGGGATGGTCTATGGGAACGGGCTATGGACTGGGGCTCAACACATTCAGCATCATCATGCTGCTCTTCATGAACCTGCTGGAGGTGCTGGTGGCCTTTATCCAGGCCTATGTGTTCACCATGCTCAGTGCCGTATTCATAGGGCTGGCACACAAGGAACACCATGAAGGATAAAGGTTGAACGACGAAAGATTAAAAGTAAAAAAAAGTAAAAAATACAATTAGTAATAACAATTTAAATTTTTAAACATTATGATTATTTCAATTTTAGCCGCTGAAGGCCTGGCACAGTTAGGCTGCGGTATTGGTGCTGGTATTGCAACAATTGGTGCTGGTTTGGGTATTGGTAAGATTGGCGGTAGCGCTATGGATGCCATCGCACGTCAGCCCGAGGCAACCAGTAAGATCCAGACGAACATGATTCTTACTTCTGCTTTCGTTGAGGGATGTGCCCTCTTCGCTATTGCTGCTTGTGCATTCCTTATCAAATAAAAAGTAACAGCGCTAATGGATTTCACTAAATTGCCATCAATCCTGACACCCGATCTCGGACTCTTGTTCTGGATGCTACTGGCCTTTCTGGTGGTTTTCTTCGTCCTTGCAAAGTACGGATTCCCTGCCATCGTCAATATGGTTGACGAGCGGAAGAAGTATATCGACGACAGTCTGCGCAAGGCTCATGAAGCCTCAGAACGGCTGGAGAATATCAAGCAAGAAGGTGAAGCCATTCTTCAGGAAGCACGCGAAAAGCAGGCCCAGATACTGAAGGAGGCTGCTGAGACACGTGATGCCATCGTAGAGAAAGCACAGGATAAGGCCCGTGAGGAAGGCAACAGGCTGATCAATGAGGCAAAAGCCGAAATAGAACAGCAGAAGCAGGCCGCCATAGCCGATATCCGTAACCAGGTTGCTACGCTCAGCGTCGAGATTGCTGAGAAGGTGCTCAAGGAACACCTTAAAGACAATAAGGCGCAGATGGATCTCATAGACCGAATGTTGGACGATGTAACTGTTAATAAGAAATAAGGTACGCGTATGGATATAGGAGTCATTTCAGTCCGTTATGCCAGGGCATTGCTCAAGAGTGCCACTGACAATCATCTAGAAGACGTGGTATATGCTGAGATGCAGTGCCTGGCCAAGTGCTATATAGACATACCTCAACTGAGGCATACCATAGACAATCCCATGTTGTCGAAGCAGAGCAAGGAAAGTCTCCTTGCCACGGCACTTGGAGGCGAGAACGTCAGCCCGCTGTCGCGCTCGTTTGTCGCGCTCGTCCTGAAGGAGGATCGAGAAAACATGATACAGTTCATGGCCAATGCCTACGTCACACTCTATCGCCAGCAGAAGAACATCATCCGTGGAAGGCTCATCACCGCCGTGGCTGTCGCCCCAGAGACTGAGCAGAAAATGAAACGTATGGTGGAGGGTAATACTCAGGGAACTGTGGAGTTTGAGACGGAGGTGAACCCCGACATCCTGGGCGGGTTCATCCTCGAGTACGACACGTTTCGCATGGATGCGAGCGTGAAGTCGAGACTGAACTCAATACTCAACACATTAAAAAAGTAAATCGTGAATACGTAAATCGTAAATTACAACAATGTCAGATAAAATTAAACCAAGCGAAGTGAGTCAAGTGCTGCTTGAGCAACTCAAGGGAGTGACAGACACTGCACAGTTCGACGAGGTGGGTACTGTACTGCAGGTCTCTGACGGCGTGGCACGTATCTACGGCCTGCGCAATGCCGAGGCCAACGAACTGCTGGAGTTTGAGAACGGCACCATGGCTATCGTGATGAACCTGGAGGAAGACAACGTGGGTTGTGTGCTGCTGGGTACTACGTCGGGCATCAAGGAGGGCATGGTGGTGAAGCGAACAAGGCGCATTGCCAGTATACGTGTCAACGACAATATGCTCGGACGCGTCATCAACCCGCTGGGACAGGCCATCGACGGCAAGGGAGATATCGACCTGAAGAACTCGTTCGAGATGCCCCTCGACCGCAAGGCACCAGGTGTCATCTACCGACAGCCGGTAAAGGAACCCCTGCAGACGGGATTGAAGGCCGTAGACTCGATGATTCCTATCGGACGCGGACAGCGTGAGTTGATTATCGGCGACCGCCAGACGGGTAAGACGGCCATTGCCGTAGATACCATCATCAACCAGAAGAGTTTCTATGAGGCTGGAAAGCCCGTATACTGCATCTATGTGGCCATAGGCCAGAAAGCCTCTACAGTGGCTGCACTCGTGCAGACGCTGAAGGAGCATGGTGCCATGCCCTACACCATCATCGTGGCTGCCACCGCTGCCGACCCTGCCGCCATGCAGTACTACGCACCCTTTGCAGGGGCTGCCATAGGCGAGTATTTCCGCGACCGTGGCCTGCCCGCATTGGTGGTCTACGACGACCTCTCGAAGCAGGCCGTAGCCTACCGCGAGGTGTCGCTCATCCTGCGTCGTCCGTCTGGACGTGAGGCCTATCCTGGCGATGTGTTCTATCTCCACTCTCGTCTGCTTGAGCGTGCCGCCAAGATGAACGAGCAGCAGGAGGTGGCCGAGCAGATGAACGACCTGCCAGAGTGTATGAAGGGCCATGTGAAGGGTGGCGGCTCACTCACCGCTCTGCCTATCATCGAGACACAGGCAGGCGACGTGTCGGCCTACATTCCTACGAATGTGATCTCCATTACCGACGGTCAGATATTCCTTGAGAGCGACCTCTTCAACCAGGGCTTCCGGCCTGCCATCAACGTTGGTATCTCAGTATCTCGCGTGGGTGGCTCGGCACAGATCAAGTCTATGAAGAAGGTGGCCGGTACGCTGAAGATCGACCAGGCCCAGTATCGTGAACTGGAGGCCTTCTCTAAGTTCTCAAGCGATATGGACGCCGTGACGGCAATGACGCTGGACCGCGGACGTAAGAACAACCAGTTGCTCATACAGCCTCAGTACAGCCCGATGCCCGTAGGCGAGCAGGTGGCCATCCTCTATTGCGGCGTGCACGGACTGATGCGTCAGGTGCCCATCGACAAGGTGCGACAGTGTCAGGATCAGTTCCTCGACAAGTTGCGTACATCGCATCCAGAGGTTATCGAGACCTTGGCCAGTGGCAAGATTGACGATGAGACAACAGACAAGATTGAAGCCGTCATGGCAGATATTGCCGGTACATATAAATGAGAAATGAGTAATGAGTAATTATGATTACTTTACGAGCCATTTGATACGTGTCTTTTCTGCGGTTTCACTGCCACAGAAGTAATCATAATTACTAATTACTCATTTCTAATTACTAATTAGAGTAGAACTATGCCCTCATTAAAAGAAATCAAAGGCCGTATCGCCTCAGTAAACAGCACCAGGAAGATTACGTCTGCCATGAAGATGGTAGCCTCGTCAAAACTGCACCATGCACAGGTGGCCATACAAAATATGCTGCCTTACGAGACGATGCTGGAGCACATCCTCAAATCGTTTCTCGCTGCAGAGGCCGAGGCACAGACCATCTACGACCAAGAGCGCGACGTGAAGCGTGTCGCACTGGTGGTCTACAGTAGCAACTCATCGCTATGCGGAGGCTTCAACTCCAACGTTATCAAGATGATGATGAACGCGGTGAAGGAACTGTCGGATGTCATTGGCCCTGATAACGTGGAGGTCTATCCCATAGGACGCAAGGTGGCCGAGAAGGCGCGCAAGTTGGGATATAACGTGAAATGCGACCTGGCAGACATGGTGGATCATCCCAACGTGAAACAGTGCATAGACCTGGCCATGGAACTGGGCGAGCGTTTTGCCAAAGGAGAGATAGACAAGGTTGAACTTATCTACCATCACTTTAAGAGTGCAGGTTCGCAAATCCTGACCCATAAGACGTTCTTGCCCATTGACATTGAGTCGGAACTGAAAAGCGACCATGAGCGCGACCTTACTTCAAACGTCGTCACAAAACAGGCGCAAGACTATCTGAAGAAAAGACAGAAAGTAAGGGAAACGAAAAGTGCTGACGAGGTGAAACCTCTCAATGATAACTTCATCGTGGAGCCTGACATGCACACAGTGCTCTCGCTGCTCATCCCTAAACTGGCGCACCTCATGCTCTATACCGCACTGCTCGACAGTGTCGCCTCTGAGCATGCAGCACGTATGGTGGCCATGCAGACGGCCACCGACAATGCCGACGAACTGCTAAGGCAACTCAATCTGCAATACAACAAGAGCCGTCAGCAGGCTATCACCAGCGAACTGCTCGACATTGTGGGGGGAAGCATCAACAACTAAGTGTTTTCGAGTCTTAGACAAGCCCAGTCGCCATCGTGCTGCTGGGCTTTCTTTGTGAGCCCCAGCAAACTGCCCCTTTCCTCCAGCAAAGGGATGTCCTGCTCGTAGAAACCGCTCAGGAGAAGGGTAGACTGGGGGGCCATCTTGTTCACAAAGGCAGGCATGTCTGCCAATAGGATATTACGGTTGATATTGGCAAGGACAACATCGAAAACACCTTCCACTTCTTTTAATATGGTGGCATCACCCAAAAGCGATGTAAAGTGGCTATCCACCTGATTGATAACCGCATTATGGCGGGCATTGTCCACACTCCATTCGTCAATGTCGTAGCCTACGGCTTCATCGGCACCCAACTTCATGGAGGCTATAGCCAGTATGCCTGTGCCTGTGCCGCAGTCCAGCACACGCTTGCCTCTCAGGTCGCTGTGCAATAACTCATTTACCATCATCCTCGTGGTCTCGTGAGTACCTGTGCCGAAAGCCAGACGGGCATCAATCTCTATAAATGTGGTGAGAGGTGTGGAATGAGGGGTGATAGGTGAGGGGTGAGGGGTGAGAGGATAGTCTTGTGGCAGGTGTCGCCCATCGTGTATCACAACTAACCTCTCACCTCTCACCTCTTGCCCCTCACTACTCACAACTAACCTCTCACCTCTCACCTCTTGCCACTCACCACTAACCACTATCGGCTCAAAACCCTCCTGCTCCCATTGCTCGTTCCAGTCTTTATCCTCGGCCTCGGCAATGGTGAAATGAATCTGGCAGGCGGGTAGGGGAAACGCTTCTGCGAGTTGATGCAGTAGCGGCCTGCTGAAAAGAGACTGCTGCACATAGCCTGTCAGACCATCAGGAGTGTCCTCAAACGTCTCGAAACCTGCCTCGCCGGCCAAGGCCGCGAGAATATCACGTGCGTCCTGCATCGCCGTTTCAGGGGCGTCAATGATGAATTTTACTTCGTAATATTTCATTGCTTTGTTAATTTTAACTGCAAAATTACAAAAAATAGGGAAAATCCTACCACGTTTTAGGGTTTTTCCGTACCTTTGCAGTAAAATAATTAATAATTTTGCATCGTAGAAGTATAACTATTAAATTTTGAGTATATGAAAAAGTGGTTGGTTTTATCTTTGGCTATCGGTCTGATGCCCGTTTCCATGATGGCTCAAGACGATGATATGTATTTCACACCCAGTAAGTCGAAGGCCACACAGCCCAAGTCTCACTACGAGAGTACGTATTATTCTGGCTCTTCGCGTAGCGTGGACGACTATAACAGAAGGTATAGCGTCAACGAGACCATGCCTGTTGACACGGGCGACATCATCTCGTTTTCACCCGTGGAAGGAGTCTACCCTGATTCCGTTTCCGACTTTGCCTTGACCAGGAGCATGGCACGATGGGATGACTATGTGCCTGAAACGGCCTATTGGGAAGGCTATGCACAAGGACGACGTGACTCATGGGGATGGCATTCGCCATGGTACTACTCGGCCTACTATCCTTGGTATGACTCCTGGTACTATGATCCCTGGTACTATTCTTCCTGGTATTATGGCTGGTATGATCCCTGGTATTATGACTATGGATGGGGATGGCATTATCCATACTACCACTATGGATGGTATGGAGGATGGGGAGGCTATCATCGCCCGTATTACGCACATCACGGAGGCTCGCACTACTATGGGAATACCGGCACACTAAGGCGAAGCAGCAATTTTGAGCGTACGTCTGGCTATAACCGCAACCGCGTAGCAGGCTATACCGGTTCAAGCCGCTTCGACGGTGCCAGAAACCGTGCTGCCAGTGGCAACAGCGGGCGTGGCACTTATAATGGTAATACATCACGCAGCATCACACGCACACCTGCATCGAGAGGAAGTAGTAGCAGTGGCAGCACATACGGCAGCAGCCGCAGTTCTTCAGGCAGTTCATACGGCAGCAGCAGTTCATACGGCAGCAGCCGCAGCAGCAGTTCATACGGCAGTAGCAGTGGTTCCAGCCGTAGTAGCGGCGGCAGTTTCGGCGGCAGCCGCAGTGGAGGCAGCAGCAGTTCTGGCCGCAGTGGAGGCGGTGGAGGTGGCAGTCGTTCTGGCGGCGGTCGCAGATAATGCAAACAACGGTTTTTACGGATTAAAAGGACTCATTTAACGAATATATATATGAAAAAGATTGTTTCCCTCGCAGTTCTTTCATTGGCTATAATGCCGGTGGCTGCACAAGATACTTACGAGAATGCCCGTCTGCTGGGCGGCGACCTCAATGGAACGGCCCGTTATGTGGGTATGGGTGGCGCTCTGGATGCTCTGGGTGCCGACATCTCTACCATTAGTACAAACCCCGCTGGTATTGGCCTGTTCAGGCACAACTATGCAGGAATCTCCTTTGGAGGTGTCTCGCAAAGCGAAGTCAATAAATTCGACCATGTAGGCAAGACCAACATGAGTTTCGACCAGGCAGGCTTTGTCTATTCATACCGCTCTAATGAGAATTCATTCATCAACTTTGCCATCAACTATCATAAAAGCAAGAACTTTAACCAGATACTGTCGGCTGCCAACAAGATGGCACGACACAACGGACAAGGGGCATCGCTGGGAAAACTGGCATACGGCAAGAGTGCACTGGGCAGTGACAGTAAAGGAGGATACTATGTAGAAGAAGACAAGGAAGGCCTTGTAGAGGGATGGCGTAACAAAACCAGCGACGACCGTGCCTACACCTATACGCAGTGGGATCATGTCTATACCAACGGCCTTATGTGGGACAATGTCAATTCGCCTGCTGAAGACGGCAATTGGTCTCCTTATTATAACCCGAACAATATCTTTTTCAACAACACATTCTTTGAGGCTTCCGACTATAGTTTCGACCGTGCTCATAACGGATGGATATCCGACTTCGACTTCAATCTGAGCGGAAACATCAATAATAGGGTGTTCCTGGGTATTACGGTAGGATTCCACGACGTGGAATATAAGGGCTATAGCGAGTATCAGGAATTCCTGGTCGACGGCAACGGCCAATATATCGGTAATACCGTCCTTGCTGATGAGCGAAGAATTTACGGCGCAGGTGTAGATGTCAAGGTTGGTGCTATCATCAGGCCTGTCGAGGATTCGCCCTTCCGTATAGGTCTTTCTATTGCCACGCCGACATGGTATGACCTGAAGACCAGGAACGCCACACTGCTGGTTAATGCCACAGACTATAACGCACTTCATCCTGATTTTCGAAACTGGGGTTACGACGAATACTCAAGTGGCGAGACATACGAATACAAGTATTACACACCCTGGAAGTTCGGGCTGAGCCTCGGACATACTGTAGGCAACTACCTCGCCTTGGGTGCAGGTATCGACTATTCAGACTATAGCACTGCCGACAACCGCATCAATGACGGCTACGACGAGTATGGAAACACAGATTCATATAGCGACAATGTGATGAATACACACACGGAGAATACGTTAAAGGGCGTCGCAACGGTTAAACTCGGCGCAGAGTTCAAGCCAGACCCCACCATGGCAGTACGATTTGGTTACAACTATGTGGCACCGATGTATCAGAGCGATGGCGTGCGTGACACCAGACTTAACAGCATTGGCAACTGGTACTCGTCAACCGCCGATTATACCAACTGGGATGCCACACACCGCATTACATGCGGCTTTGGCTACAAGTATGAAGGCTGGAGTTTCGATGTGGCCTATCAGTACAATGCCACGAAGGGAACCTTCTATCCATTCCAGCCTGACTTGAAGTTCACTGATCCTGTCCCTAATGCGGATGGACTGAAAGTTGAGGAGTCAAATATCTCTACGCCAGCGGATGTGAACTTCAAACGCCATCAGTTGCTCTTTACCGTCGGCTATACGTTTTGAGTGTTGAAAAAGACAAAAGCAAAACTAAAGAACTTGAATGTATTAAGCATTAAGAATTGATAATAATGGGAAAAGTGATTTTGACGGGCGACCGTCCAACCGGCAAACTGCACCTCGGACATTTCGTTGGTTCATTGCGACGTCGTGTAGAACTGCAGAATGAAGGAAATTTCGACAGAATGTTTGTGTTCATGGCCGACGTACAGGCCCTGACGGATAATGCCGACAATCCAGAGAAAATAAGAAATAGTGTGACACAGGTGGCTCTCGACTGGCTATCGGCTGGCCTAGACCCCACAAAGTGTACGCTCTTTATACAGAGTCAGATTCCAGAACTGGCCGAGTTGACAACGTATCTGATGAACCTGATCACAGTGAGTCGAGTACAACGCAATCCCACAGTGAAAACGGAGATAAAGATGCGCGGCTTCAGCGGAGAAAGCATACCACTGGGATTCTTCTGCTACCCTGTGAGCCAGGCGGCCGACATTACGCTGTTCAAGGCAACAACGGTGCCGGCAGGTGAAGACCAGGAGCCGATGCTGGAAGTGACACGCGAACTGGTGAACCGCTTTAACAATACATACGGTGAAGTGTTGGTGGAACCCAATATCATGCTACCAGAGAATATGACGGCCCGACGACTTCCTGGCACCGACGGTAAAGAGAAAATGTCGAAGAGCCTGGGCAATTGTATCTATCTGAGCGATTCGGCCGAAGAGGTATGGCAGAAGGTGCGCTCTATGTACACCGACCCCACACACCTGAATGTCAGCGATCCTGGACATGTTGAGGGGAATGCCGTGTTCACCTATCTGGATGCTTTCTCTACAGATGCCGACTTTCAGAAGTTCTGGCCCGAGTATCAGAATCTGGATGAACTGAAAGAGCATTATACTCGTGGCGGACTGGGCGACATGAAATGCAAGAAATTCCTCAACGAAGTGCTTAACCAATATCTGGAGCCGATGCGACAGCGTCGTGCAGAGTTCGAGAAAGACATTCCTGAAATCTACAATATCCTGAAGAAAGGCACAGAAGAGGCTCGCGAGGTAGGCGCACAGACCATGAGCGAGGTTCGCAAAGCCATGCAGATAGACTATTTCGGATAAATGGATAAATACCATACTACTCAACTTTCGCAAGTTGAGCACTAGCGAAACTTGAATACCATATTATATAATTGAAATGGAAATAAAGACAATTGGTTTGGCCAGTGACCATGCTGGCTTTGCACTGAAGCAGTATGTAAAAAAGTATCTTGAAGAGAAAGGATACGAGTATAAGGACTATGGTACATACACTGAGGACTCGTGCGACTATAGCGACTTCGGACATGCGCTGGCACGCGGCATAGAGGCCGGAGAGGTTTATCCAGGCATTGCCATCTGCGGCAGTGGTGAGGGCATTAACATGACGCTGAACAAACATCAGGGAATACGGGCCGGACTGTGCTGGATTCCTGAGATAGCACATCTGATCCGTCAGCACAACAATGCCAATGTGCTGGTGATGCCTGGCCGCTTCATCGACGAAGAGACAGCCCGCAAGGTTATGGACGAGTATTTCTCAACAGAGTTTGAGGGTGGTCGTCATCAGAAGCGCATCGACAAGATTCCCTTGGAAGGTTGAAGACTTAATGGTTGAGCCATAGGGTGCTGGCTGCATCGGAGGGCATGCGCCAGTCGCCGCGTGGCGAGAGGCTGACGCTACCAATCTTGGGGCCGTCGGGCAGGCAGGAGCGTTTGAACTGCTGGCTGAAGAAACGACGGTAGAAGGTGTTCAGCCAATGATGTAGCGTGTCGTCATCGTATTTTGCACTGAAAGCCTTCTGCGCAAAGAGGAATATCTTCTCGGGCGTAGCCCCCCACCTGAGATGGTAGTAAAGGAAGAAATCGTGAAGCTCGTAAGGACCTACGAGGTCTTCCGTTTTTTGTTGTATCTTGCCCTCTGAGTCGGCCGGTGTTAGTTCTGGTGAGATAGGTGTCTCCACCACGTCGGTGAGTGTGTCGCGCTCTTCGGCAAAGGCAGGCAGTTGTGCCAGGTAGCGTATGAGATACTGCACGAGCGTCTTGGGCACGCTGGCGTTGACACCATACATTGACATGTGGTCGCCGTTATAGGTGCACCATCCCAAGGCCAGTTCCGATAAGTCGCCAGTGCCGATGACGAGGGCTCCTGTCTGGTTGGCCACATCCATGAGAATCTGCGTGCGCTCGCGGGCCTGTGAGTTCTCATAGGTCACATCGTGGAGATCCATAGGATGGCCGATGTCCTGGAAATGCTGGATGACGGCCTTGGCGATGCTGATCTCGCGCTGTGTGATGCCAAGCGACTGCATAAGACTGACGGCGTTGTCGTGGGTGCGGTCGGTGGTGCCAAAGCCAGGCATGGTGATGCCTATGATGCCCTTTCGCGAGAGGCCCAGTTTATCGAAGGCACGCACCACGATGAGCAGTGCCAGCGTGGAGTCGAGTCCGCCGCTGATGCCGATGACCGCCTTGTCGCAATGTGTGTGTTGCAGACGTTTGCACAGGCCCAGGGTCTGAATATTGAGCACCTCCTCACAATGGTTGGCCATCTCGCTGCCCGAAGGTATGAAGGGGTGTGGATTGATGTCGCGGATGAGCGTGAACTCCTGAGACGTGACGGCTTTGGCCTGGATGATGCGCGAGGTGGCACCGTCCTGAGCCGTTCGGAAGGTTGTGTTGTTCTGGCGTTCCGAGCGCAAGAGGTCCACATCTATTTGCTGTATCATGAGTTGCGGTTCGAGTGAGAATCGCTCTGACTTGCCGATGAGTCTGCCGTTCTCGAATATCATGGCGTTGCCTCCATAGACCACATCCTGTGTTGACTCACCAAAGCCGCAACTGCTGTAAACATAGCCACACATCATACGTGCACTCTGCTGGGCCAGCAGCGAGCAGAGGTATTCATGCTTGCCCAACAGTTCGTCGGTAGCCGATAGGTTGAGGATGATATCGGCTCCGGCCAGTGCCAGGTTGTTGCTCGGCGGCAACGGTGCCCACACATCCTCACAGATCTCAATGCCGAAGCCTACGCCGTCGCAGGTACGGAAGACGAGGGGCTCGTTGGCTACATGTACGGGACTGCCTGCCAGATAGATGTCCTGAGGCATAAGGTCGGCAGCCGATGCAAACCATCGTTTCTCATAGAACTCGTTATAATTAGGCAGGTAGGTCTTGGGCACCAGTCCTAACACCGTTCCCCGCTGTATGACAACAGCACAGTTATAGAGCAGCGATCCGATGCGCACGGGTAGTCCTACGACGGAGATGATGTCGAGTTTGCGCGTGAAGTCAAGCAGGATGAGCAGGGCTTCTTCCACCTTGTCGAGCAACAGTTGCTGACGAAAGAGGTCCTGACAGGTATAGCCTGTGAGTGTGAGTTCTGGGAATACGATGACCTCGGCACCCTTTCCCTCTGCTTGGGCAATGAGGTTTTCAATCTGATGTCTGTTGTACTCTACATCGGCCACGCGCACACCTGGTATGGCAGAGGCCACCTTTATCAATCCGTATTTCATAATTTTTTTATGGGGCTAATAGGGCTAATGGGGCTAATGGGACATATAGGGCTAATGGGGCTAATGGGCTGGGGCTATGGGATGAGTAATGATGAGTCGCCATAACTCAGGAAACGGAAATCGTGAGCGAGGGCGTAGTCATATATCTTATGCCAGTCGCCGTGCACGAAGGCACTCACCAGGAGCAGCAGCGTAGATTGCGGCTGATGGAAATTGGTGACTAGCATCTTTACAATTCTGTAGTCGTAGCCAGGCGCAATGATAATCTGCGTGCTGCTGTGGAGCACACTGAGCCCTCGGGCATCCATCCACTGTGCGAGGGCCTTGAGAGCCGTCAGGGTGTCAAGGTCGCTGTTGCAGTCGTAGGGCTCCCATTGCATAACATGAAGGCTCTCGCCATCTATGTCGGGGTTGTTGTATGTCTTCACTCCCATCCAGTAGAGGCTCTCCAAAGTGCGGACGCTGGTTGTGCCCACGGCGATGGCATGTCCTTGATGACTGATGAGTTTGTCGATGGTTTCACGCCTGACACTGATGAATTCAGTATGCATCTCATGGCCTTCTATCTCCTCGCTCTTCACGGGCTTAAAGGTGCCTGCACCTACATGGAGGGTAAGTTCCTCGCGTTCGATGCCTCTCCTGTCGATGGCAGCAAGCACTTCGGGAGTGAAATGAAGACCGGCTGTAGGGGCTGCCACACTGCCTTTAATCTTCGAGTAAACAGTCTGGTAGGTGGTCTTGTCGCTCTCTTGTGCCTTGCGGTTAAGATACGGGGGTATGGGCAGTTCGCCAATAGCGTCGATAACTTCGGCAAAGGAGGAGAGTGTTCTTGCATCCATCTGATTGCAAGCGTCCATCGGTTGAGAGGAAGGTTGAATTATTGACCATTCAAATACGACAAGATGGCTGGTACCATGCTGGGCTCCACGCGTAGCCTTCATCGTGAATTGTGAATTGTGAATTGTGAATTGTGAACTGAGCGTTCCCTCTTTCCATTTCTTTAGATTCCCCACGAGGCAATACCACGAGCAGCGACCGCGTGACTGGAAGATCTGTTCATAGTCTATGGGGTCGGCAGGTTCCAGCAGAAACACTTCTATGAGTGCACCGGTATCTTTGCGGAAGTGCATGCGTGCCTGTATGACCTTGGTGTTGTTGAACACCATAAGTGCTCCTGAAGGCAGATGCTCAGGCAGGTTGCAGAACGTATCCTCATTCACCTCGCCGTGGTTATAGACCAGCAGTTTAGAGTGGTCGCGTTGCGTAAGCGGAAACTTGGCTATGCGCTCATCGGGCAGGTCATAGTTATAATCACTGATATGTATATGTTTTGTATCCATTCCTTCTATATATATAGCATGAAACACGACCTCAGGATGGCATAGATTAATGTGAACACCAGCACACACACTACCACATCGATGTCGCTGATCTGATAGCCTGTTGCCGTGTACTGTGAGGATATGAATTGCTTGCCGGTTGCCATCTTCTTGATGATGCGATGATACAGATACCAAATACCTGTTCCTACCAGACCACCCCACAGGAGTCCGCACAAGACGTCGCCTGGGAAGTGAACACCGAGATACAGGCGCGTCCAGCAGTTTGTCAGTGACCAAAGCACCAAGGCAGTGGTCAATATTCTGTTTCTGACCAGCAATGAGAAGAAGATGGCAATGCTGAAGGTATTGGCCGCGTGGGAGGAGAAAAAACCGTATCTGCCGCCGCGATAGCCGTTGACAACGTCTGTCAGTATGCCTATCTCGGCATCATGGGTAGGTCGCCAGCGGGCTACCTCAGGTTTGACCAGCAGGTCGTTGAGCGAGCCGGCCAGAAGCACGCAGACAGCAGCACAGCCAATGATAAGCAGTACCTTTTGCATGGTGTCGTTGTTTTTCACCACAAGATAAAGTAATGCTATGTAGAGTGGTATCCATGTGGTGGCTGTGGTCAACGTCTTCACCAGTCCGTCGAGGAACAGGGAGTCACTGCCATTGAACCATAGCAGCAACTGCTTGTCAAAACCGATCAACTCTTCCATTCACTCTCAACTCTTAACTCTCAACACTCAGTTCTCATCACTCAGATTACTTCAATCTGACTCGTCTCCACCCACCCTTGCTTGCCGTCTGGCACGCGCACTTCATACCATCCGTTCATCGAGTCGTCAATGATGTTGACTTTTGTGCCCTCATGCAGCAGGAAGAGGTCTGTACCGTTTTGTGCCGGTGTGCTCTTCACAGGTACTGCAGACTGTATGATGATAGCCCCGTCGCGATGGACAATCATCCGTCTCTGATGCCAGGCAAACACGTTGCCCAGAATAAAACACAACAGCAGCAGCAGACCGCCAAAGAAACCGATCTTTCGAAGCCAAACGGGCGAGGAGAACAGATAGACAATGAGCAGAATAACGGTGAAGGCAAGGCAGAATATGGCTATGTATGCCCATCCATCGACACTCAGGAGGTTGACAATAGAGCGGTACCACGTAGTGAGGAAGAACTCCGACTGAGGCACAATCTTGTCGATGGTCTTGCTGCGTGCCAACTGAAGATTAAAACGTATGTCGTCATCGCCAGGCGAGAGCAGCAAGGCACGCTCGTAGTTCAGGATAGCATGTGTGATGTCATCCATGCGGTAATACGAGTTGCCAAGGTTATAGTACAACTCTGCACTAGGACCGGCCTGAAGCAATCGTTCATACTGCTCTATAGCCTGCTGATAGTTCTCGTTGACGTAACTGCTGTCGGCTTCGGCCTTAGACAGGGCGAAAGCAGACGACGGCATTAGCAATAGCAGCAGCAAGATGGCTGTTGCGGCCGTTTTCTTTGGCTTGCGGTTCATTCCTTCTTCTATTTTCTCAATGGCGGTTATTGCCGTTTGATAGACCTTGCTCATGTTACCCTTAGGATCGCCGGGGGCATAACGCTCGAACTCGCACTCGTCGATAGCACTAAGGAACTGCCCGATGGTGTCGCCGTCAACCTGATGGGCTGAGAGACGGTCGCTGATATTCTCTCTTGACAACTGCTCCACAGGGATGTTGAGTTTGTCGCCCACATAGCCCCACAGGGCGCGTAGGGCTTCATCGTAGAACTCGTTTGGCTTGTTGTCCTTCATTAGTTTGGCAGCCTGCTTCAATCGCTTGGTGGCTATCTTGTTGGCTTTCTTGCCGCGTACCTTTCCAAGGTCTGCGTTCTCAATGGCTCTCTTGCGGAAGACGTAGAACAGCGTGATGAAGATCAGCAGGAGGGCTGAGATACTTAGGATATACAGATACGAGCCAAAGAAATAGTCGCCGTCGGCCTTGACATTGGCATTGCCCAGTTTGATATGTCGTATGTCGCTGCCCAGCATCTGGATATCCTCCTGGTTGGTGAAGGTCTGCACCTGACTCTCTCCGCCTTCGCCTTTGGCCACGTTAAGTTGGTATGCCTCCGAGGTCAGCGTCTTATATTGCTTATCCTGGGTGTCGTAATAGATAAACTCAATAGGCGGGATGGTGTATTGTCCCTGATGTCTGGGAACTGCCAGGTACTCGTAGATGATGCTGCCTTCGAGTCCGCTGGTAGTGAGCCGGCTCTTGTCGGTCATCTTGGCATCGTAGGTGTCAAAGTCCTTGGGGAACTTGATGACAGGCTCCTTTATCAGTTTAAGGTTGCCAGTGCCGCTGATAGTGACGCGGATGGTCAGCGGGTCGTTGGACTTCAGTTCATCTTTGTCGATCTCCGTCTTCATGCTGAATCTGCCTACACCTCCGCTGAAGCCCATGGGACGGTCGGGTAGGGGGTCTACCTGAATCTCCACGCCTGGTGCCTGTATCTGCTTCTTTACCTCCACATAACTGGAACCTCCGTTGAAGAAGGCCTCAAAGGGGTCGATATTGCGGTTCTGCTGTACCACGATGCCGTTGAATGTGATGGGCGGCACCTCCAGTTTACCCGCCATCTGCGGGAACATGACATACTGGCTCCACGTCACCGTCTTATAGTTACGGCCATTGAACTGCTCTACCTTGAAACTCTTCTCCTGTGGCAATGCTATCTCCTGCGTATGGAAGCCTTTCAGGTCGGGCATCTTGCCTTCCAGTTGTGTCAGGCTGACCAAGGTATAGACCTTATAGGTGAGCAACACAGGCTCCTGTTCCACTACGCGTTTCTTCGAGGCGCTGACCTTGATGAAGAGGTCGGAGCCCGAGATGGGTGTCCCTGCCGAGCGCGTCTCAGGCTGTTGGCTGCTTCTGCCTCTGCTGTAATTGCCGCCTCCCTGAGGTGCCGTACCGCTGACCTGTATCTTCAAGGAGTTGGATGAAATCTGTTTTCCCTCGGCGTTTACCGTAGCAGCCGGGATGGTGAACGAGCCCTCCTTCAATGCACTCAGCACAAAGGTATAGGTGACTGTCGAAGACTGCGTGGTGTGTCCGTTCACGATACTGAAACTGGATTGCGTGCTGGTGCTGGGACCCATCAACACCTCAAAGGCTTCCGATGGTATCTGTCCTACACGGAATCCCGATACATCATGTGTGTTGACAGTATAGGTGAGCCGGAACTGCTGTCCTACGGCCACCTGCTGCGGCGCATTGGCTGTGAGCGTCTGAGCGACTGTTGTCGCAATTAAGAAATTGAAAAATGAAACAATTAAAAGGATTCGCTTCATTGTTTTCTAATGTCTGTTTTGTTTTAATTTTAATTGATTAAATTTCTCGTTTACCAGTTCTTCTCTATCCTCCGGCGCTGGGGCTGTTGCTGGGCCTCCTTCATGCGCTCCTGGGTCTTCTTCTCTTGCTGCATGGCGGCATTGAGCAACTGTTCGGCATTCTCCTTGCTCATAGGTGGCTCTTGCTGCTGTTGCTGCTGCTCGTCCTGCTTCTGCTCGTCCTGTTTCTGCTGCTCTTGTTGTTGCTGCTGCTGTTGGTCTTGCTTGTCCTGTTTGTCCTGATCCTGGTTCTGCTGGTTGTTGTCATTCTGCTGGTTTTTCAGTTGGCGTTGGCAGAGCACCAGGTTATAGCGAGTCTCGTCGTCACTGGGATTGTTGCGCAGTGCATTCTTGTAGGCCTCGATGGCTTTGTCAAACTGCTGTGCACTCTGATAGACGACACCCATGTTGTGATAGGCCTGCGCCTTTCTGAGCGGGTTCTGCTCCTGTCGTGCGGCCGAGTTATAGAATGCCGCCATTGTGTCGCGGCGTTCCTGAGGCGTTGCTTTCCAGTCGCGTGGGAACATAGAGGTGGAAAGGTTATAGAGCACGCGTGCGTCCGTGCTGTCGGCACGGAAGGCTTTCAGATAGTTTACCTGGGCTTCCTGCCTTTTATCCGAGCGATAGAGGCTGTTGCCCTTTCTTATCAGTTTCCGTGCCTGGCGGTTGTCGGCAAAGGCATTTCCTGTTGTTGCCGATATGATGATGAACAAAAGAATCAGTCTGGCCAGTTTCATCTTTTAAACAGTTTAATATTCTTGAGCAAAGGATTCTTACGATCCAAGATACAAATCTCCAAGATAAGCAACAGTAGTGCGAAGGCAGCCGCATACTGGAACTGCTCGCTATAGTCGCTATAGATAGTGGTCTCGCCCTTCTCCAGTTTGTCGAGTTCCTCATCCAGCAGCCGTTGTGCACTGCTGTTGTTGTCAACATGGATATATGCGCCGCCGCCAGCCTGTGCCACTTCGCGGCACATCTGCTCGTTCAGGCGCGACATCACGGTCTCACCCCTGTTGTCAATCATATAACTGCCGGTGGCAGGGTCGGGTACAGGCGAGCCGTTGGTAGAGCCGATGCCCAGCACATAGACGTTGTAACCCCGTTCCTTGGCATCCTTGGCAGCCTCTATGGCTCCTCCCTCATGGTCTTCGCCGTCGGTGATGACGATGATGGCCTTGCCCACATGCTCCTGCTGCGTGAAACTGTGCGTAGCCATCTCAATGGCTGCAGCAATGTCGGTGCCTTGGTTGGCAATCATCGTGGGATCGATGGTGCTGAGGAACATCTTGGCCGAGACATAGTCACTGGTGATGGGCAGTTGTACGAAGGCATCGCCTGCAAAGACAATAAGTCCTATCTTGTCGTTGATGAAGTTCTCAACCAGGTTCTCCACCATCATCTTAGCACGGTCGAGGCGTGACGGCGACACATCGGTGGCTCTCATGGAGTTACTGATGTCGAGTGCGATGACCGTCTCTATGCCTGCACGCTGCTCCTGACTGATGCTGTTGGCCTGCTGCGGACGTGCCAGTGCTATGATGACGAGCACCAGGGCAAGTTCCAAGAGGCAGAACTTGACCAGCGGGCGCCATCGCGACACGTTGGGCATCAGTTGGTTCAGCAGTTCCGGGTCGCCAAAGCGGCGCAGTCTTTTCTTCTGATTAAAAAATGTGGCAAAGCGTATAAGTGCCCATAATGCCACGAGCACCAGCAGCCACAGGTATTCCGGATTCTCAAATCTATACATCTTTATCTTTAACCTTTTACCTTTTACCTTTTAAGGTATTTTTCTAAACACGGTTATTCTCAGCAGCACCTCCAACAGCAGGGCGCACAAGGCTATCAGGGCATATTTCTGATAGTCTTCGTAGCGGCGGCTGAAACGCTGCACCTCAATCTTCGACTTTTCCAGTTTGTCTATCTCTTGATAGATCTCACGCAGTTCCTCGGCATTTCTTGCCCTATAGAACTTGCCATGGGTGGTATTGGCAATGTCGGTTAGAGTCTTGGTGTCTATCTCTACCGGCATATTGATATACTGCACACTGCCTCCCACCGTAAGCGGATAGCGGGCGGTGCCGTTGGTGCCTACGCCGATGGTATAGACGCGCACGCCCAGGCTCTGGGCTATCTCGGCCGCTGTCATAGGCGAGATGTCGCCACGGTTATTGCTACCGTCGGTCAGCAATATCACGACTTTGCTCTTGGCTTTGGAGTCTTTCAGTCGGCTCACGGCATTGGCCAGTCCCATGCCGATGGCTGTACCGTCCTCTATGAGTCCCCTGGCGGCAATGTCAGTCCTCACATTATGGAGCAGCGAGAGCAGCGACACATGGTCGATGGTCATAGGGCATTGTGTGAAGGCCTCGCCGGCAAAGATGGTAAGGCCGATATTGTCGTTAGGCCTGCCGGCAATAAACTCTGCGGCCACCACTTTTGCCGCCTCAATACGGTTTTGTATCTTCCGGGCATCGTCTCTCAAGTCCTCGGCCAACATCGATGTTGAAACGTCCATAGCCAGCATGATGTCAATGCCCTCGATATTCTCGTTCTGAATCGCATCATGGGTCTGCGGACGTGCCAACACCACGACCAGCATGGTAAACGCCAGGATGCGTAGCAGCATCTGCAGGGGCATGAGGGTCACCTTCCAACTGCGCGGTGCAAACTTAAACGCATTGGTGTCGGCCATCTGGATGGTTGGCTCGGTTTTCTTCCTGAACATCACATACCATATTATATAAGGTATGATGAGCAATAGCAGAAGCAGGTATTCTTTATTCGCAAATTCCATCACTCTATGTTTTTACAGTAACTCATAGACACAATATGCAATATAGCCGAACAACACGACGCTGATACCGCAAATCACGCCGATAGCCGTCTTCAGCATCATGCGGCTCTTCTGCGTGCGCTGCTCCTCGGCCGTGAGTTGGGGTTTCTCTGGCTCGTTGCTGACGGGCACCTCGATCTTTGTACGGTTGATAAAATCGACGGCACTCACCAGATTGGCATCATTCTCGTTGATAAGGGTGGAATACTTGGCAAACTTCACCAGGTCGGCGGTGAGGAACAACTGCCTGAGTTCGCTGAGCGACTCCTGGTCGCCCTTCTTCATCAGTTGGTCGATAATCTCGCTGCTTGTCATCTCCATAGCGCTGAAACCATAGCGCTCCTCAATATACTTACGCAGCGTGTCGGTCAAGCGTGTGTAGTATTCCTTCGGGTCTTCTGCCGTCACCATCTTCTCGGCCTTGATCTCCTCGATGGCCTTCATGGCTTTCTGGTGTGGCAGCAGACGTTTCACGATGCGTATGCGGGCGATGACGGGTTTGTTGTCGCGCAGACGGATATAGAGATAATAGCCAACGGCCATAAGCACCAGTAGCAATACGCTGAGCCAGAAAGGCATCGCCCAGTCGTCAAGTTCCCAGTCGAAGGGGTTGTCCTGCACATCCTTCGGGCCGAAGTATTTCTCGTAGTCGGTAGTGTCCACATCTACCGTCAACACCTTCAGTGCCAGTTGGTTGGTCTGATATTCCTTACCGTTCACTTTAACTGTCAAGGGCGGCAGGTAGTACAGAGTGTCGTCAAACGATGTGAGCACATAGCCACGCATGCGTCGCACCATGCCGTCGTCGGCTTTCTCGTCGGGCATTTCAACAGCCCCCAGAAACTCCACGCCTGCGGGCAACTGTCCCTGTTGTGGAAACTCCACGTTGGCATCGGCATCGGCTGTGGCACTCACTGTGAGTTGCACCTGCTGCCCCACAAGCATCTCCACGCTGCTCAGTTCCGATTCCACCTTGACCTGCGCCAAACAGATTGAAGATTGAAAATTGAAAAATGACGATTGTAGCAACAGAACCACAATACACCATCTTCGTCTCAAGTCTCCAATCATAGCATTTATAATCATCATCTTCAATCTTTAATCTTCAATCTTCAATTTTCAATCTTCTTCATCCTCTCTGTTTAAACAGTCCCATCAACGATTTTACGTAGTCCTCGTCAGTGGCTATGCTGACGCTGTCAACGTTGCTCTTGGCAAATGTTTCCTGAAGGTCGGCCTGACGCTTCAGCCAGTAGCGGTGATAGGCATCGCGCAGCCTTTTGCTGCCCGTGTCAACATACTGCTCATGTCCTGTCTCGGCATCCACCACCTTCATCAGTCCTACGTCAGGCAGGTTGCAGGCTCGCTTGTCGTACACCTGAATGGCCACCACGTCGTGCTTGCGGTTGGCAATGGTGAGTTGCTGCATGAAGTTCTGGCGCACGTAGAAGTCACTCAAGAGGAAAGCCGTACATTTGCGCTTGCTCACGCCCGTGAGAAACTCTACGGCCTGTGCCAGGTCGGTGTGCCTGCTGTCGGCATGGAAGTCGAGCATCTCACGTATGATGTAGAGTATGTGCTTGCGGCCTTTCTTGGGCGGGATATACTTTTCTATCTTGTCAGAGAAGAAGATGACACCGATTTTATCGTTGTTCTGGATGGCCGAGAAGGCCAGCGTGGCGGCTATCTCCGTCACCATGTCGCGCTTCAGTTGCTTCTGGGTGCCGAACTCGAGCGATCCGCTGACGTCGATGACGAGCATCACGGTGAGTTCGCGCTCCTCCTCAAACACCTTGACGTAGGGCTTGTTGAAGCGGGCGGTAACGTTCCAGTCAATGTCGCGCACATCGTCGCCATATTGGTACTCGCGCACCTCAGAGAAGGCCATGCCGCGCCCCTTGAAGGCTGAGTGATACTGACCTGCGAAGACGTTGCTGCTCAAGCCTCTGGCTTTGATCTCAATCTTCCTGACTTTCTTGATAATCTCAGCCGTGCCCCCCCCTACTGCCCCCGATGGGGCTTCTATGGTTTTGCTATTCATTGTAGAATCTATATTGCCCCCTCGGGGGGCGAAAGGGGGGCTTTAAGGCACCTCCACCTTATTAATAATCTTACTGACAATCTCCTCGCTGGTGATGTTGCTGGCCTCGGCCTCGTAGGTCAGGCCAATGCGGTGGCGCAGCACATCGTGGGCGATGGCACGCACATCCTCCGGCACCACATAGCCGCGACGCTTGATGAAGGCGTATGCGCGGGCGGCCTTGGCCAGGTTGATGGATGCACGCGGCGAACCGCCAAACGAGATCATGTCCTTCATGTCCTTCAGGCCGTAGCGGTCGGGATAGCGTGTGGCAAAGACGATGTCGGCGATATACTGCTCTATCTTCTCGTCGATATACACCTCGCGCACTACCTCGCGGGCCTTCATGATCTCCTGCGACGTGGTGACGGGTCTCACCTGCGGCAGGCTGCCGGCAATGTTCTCGCGGATAATCTGCTTCTCCTCCTCCAGCGTGGGATAGCCGATGACCACTTTCAGCATGAAGCGGTCCATCTGGGCCTCAGGGAGCGGATAGGTGCCTTCCTGCTCAATGGGGTTCTGCGTAGCCATCACGAGGAAGGGGCTGGGCAGGTCGAAGGTCTCGCTGCCAATAGTTACCTGCTTCTCCTGCATGGCTTCGAGCAGTGCGCTCTGCACCTTGGCCGGAGCGCGGTTGATCTCGTCGGCCAGTACGAAGTTAGCAAACACGGGCCCTTTCTTCACCAGGAATTTCTCGTCCTTCTGTGAATAGATCATCGTACCCGTCACGTCGGCGGGGAGCAGGTCGGGGGTGAACTGTATGCGGCTGTATTTGGCATCGATGAGTTGCGACAATGTCTTGATGGCCAGCGTCTTGGCCAGTCCAGGCACACCTTCCAGCAGGATGTTGCCGTCGCTCAAAAGTCCTATCAACAGTGAATCTACCAGATGTTTCTGGCCTACAATAACCTTGTCCATACCCGTCACCAGGTTTGTGACGAATGCGCTTTGCTGTTCTATCCGCATGTTCAGTTCGCGGATGTCAATGTTTTCTGCCATTTTTCTGTTGTTTATTTGTTTGTATTCTTTTTTAGTTTCTTTTTCAGTTCCAGTTTGGGTATCTTGATGCTCTGGCCCTCTTTCAGCGGCGATGCTGCCGTGAGGTTGTTGTACACCTCGATATAGCATTCCATGCCGTCGCCCAGCGTACGCTTGGCTATGCGCTTCATGCTGTCGTTGCTCCTGGCCTTCACCGTATAGTCGTCGCCAACGATATAATAGGCTCCTGTCCGCACACGACCGTCCATTGCCTCGTATTTCTCCCATACGGGCTCCTGCTCCTTGACGGCAGGCAATTTCGTGGCAGGCTCTTTGACCTCAGGCTCTTTTGTTTCGGCTGTTGCTGCCTTCGGCGTGTCGGCATGCAATGTGTCTGTTGCCGTTTTATCCACTACAGGCCCAGCCTTTGTCAGGGAATCCGTCTGTACAATGGTATTTTCTGTGTATTCAGCCTTGCTGCTTCGGTCTATCTTACGTCCCAGTAGATAGCCGCCGGCAAAACTGATGACGCAGGCTGCCAATGCCAGCAACAGCCATGCCCACCAATAGGAATGGCTTGGTGTCTCCGGCTCGTCAAGGTCATCCTGAGTGTCAGAGGTCTCCGGCTCGTCAAGGTCATCCTGAGTCTCAGAGGTATCCGGCATCTCAGGTAGGTCTGGGGTGTCAGAGGTCTCCGGCATCTCAGGTAGGTCAGATGATTCCTGTGTTTCCGGCATTACGTTTTCTTCTGTTGGTTCTGTTATTTCTGTATTCTCGTTTTCTTGTGTTCCAGGTTCCACATCGTCAAATTGCACGCCGTCATTGAGTATCACGGTCTCAAACTGCGAGAATGGCTTGTTCACCAGTTCCTTCATGGCGTTGTCGGGTGTAAAGGAGAGTTTCTGATGCCCGTTGATGGTGACACGTTCGCCTGTATTCACGTTCACGCTTTCGCGAGCGTCAACGCCAATGACCTTGAAAGTGCCAAGGCCCTTGATCTTTATCATCTTGTCGTTGTTGATGCCTTCCTGTATGGTCTCTACGACCGCCGTCATAAACTGCTGTGCCTCGCGCTTGTTGAGTTGACACCTGGTTGACAGCATCTCGGCCAGTTCGCTCATATTGACTTTTGCCATCTATGCTGCTCCTCCTTTCTTTATTTTGTCTTTCCAAGCAAGGTTAGGCTTGAAAGCCAGCACCAGTTTGGGTGGCACCAGCATGCGCTGTCCCGTTGTTGGGTTCACCATGATGCGTTCGAGTTTCTTCTTCACCTCAAAGGCGCCGAAGTTGGCCAGTTGCACGCTGTCGCCCTCCATGAAGCAGTCGCCGAGCACCGTCACCAACACATCGACGGTATGCTGTGCATCGGCTGTCTTCATGTCGGTACGTTCTGCCAGTATGTTTATAAATTCCTTGTTATTCATCTGAATCAGTTCACAATTCACAGTTCACAGTTCACTTCCCCGTAGAGATCAAACTCTTCCGAGTCGGTTATCTTCACCTGGTATATCTCCCCGATTTCAATTTCCAATTCTTCATTTTCAATTGGAATCAGCACCTCGGGGTCAACCTCGGGCGAGCAGAACTCCGTGCGCCCTACATAGTAGTCGCCCTCTATGCGGTCGATGATGATGGGCAGCGTCTGTCCCACCTTTGCAGCCTCTATCTCGGCACTGATGTTCTGCTGCACGCGCATCAACTTGTCCAGTCGCCGCTGCTTCACGTCCACGGGCACGTCGTCCTCGTAGTGTTCTGCCGAGTAGGTGCCTTCTTCCTCGCTATAGGCAAAGGCACCCATGCGCTCGAAGCGTGCCCACCTCACGAAGTCGAGCAGTTCCTGGAAGTCCTCTTCCGTCTCGCCGGGGAAGCCTACCATCAGCGTGGTGCGCAGATGGATGCCTGGCACCTCGCGGCGCATGCGCTCAATGAGTGCCATCGTTTCTGCCTTGCTGGTGTTGCGCCGCATTTGGCTGAGCATGCGGTCGCTGATGTGCTGCAGGGCGATGTCCATATAGCGGCAAACGTTGGGCTTCTCTCGCATTACGCGCAGCAGGTCCCAAGGGAAGTGGGTAGGGTAGGCGTAGTGCAGCCGTATCCACCTGACGCCCTCTATGTCGGCCATGCGCTCAATAAGTTCTGCTATGCGCTGTTCGCCATAAAGGTCTATGCCGTAATAGGTTAACTCCTGAGCGATAATCTGAAACTCCTTGACACCCTTGCTCACCAGATCGCGCACCTCGTCGAGTATTTCCTCCATTCTACGGCTTTGGTGATGGCCTGTAATCAGCGGTATGGCGCAGTAGGCACAGTGGCGGTCGCAGCCTTCGCTGATCTTGATGTAGGCGTAGTGGGGTGGGGTGGTCAAGTGGCGAGCAAATGAGACATGAGGAGTGAGAAATGAGGAATGGGCTGCGCTGAGATCGAACAGCAACTGACGATAGTTGAACTTCCCATACCAGCCGTCCACCTCGGGGATTTCGGCCTCCAGGTCGGCCAGGTAGCGCTCTGAGAGGCATCCCATCACATAGATGCGCTCCACCAGTCCCTCGTTCTTGCGTGCCACCTGTTCCAGAATGGTGTTGATACTCTCCTCCTTGGCGTCGGCAATAAAGCCACAGGTGTTCACCACCACCACCTCGCCCTGCGGGTCGGGGCTGTCGTGGGTCACCTTGTAGCCATGAGCCTCGAAAAGCCCCATGAGAACCTCGCTGTCAACGAGGTTCTTCGAGCATCCGAGTGATATGAAATCAACGGTCATTTCTGGTTTGAAAAAAGCGAATCTACAAATTCTTGTTTGTTAAACAGTTGCAGGTCTTCCATGCCCTCGCCCAGTCCGATGTACTTCACGGGCACCTTCAACTGGTCTGATATGCCGATGACCACGCCGCCCTTCGCCGTGCCGTCGAGTTTGGTGATGGCAAGGCTTGTCACCTTTGTGACGGCAGCAAACTGCTTGGCCTGCTCGAAGGCGTTCTGACCGGTGGAGCCGTCGAGCACCAGCATCACCTCGTCGGGAGCCTCGGGCAGCACCTTCTTCATCACGTCCTTGATCTTCTTCAGTTCGTTCATCAGGCCTACCTTGTTGTGCAGGCGGCCTGCAGTATCGATAATCACCACGTCCATATCGTTGGCCTTGGCGCTCTGCAGCGTGTCGTAGGCCACGCTGGCAGGATCGCTGCCCATCTGCTGCTTCACCACGGGCACGCCCACGCGCTCGCCCCAGATGCACAGTTGCTCCACGGCGGCGGCACGGAACGTATCGGCAGCGCCCAGGCACACCTTCTTGCCGGCCTGCTTGAACTGCCAGGCCAGTTTGCCTATCGTCGTGGTCTTGCCCACGCCGTTGACACCCACCACCAGTATGACGTAGGGCTTATGGTCGGTAGGCAGGTCCCACTGGTCGTTGTCGTCGCTGTTGTTCTCGGCTAGCAGGGCAGAGATCTCTTCGCGCAGGATATTGTTCAACTCGCTGGTAGAGACATATTTGTCCTTGGCCACGCGCTTTTCGATGCGGTCAATAATTTTCAGCGTCGTGTCAACACCCACATCACTGGTTATCAGCACCTCCTCCAGGTTGTCGAGCACGTCGTCATCGACCTTCGACTTACCAGCAATGGCGCGTGTCAACTTACTGAACACCGATGTCTTGGTCTTCTCCAGGCCTTTGTCCAGCGTCTCTTCTTTCTTCTTCTTACTAAAAAAATCAAACAATCCCATATTCGAATACGTATTACAGAGTGCAAAAGTACTAAGAATTTCTGACCTGCCAAAGAGTTATAACATTTCTTTGCACTTTTCACTCCCCCCTTGTCCTTTTTTATACTTGTTCAACTTCCGTAAGTTAAGGGAATGCGTAACCACAAAGCAAAGATTTTTGTGATCTTGTAATATTTTTCAAAAAAAATATGCTCAAATATTTGCAGGAATGAAAAAAAACACTTACCTTTGCACCCGCATTTGAGCGAGAATGCTTTTCGGACGCCTTTTTTGGTTATACGAGGAAGTTTGGGTGAGTGGCTGAAACCAGCAGTTTGCTAAACTGCCGTACGGGTTCCCGTACCGGGGGTTCGAATCCCCCAGCTTCCGCACTCCGGTCGATTCATCTAATGGTTAGGATACAAGATTCTCAATCTTGGCATAGGGGTTCGATTCCCCTATCGACTACTGAAGTCTGGATATAAATCAGATATTCTTCAATTAAAGACTCTATTAGGTCGATTCATCTAATGGTTAGGATACAAGATTCTCAATCTTGGCATAGGGGTTCGATTCCCCTATCGACTACCATAATAAACTAAAAAGTGAGTTTCCTCATGGAAAACTCACTTTTTTTGTTTTCAGATACAAAAAAACGGTCTTGATAAGTTGGTAATTCATAAATAATTATTATCTTTGCATCCATATTTGCGAATTAACCAAAATTTTAAACTATGGGAAAGAAGAAAATCAAGTTCAGTCTCGTCTACCGCGATATGTGGCAGTCGTCAGGTAAGTTCCAGCCTCGTAAGGATCAATTGGAACGTATAGCACCAGTGATTATCGATATGGGGTGCTTCGACCGCGTGGAAACCAACGGCGGTGCCTTTGAGCAGGTTAACCTCATGGCGGGTGAGAATCCAAACCTCGCCGTGCGTGCTTTCTGTAAGCCGTTTAATGAGGTGGGAATACAGACTCATATGCTCGACCGTGGCTTGAACGCCCTGCGTATGTATCCTGTGCCCGACGATGTGCGCGAACTAATGTATAAGGTAAAGAAGGCACAAGGGGTCGATATTCCCCGTATCTTCTGCGGTCTGAACGACACACGTAATATTATCCCCTCCATCAAGTGGGCCAAGGCTGCCGGCATGATTCCTCAGGCCACGCTATGCATCACCACCTCGCCTGTTCATACCGTGGAGTACTACTCGAATATTGCAGATGAAGTCATTGCTGCTGGTGCAGAGGAAATCTGTCTGAAGGATATGGCCGGCATCGGACAGCCTGCCATGCTCGGTGCGCTGACGAAGAGCATCAAGACTAAGCATCCCGACATCATCATCCAGTATCACGGACATTCAGGCCCAGGCCTTAGCATGGCCAGCATCCTGGAAGTCTGCAACAATGGTGCCGACATCATCGACACAGCCATCGAGCCGCTGTCGTGGGGCAAGGTGCATCCGGATATCATCTCCGTGCAGTCGATGCTGAAGAACGAGGGCTTCGAGGTGAAGGAACTGAACATGAACGCCTACATGCAGGCACGCACGTTGACGCAGGAGTTCATCGACGACTGGCTGGGCTACTTCATCAATCCCGCCAACAAGCACATGTCGTCGTTGCTGCTTGGCAGCGGACTGCCTGGCGGCATGATGGGCTCGATGATGGCCGACCTGGGACCCATCCAGAGCATGATCAACAAACTGCGCGAGAAGAAGGGCGAGGCTGCCCTGACGATGGACGATATGCTGGTGAAACTATTCAACGAGGTGGAGTATGTATGGCCGCGTGTGGGCTATCCCCCATTGGTAACCCCGTTCTCGCAGTACACCAAGAACATAGCCCTGATGAACCTCCTCACCATGGAGCAGGGCAAGGGCCGCTACGTGATGATGGACGATGCCATCTGGGGCATGATCCTCGGCAAGAGTGGCAAGGTGCCTGGCACCATCGCTCCCGAACTCATCGAACTGGCCAAGACGCAGAAGCGTGAGTTTACCGACGTTGACCCGCATACGCTGCTGCCCAATGCCCTCGAAGGCTTCAAGAAGGAGATGGACGAGAACGGTTGGGACTACGGTCAGGACAACGAGGAACTCTTCGAACTGGCTATGCATCCCGAGCAGTACCGACCCTTCAAGAGCGGTCAGGCCAAGAAGCAACTCCTGGCCGACATCCAGAAGGCGAAGGATGCCAAACTGGGCGGCTCGAAGATGAAGCCCGAGGAACTGGCTGCCTTCAAGCATGCCAAGGCCGATGCCCTCGTCTGCCCGTCAGCCGGACAGATATTCTACGAGTTCAACGGCGACGGCGAGGGCGCTCCAAGCATAGAGCCCTTCAACGGGCAGACCTATGAGGAAGGCCAGACCTTCTGCTACCTCGTGGAGAAGTGGGGCGAGATTGTGCCCATACCTGCTGCTCTTGGCGGCAAACTTGTGGATATCAGCGCTAAACAGGGTGCCAAGGTACGCAAGGGCGACACCCTGGCATGGATAGAACGCAAGGCTTAGAATGGACATTGTAACACGCAATTTCTTTCGCCTGCTTAGTGCCGGTGCCTTTGGTAAACAGGACAAGGTAGAACCCATGTCTGCATACAAATGGCAGAAAGTGCTGCAATTGTCCATATTACATGATGTGGAAACCGAGGCTTTTCAGGGACTGGAAGTGATGGGCAACCAATTTGCCGTGCAACTGGTTAGTGCAGGTGTGCGTAAGAAATGGGGTGATTATATAGAACATCTTGCCTCCGCGCCTTTGCAATCCCATGCTGCTTCACCCAACCTGAACAAGCGTCTTTCCAACCATCTGGCGATGGTGGCGGAAGGATGCGACAAGGCCTCTGTGGAATATATGTTGCTGGAGAAAAGCATCTATTTGGCTTATGCTCTCCTGACTGACGACCACTGGGTTAAGCGGATGATTGACCTTGGCGAGGTCATACGTGAGGGAGCCGGCGCAAAGGCCAACCAAGAGCAGTTGAGAAAATGGATTGGGAAACTGGGCTTGAAGCGTGTGGTGATGCTCGAAGGTGCATTGCTCGTTGAACTGGCAGGCTTTTTACCAGAAGAACTGCCGTCAGGTTACCAGTTCAACTCACAGAAATCGCCGTTGTTGTCCTCACGCATGCACTCGCTGGTAGAAACCATCGCCTCGGCAGTACCGCAGGGACAGCAGCAGATAAAATTCTCGCAAGAGGGCAACGAGATCTTCGTTCACACCAGCAACGCCAATGCGCTGGCTAAAAATGCCCGGCGATCGGCTCGTTTCCTGCCTTATTATCCAGTAGAAAGTATCTCTCAATTGTTCTCTTCATTTGCCAGTTCACTGACGAATATTGAAGAATAAAAAAGGAGGGTGTGTCAAAACACCCTCCTTTTTTGTGTTCGCCTCATACTAAACGATGCCTTGAGCCATCATGGCTTTGGCAACCTTCATGAATCCTGCCACATTGGCTCCCTTTACGTAGTTGATGTAGCCGTCGGCCTGGGTGCCGTACTTCACGCAGTTCTCGTGAATATCGTTCATGATGCGCTTCAGGTAGTCATCTACTTCCTTGGCTGTCCACGAGAGACGCTCAGAGTTTTGAGACATCTCAAGACCAGATACTGATACACCACCGGCGTTAGAGGCCTTGCCAGGAGCATAGAGTATCTTGGCATCCTGGAAAATCTTGATGGCCTCGGGCAGCGAAGGCATGTTGGCACCTTCGGCAACGGCAATCACACCATTGTTGATTAGAGCCTGAGCCTGCTCGCCGTTAATCTCGTTCTGCGTAGCACAAGGCAGGGCGATATCAGCCTTCTCGAACCAGGGACGCATGCCCTCATGATAGACGGCTGTAGGATATTCCTCAACATACTCCTTGATGCGTCCACGCTCTACGTTCTTCAACTCCATGATATAGTCGAGTTTTGCACGGTCGATGCCATCGGGATCGTAGATGTAACCGTCAGAGTCTGACATTGTCAGCACGGTAGCACCCAACTGGAGGCATTTCTCTGCAGCATACTGAGCCACGTTACCAGCACCGGAGATTAGCACTTTTTTGCCTGCCAACTCAATGCCGCGTGTAGCCAGCATAGAGGTCAGGAAGTAGACACAACCATAACCGGTAGCCTCAGGACGGATGAGAGAACCGCCGAACGGGATGCCCTTACCCGTAAGCACACCCTGGAACTGATGGGTGAGTTTCTTGTACTGTCCAAACAGATAGCCAACCTCACGGCCACCTACGCCGATGTCGCCTGCGGGAACATCCTCGTCGGGACCGATATGACGATAGAGTTCGTTCATAAAGGCCTGGCAGAAACGCATCACCTCTGCATCGCTCTTGCCACGGGGCGAGAAGTCGCTACCACCCTTGGCACCACCCATAGGCAGTGTGGTGAGTGAGTTCTTGAAGGTCTGCTCAAAGGCCAGGAATTTTAGGATTCCGAGGTTTACTGACTTGTGATAACGGATACCGCCTTTGTACGGGCCAATGGCGTTGTTGTGCTGAATGCGATATCCCATGTTTGTCTGGACGTTTCCCTTGTCGTCAACCCATGTGACACGGAACTCCAGTACACGATCGGGTATGCAAAGACGCTCAATGAGGTTTGACTTCTCAAACTCAGGGTGCTTGTTGTACTCTTCCTCAATAGTGGGAAGTACCTGACTCACGGCCTGAATGTACTCAGGCTCATTAGGGAATCTCTGTTTCAGAGTCTCAACAACTTGTGCTGCATTCATAATCTTTTACCTTTTAAAAAATTGAACTAAAGTTTGTTTGTTTGCTTTTGCGGTTGCAAAGTTATAGTAAAAAATCGAATTAGCAAACATTTTATCAATTTTTTTGCTGAAAAAGTAACGTTTTGATATAATATTTTATATTTTCTTGCTTTATGTCAAGAGTACAGCATGAATAAAGTTCGAATAATAACTGAATAAGAGACGTATATGTTGAAACAACGGTGTCACCATCCTTGTATGGACAGTGACACCGTTGTTAATTTGATAAAGAATAATCCTGTGATTAGTTCTGAGGAGTTGCGGGAGTTCCGTTCAGACGCTCCATGGTCTGCTGTGCTTCGTCAGCCTTCTTCTGAGCCTTCTCTATGGCTTTTCTGGCATCCTCAGCCTTCTTCTGAGCCTTCTCTGCAGCCTTTACGGCAGAATCATACTTCTTCTTGGCCTTCTCCACATTGGCACGAGCCTTGGCAGCAGCCTTCACAGAGTCCTCCTTCTTCTTCTGCTCCTTGGCAGCAGCCTTCAGTTCCTTGGCGGTCATCTTACTGGCATCCTGGGCCGTAACCTCGCTCTGGGCCTGCATGGCGGTGCATGCAAAGGCCATCATTGCAATCATCAGTAATTTTTTCATTGTTGTTGATTTTTTTGTTATTATTAAAAGGGTGTTCTCGCTATTTGCTTGCAAAAATAGATAATTTATAGCAAATACACAAGAATTATAACAAAAATTAAACATTAATGGTGCCACAATAAGGGCATTTTCCCTTGTGCCGTATCTTTTCCCCGCAGTGACCACATATATATACGGCACGTCCATACTTTAGATAGCGCCATACAGCAAACACCACATAGGCAACAAGGAGGGGATAACCAATATAATATAAGGTAGAGATGCTGAACACCACATAGTCGATGGCGCATATGCCCATCAGTCCAAGGCAATAGAGAATAGTCTCAGTGAGCGACAGGTGGCGACGGATGTCATCGACAGCAGCAAGGGCGATGAGCAGCATGACCCATACCGTGGTTAGGAAGAGGCTGAGATGCAGGGGTACGGCAAAGGGATTGAGCGTGGGATGGTAATAGTAATGCCGCCATGAGTCGGGATCGGCCAATTGGATGGTGCTGTAGAACACGGCCGATGTAGCCACGAGAACGGCCAACAACATAGGATAGGCCGAAGGAATATCGTTGAAATGCACCAGTCGGGCATTGTGCTTGTGGAGCATGCGGATGGTATATACGGCAATGACTACGGCAAGGAACGCCAGCATGATGAGCAGATGAGTGTCGGAAAAGAAAGTGATAAACTGCGAGATGGGGTTGTCTGGAGCCACTCCCGGCAGCATCTCCTGCTCATGGATCCATCCGATGGTCTCTTGGTCTCGCGCCACCCTCACCCATACGGAGTCGATGGTGTCCGACGGCATCGTCATGATATCGGCCACAACCAGGCGGTCATTGTTGATTACTGCCACAGAATCAACCATCATGTCGCTTAGCACCTCGGACGGCTGCTGTACAATAAGCCAGAGCGTGTCGGTAGTAACGAGAAAATTATAGTTCTGGGTGTAGTGGTGAGTGGTATAGAAGGAAATGGAGTCCATCTGCTCCTCAGTGACAATCCATGCATCTGATGTCTCTGGTTCCTGATGATAGCAACCGGTCAATAGTATGCACAAGGCACTAAGCACCATGAACGATGCACAATGAAGTATGCACAACTGACGGGAGAATATGTGATGTATTTGACGCATGGCCATTCATTATGATGAACTATGAACTGTGAACTATGAACTATGAACTATAAACTGCATAAACGTTCATCTGACATTGCTTGCAGTCGAACTCCAGCCGAAACGTGCGCCCATCGCCCAGCCTCAAAGACAAGGGCTCTTTCCACTCAGGCTTGCGTCCGCCATGTTTGACGCACCGGCCCAGAGTATAGCGCAGACAGTGTCGGCACTGCATGATAAGAAGGGATTTAGGAACAGATGGGGCATCCCCACCTCCACGTACAAGTGGATGGGGTGTGCTCAGTTCGAAGGCTTCTCCCACATTAACGCCTTGCTGCTGATAGAACTGTTGCGCCATACGGTTGGAGACGTTGTAGAGATAAGGCAAAGGATATGCTGGAGGAGAAGGAAGGGTGGGGGAAACCGGGAGTTTGTC
Organism: Prevotella sp.; assembly: GCA_017455845.1. GTDB lineage: Bacteria > Bacteroidota > Bacteroidia > Bacteroidales > Bacteroidaceae > Prevotella. The sequence goes on along the minus strand of JAFSYY010000117.1, from coordinate 17,936 downwards.
ACGTCCATACTGGTAGTTGGCTAAGTCTAAAGCCATGGCTTGGGCTAAGTCAACTGCCTGATGTCTTAGTTCAGAGAGCAGGCTTGACGGGATGAAATAGTTAAATCCAGCAGGTATGTCGATATCATCACAATTATAGGGTGTACCACCCAACTTAGTGAGTTGCCTAATGATGTTTTCGCGGGGGCTTTTCTGCGCCTCCTGATGGTCGGCACTGATATGTGCCTCGACACTTGGCTCGACGGGAAAACCGTCGAGCACGGACATACGCAAGGCGTAACCATCGGGTGTGGGGCGCAAGTACATCTTTACGGGAATCTTACGCTCGGCACTGGGTCTGGCGAGCAAACGCTCCATCTCTTGATCGTTATTACGATAAAGGCGCAGGCCAGGGCGCAGGCCAGCCGGCATTTTCTGTGGGAAAAGACGATTGCCTTCTACTCTATTCACGCGGAAGCCTTTCAGGAAAGTGAGGGGCGAGAGGTGAGAGGTGAGGGGTGAGTGGTGAGAGGTGAGAGGTGCAGATTCCATGAAACAGAGGCCGTCGCCATTGCTGAAAGAAGCCACACCTGCCACGGTGAATGAATTGCCACGTATCTCCTTCACCGTGCCTACATATTCGCCCATGGCCTTCGGCGTATCGAAAGAGGCAATGTCGGGCTGCCGGCCATGCAGGAAATAGGTGGTATAACCCCGATTGAAGGTCTTGCGCAAGTCGGGTTTGAAGGTATAGGTGCACCGTCCCAGCGATGAACGTTTGTATTCGCCATGATGACGTGCAATATATTGGTTGAGCAGTTCGCTGTAGGCCGCCGTCACGTTCTTTACGTAAGCCATATCCTTGAGCCGTCCCTCAATCTTAAACGAGGTGGCCCCCGCCTCTATCAGTTCGCCCAGGTGCTGGCTCTGGTTCATATCCTTCAGCGACAGGAAGTAACGTTCGCGGTCGAGAACCTGTCCGTCGGCATCCAGCAAGTCGAACTTCATACGGCAGAACTGGGCACAGACACCACGGTTGGCACTGCGCCCGAAGCACTGCTGCGAGGCATAGCACTGCCCACTGTAACTGACGCACAGCGCACCATGCACAAAGACCTCCAGTTCCACCTCGGGCACCTGCTGATGGATGTCGGCAATCTCATCAACGGAAAGTTCACGAGCAAGCACCACACGCGAGAAGCCCAGAGAGGCGAGCCAGCGCACCTTGTCTGGAGTCCTGTTGTCGGTCTGGGTGCTGGCGTGAATCGTCAGCCCAATATCCTGAGCCATCCGCATCACCGCCATGTCCTGCACCAGGATGGCATCTACTTTGGCTTCGGCAAGTTGATGCAACAACAGACGGGTGTCGTCCAGTTCGTCGTCATAGACAATGGTGTTGACCGTGACATAGACCTTCGCAGCAAACTGATGGGCATAATGGCAAAGCGCACGGATGTCGTCGATACTGTTGCCTGCTGCCGACCTGGCACCGAAACGCGGTGCACCAATATAAACGGCATCGGCACCATGGTCAATGGCCGCGATGCCACATTCCAGATTCTTCGCAGGAGCCAGTAGTTCCAGTCTACGCATTCTCTATACTATCTCTAAACACTCAACAATAATAAACACTCAACACCAAACTCTCACCTCACACTTCTCACCACTCAACTTCTACTCAATCTTGTTGATATCGTAAGGAGTCTCCTGGTAGACGTAGTAGTTGATCCAGTTATTATAAAAAAGGTTCGCGTGCGCACGCCAGGTCACTAAAGGCGGTTGCGACGGGTCGTTGTTCCGATAGTAATTGCGGGGCAACTCCACATCATCCCTCACGCCGAAGTCGCGCTTATACTCATTGTCAAGGGTGTTGGGTGCATACTCCAGATGGCCTGTGATGTAGAACTCACGACCGCCGCGAGCCATCACGATGCTGACACCGCTATCCTCCGACTCAGCAATGAGCGACAGTTCCGGATGGATCAGGATGTCGTTGCGTCTCACCTCTGTATGTCGGCTATGGGGCATCATGAAGCAGTCGTCAAAGCCACGGAATATGGGCAGTTGCGGTTGCAGGGAGTGTTGGCTGAAGATGCCGAACATTTTTTTCTCCAACGGGTACTTTGGTACGCCATAATAATGATAGAGACCAGCCTGCGCTGCCCAGCAGATATAGAGCGTACTGGTGACATGGGTGCGTGCCCAGTCGAAGATGTCCACAATCTCGTCCCAATAGGTCACCTTCTCGTAGTCCATCGTCTCTACGGGTGCACCGGTGACGATCATGCCGTCGAACTTCTCACTGCGCATCGACTCAAAGTCGCGGTAGAACATCATCATGTGCTCTATGGGTGTGTTCTTGGGTGTATGGCTCTTCAGTTTCATGAAGTTGATATCCATCTGCAGAGGCGTGTTCGACAGCAGGCGCACCAGGTCGGTCTCGGTAGTGATCTTCAGAGGCATCAGGTTCAGGATGACAATCCGCAGCGGGCGTATGTCCTGAGCATGGGCCCGCGAGTCGTCCATGACAAAGATATTCTCATTTTTCAGAATATCTATGGCAGGCAGTCTATCAGGTAGTCTTAATGGCATGGTTTAAACATTTTTTACACTATACGAACAACGACAACCGAAATATTGTCTCTTCCACCGGCATCCTCGGCAGCGTCGCAAAGGGCATCAGCGTCAAAGCCGCTGTCAAGCAGGCGCCGCACCTCCTCATCGCTCACCAGGTCGGTGAGCCCGTCGCTGCAGAGCATCAGCACATCGCCTGGCTCTATCGGCTGGTTTATGATGCCGATGTCCAGATAACTGTTTTTACACCCGCCGCCTATACAGTTGTATATCTGGCTGGAATGTTTCTCGCGCCCCATCAGGCTGTCGATGGAATGGTCAGTGGTGACTTGCCTCAACTGTCCCTGGTGCAACCAGTACAGACGGCTGTCGCCACAGTTAAGCCAGAAGAACCGGCCGGCATAGTAGGCCAGACCCACAAGCGTGGTACCCATATTACGATAGGCAGGGTCTATCTGCCCTTTGGAAGTAATAGCCAGGCAGATGCTCTTCTGCCAGCCATACATTGCCTCCTCGAAGTCGCTTGCAGACATGTTGCCGGGCAGGTCGCCAAAGTAAAAACTGAGGTTGCTGAGTGTCTGTTCGCTGGCCACCTCTCCATAGGAATGACCTCCCATGCCGTCGGCCACGGCAATCATCAGACGTTCTGTCTTCTCAGTGTCCATGTCTACGCTGCATTTGTTGTTGCGTAGCAAATGATCACCAACCAGAATCATGTCCTCATTGTTGGTCCTGACGCATCCTACACGACATGATGCCGTAATATGAAAATGTGACATATCCTTTTCTTCAGGCTTTTATCTTACACTGACTTTTAATACTACATTAGCCAGACAGATGATGTCGTCGTTCTTGAGCGACATCTCCACGTCGGGCTGTAACTTATGGTCGTTGAGTTTGGTGCCGTTCGACGAGTGCTTGTCTACGATACACCAGCCTGTATCGGCCTTGTACAGCAACTGGGCATGGGCCCCTGACACATACATCTGCTGCTGGAAGAACTGCACGTATGGACCCTGCTTCCGCCCGATGACTGCGCCATTGACACCCACGATGCGGATGCCCAGCGAGTCGTTGTAGAGTTGTAACTGGGGTATCATCATCGGCGACCGTGACGGTCGGCCTGTCGTCACTGCGTCCATTGGCATCCTCTGCGACATGTAACTCACAGACAAGGAAGTAGACACACCTTTTTCGGCAGACTGTCGGTTCTGATAATCCGATGCCGAAAGCATCAGGCCGCCACACGAGGTGCACCGCCGACCCATGCCCACGCGTCCGCAAGACTCACAATATAGGAGCACCTGTCCACATTGGTCACAGAAATGTGAGTCGTCTTCTATCTCTTCTTTGCAGTTTGGACAAACTATCATAGTTATTTATAATTTACTGATTTACGATTTTTGCTCAATGCTCATGGATGTCCTCTGGCTGAATGAGTTGGTATGTTTCCTTGGAAACCTGGTCGGCCGGCATCTGCGACACGCGGATGGAGAGTTGCTGGATGGTCTCGTTGAGCATGTTGCGAATCTCGCGGGCATTGCCAAAGGTCTCGTCCTTGGTCTTCACCATGTGGTGTATCACATCCAATGCTTTGAACTCGGCAGCCGGCGAGAGTGTGTACTGTTCTTTCTCGGCCATTTTCTTGAAGATGGCCAGCAGTTCTTCTTCACTGTAGTCCTCGATATGTAGTTTATGCGTGAAGCGACTGGCCAGTCCGGCGTTCATCAGCAGGAACTCCTCCATCTTGTCCTGATAACCAGCGGCAATGACCACGAACTTGCCGTGGTCGTCTTCCATGCGTTTCATCAGCGTGTCGACAGCCTCTTTGCCATACTGGTCGTTCTGGTCGCTAAGCGTATAGGCTTCGTCGATAAACAGGATGCCACCCATGGCCTTGTCGCACATGGAGTTGACTATCTTTGGTGTCTCACCCATATACTTGCCCACCAGGGTAGCCCTGCTGGCTTCCACCACATTGCATGTTGGCAGCACGTCCATGGCCTGGAGCACCTCGCCCATCTTGCGTGCTATCGAGGTCTTACCCGTACCGGGGTTGCCGGTGAGGATAAAGTTCATGGTAAGTTGTTGCACATTGCCGGCACCCATGGCGGCACGCTGTTTGACGAACATGCTCTGTACGGCCAACCGGCGGATGGCGTTCTTCACTGTGCGCATGCCGATGAAGTCATCCAGTTCGTTGAGCACCTCGTCGAGTGAACGTGCTGCCGTGGCCTGGGCCATTGGCAGGTCTTCCACCAGCAACTTGTACATATCGTCGAAGAGGAAGCCACTGGCATCATCGTCACACACCGACACGTCGGGCTGGCTCATCTGCTTCACCAGTCGTTCGCTCTGGCGCTCCACGGTGGCGTCGAACACACGCCTCACCTCACGGGCATTGCCGAAGTTCTTGTCGCGTCGCAGATAGATCTGGTCGAACTGCCGTCGCACGGCAGCCTTCATGTCATCGTCGAGTTCAAACTTCTTCGATGAAGCCATATTGATGAATATCTGCGTCAGTTCCTCGGGCTTATAGTCTTCGAAATGGATGGTTTGCGTGAAACGGCTCTTCAGACCCGGGTTGGAGTCGATGAAGTCGTGCATCTGGTTGGTATAGCCTGCCACGATGCAGATAAACTTGCCACGGTCGTCCTCCAGGCGTTTCAACAGCGTGTCGATAGCCTCGCTGCCGAAACTGTCCTGGTCATTGGACTTCAGCGTATAGGCCTCGTCGATAAACAGTACACCGCCCATGGCCGAGTCGATCAACTGGTTGGTCTTGATGGCCGTCTGCCCGGCAAAGCCTGCCACCAGTTTTGAGCGGTCGGCCTCCACCAGTTGTCCTCGCGAGAGGATGCCGAGGGTCTTGAAGACATCGGCCATGATACGTGCCACCGTAGTCTTACCTGTGCCAGGATTACCTGTAAACACATAGTGCTTGCCCTGGAAGGTGTTCGTCTCGCCGCGCTTGATCTGAAGCGTGAGGAAGGCTGTGAGATTGGCTATTTCTTTCTTCACCGAGTCGAGACCTACCATGCCGTCGAGTTTCTTCAGACACTCGGAACAGTCAACGGCCTTCGGTGCCTCGTATGGAACATCCTCTTCCTCGAAGGTCATCATTTGCTCGTTGCTCATCTGCGACATGTCGCCTTCCTGCAGACGGCGGGCCTGGCGTTTGCACATCTCGTCGAACAACTGGCGCATGGTGCGTCCGTTGGCAAAGTCCTTGTCGCGGGTGGCATAGAGTTCACCTATCATCTTGCGGGTCAGCGCTTCGGCTTTCTCTGAGAACATATACTGTTTGCCACGGGCAAAGACCTGCATAATCTCGAACAACTCGTCGGGGTTGTAGTCTTCCAGGTTGAGGAAATAGTTGAAACGGCTGCGCACGCCTGGATTGATGCGGAACAGGTTGTCCATCTCGGCGCGGTAGCCGGCGGCGATGACCACAAACTTGTCGCGGTCGTCCTCCATGCGTTTCATCAGCGTCTCCAGAGCCTGGGTGCCCTGCACGTCGCGGTCGCCGGCCTGGCTCATAGGGGCAAGGGTATAGGCTTCGTCGACAAAGAGGATGCCGCCCATGGCCTTGTCACACAGTTGATTGACCAACTTCGGCGTCTCGCCCTGATAAGGTGACACCATCTTCGAGCGGTCTACCTCCACCACATGGCCGCTGTCCAGATAGCCTATGGCTGCCAGTATCTCGCCCAGTTTGCGGGCGACGGTGGTCTTACCCGTACCGGGATTACCCGTCAGCACAGTATGCATCGACATCTTCTGCGCAACACCCAGTCCGCGCTCGGCCCTCTGCATGCTGTTCTGCACTGCGTATGCCATCTCGCGCACGGCCTGTTTCACCTCGTTCATGCCGATGAAGGAGTCCATATCCTTCAGGATGTCGTCGAGCGAACGCTCTTCGGGCACATAACCCTTGATGTCGTCGCGCTCGACAACCGAACTGGAAGCACCGCGACTGATAAACGACGAGAAGATGTCCTCGGCAGTCTTCATCGCCAGATGGGCGTTGCCGAAGGTCTCGTCCTTGATCTTGATCTGATATTTGAAATAGCGCGTCAGTTGTTTGTCTGCCTCTTCCGTAAACTCTGTCAGACCGTACTTGTTGCGCAGTTCCTGTTTCACGATGTCGCACAACTCCTGATAGTTGGGCGTTGGCAGTTGGAACATGTACTTGAAGCGGTTTTTCACTGCCGGGTTGTTGTCAAGGAACTCCTCGAATCCCTTACGAAGGCCGGCGAGGATGACTATCGGCGTGCCATCCCATTTGTCCATCTCGACAAACAACTTATCGAGCGGGTTCACCTGGTTGGAATACTTGTCGGGCAGCAGTTTCTGTACGTTGTCGAAGAATAGTATGCCGTCCTTGGCTTTCTTCACATTGTCATCCCACTTGTCGACGAAGCGCTGATAGTCCACAGCATCGACCATGGTCAGTTTGGGCTTGTCGATAATCTTGTGCTGGAAGAAATAGTCGCGGATAATATCGGCCAGGGCTGTCTTTCCCGTGCCTGTCTCGCCCATGATAATGGTGTTCACCGACAGGCGTACCGTGACGATATCCTTTCTCGACCTCAGATAGGTATAGGTGTCGACAATCGTCTTCAACTGTGCCTTCACATCTGTCAGGCCCACCAGTTTGTCAAGCACATGCTGAGAGACAAGGGGCTGTCCGCACCACTTGCAGAACTTGGCAATGCTCCTGTTTTCCTTATGACATTGTTCGCAAATCATTTCACGTTCTCTTGTTGAGTTGCATTAGGAGTCTGTTTCCACCCTATCATCTTGGGACTGAACAGACACAGTTCCAATATCATGATTACAGCCAGCAGCGACCACAGGAAATAATGGATGACCGACTCGCCCGATACGGAGTGCAGTTGGTCGTCAATCTCGTCCAGCACCCCGAAATGTGATGCCTTATAGCGCTGCGACTTGCTCTTGAATGTGTAGTAAAGAGGCTCAAGAAGCGTAGACTTGACGTCTTGTCTTTTCAGGGTCTCATTAATAAACTTGCTATCGGTATTCTGGTCGCGGCTGAAGTCGGTGAGCCATGCTGCCAGGGCATAGAGTACGGTAAACAGTATGACACCTGGATGGAACAGCGAAGGACTGTGGCCGTCGATATACCGCAATACATAATAAGGTAAGAACGAGGTTAGTAATCCCAGGCCTCCGAAAACGAACGACATCATGGCTCCATAGCCTTTCAGGTAGGACCGTGTGCCAACGATGATACCCGTCATGCCGCCTAACGGCAGCACAATGGTCATGATATGATGCTTGAAGATGTAACTGCGGTCGTCCAGGCCAAAGAGCAATACCATCAGAGCCCATATTGCACAAAGTGCGAAGAAGCAGTATTTGACACCCTTTTCCTTGTACTGTGCCGATTGCCACTGTTTCTGGACATCACTAACGCGTTCGCCCGTCTCTTCCATGGCCTTCATATAGCGGCGGTAGTACACCTGCTGGGGGTCCAGGCGCCCGAGGTCCTTCACCCAGTGCTCCAGTTCACGCTCATAACTGTATTCTTCGGCAAAGTCACTGTTCGGATTCTCATGATAGAACACCGAACTCCATTGCACCAGTGAGCCGTTGTGTATCTCTGAACGTATCTGGGGATACCTTTGCACATCCAGATAGCCGGCATGTGGCAGCGAGGAGCCGTTGGGAAGGAAATAGGAAGGTGTCACACCCAGAATGCGACAGAAACGGTAGAGGGCTGTATGCAGGTCGTAGGCACTGAGGCGCTCACGGTTTTCCTCACTCTTCAGGTCAAAGCAGCGTTTGGCCTCTGCAATGAGTTGGTTCCATCCGTGCAACTTCGCATAATAAAAGAAGCGTCCTTCAGGATTGATGTAATCCTGCATGGCTGTCGACAGTTCCTCCTCGGTGAGATGTTGCGACTTCACCATCTCGTGTGCCAGTAATTCACCAACACCCTCTGGCGTACATGCCTCCTTGAGGTCGTAGCCTACGGCTGGCAGCAGCCTGTAAAGCACCTTGTAGGCCATCGACCTAGAGTACGGCTTGCCATCAGTCAATTGCTTCACGGCTTCGCAGTCGGGCAGGTCGGCATGTGAATAGAGCCAAGACAGGAAGCGGCCGTCGCACAACGAACGCCAGTTGTCTTCCTGCATCTCCCCATAGCCGAAGCAACGGGCAATCTCCTCAACCGTCGACGACGGCATCTTCGGCAGGAAGGGCATGCTGCTGTCCAGTTCATACACCATCCGCAGCACCGCAATCCTGTTGTCCCCCTCCGGCTTGAAATAGGAGCGCAACCTGTTTACATTGCATTTCTCTCTAATCTCCAGCCAGATAAACAGCGGGTCGTTGGCGTTTTGCAGCAAGATAGCATATTTCTCCTGATTCATTAATAGCGAGAGGGCGATGTTCGACACATCCTCGCACTCCACATCGTTAACGTCGGTATAGTTCAGCGTCGGCTCCATGGCATAGCATGCTGCTATAAGGCCGGCACGCTGGTCGGCAGTATACCTCTTGCCGACAATCTCCTTGATGAGCGTCGACAGTTTGATATTGCCGCTTGCCTCGAGCCATTTCACTATACGGCCGCCATACAAGTAGTTCATGCCCAGTTTCTGGTGGCTCAACAGCATGGGCACCAGTTCGTGCACATTCTCGGCAACCAGGTTATGTTCCGGGTCCACAATGAAACTCTTATAGCGAAGGAAGGGCGACGACAGGTCTACTTCCACACTATCGCCCTGGAACCAGCGCTCCACCTCGTTATATCCCCATCGTGTAATGCTGTTCACAACCGTCAGGCCCTGCACTATCTGCCTCACGGGGTCGGGCAACTCATTAAGACGAGGCAGACGGCCTTCGTTTTTCTGCTTCATGATCAGCCGTTCATTGGCTCCCATCGGGTTCTCGCCAAGCCACAAGGTGAAGAGTGTCATACCCAGCGAATAGAAGTCGGCGGCAAAGGTTATCTCCACTTCGCCGTCAATCACATCGGTGTACATCTCCGGGGCGGCATAGATAGGTGTGCGGGCCTGTGTGGTGCGAAACGACTTGCCTTCCGTTTCCTGGATAGACGAGATGCCGAAGTCGCCCAACACGAGTTCCTGCTGCGCCTCGTCGCGGAAGAAAAAGTTCGTTGGCTTCACGTCCTTGTGAAGCAGGTTGTTCCTGTGGCAATAGGCCAGTGCAGCGGCTGCCTGCAAAGCGATGCGGCGGAAACGGTTGTAGTCGCCATTCAGTTTCACGTCTTTCAGCGTACCGCCTCTCAGATACTCCATCAGTTCATAGTGTCGGCTTTTGCCGTCAACGTATGTCTTGCCGTAGTCTATCAGGTCGACAATCATCTCGAACTGGAAAGAACGGACCACTTGCAGCAGTTTCTTGTTGATGTCGAAGTTGGGGTAATAGAGTTTCAGCACATACTCTGCGGGCCTTCCGTCTTTCTCCATCGCCCCTTCTCCCCCTCCGACGGGCTTTACCAGGAACACCTGCGCCTCGCCGGAGTTGTCGCTGAGGCAGGTCTCCATCTCGTAGTCTTTGCCTTTTAAATGGAACACCTTTGTCTTCGACTCGTTTGCCGACTCATTCATTGCCGTTGTAGGACGGAGGGTGCGGTCAAAACCTTCGTCTGCGCCAGGCAGCGTGTCGGGCATATCATCCGGACGGGCCGTACGGTCAAGCCCCTCGGCGGCCGCCGACGGCCTTTGCGTAGAGTCCAGGTCTGCATTTGGCATGCCTGGCATTGCTATCGTTCTGTCAAGTATATTATCGTCCATACATATCCTATTTATCGTCCTTGATTTCTTGCTTGGAATTATGTCCCAGAATAACCCATTTGCCTCCCATCTGGGGCTTGGCACATCCACAGGGACTTGAATGTAGGGCTTTCTTGTAGTTGCATATCCACGCCAGTCGCACGCCGGCCGGTTTCTGCGCCATTGCATAGTTTCTCACCCTTGCGGGCGAAGAGACTTCTGGTATGGCCATGCGGTCGAGCAACTCGGCCAGTTGTTCCAACTTGCGCTTCTTGTTCTCGGCCAGTTCTTCCTTGGTGACACGCTGGCGCTTAGGGGCTTTAATCACGGGATGTTCCTTGCCCTCATCCTGAGCCAGGAGGGTAAGCACCCTTTCGCGCAACTGCTGCAAGGCCTCATCCTTTTTCTTATCCTGTTCCGTGGCGTAGGGCAGTTGCATTTCCAGTTCGTTATACTCTTGGGCCAAAGCCATCAGAGCCTTATACTCCGGCATCTGCCGCATCTGGTTCATGATGCCTTTGGCCTGGTCGGTCAATGGCTGTCCGCACTGCTTACAGAAGGAAAAATCGTTCAGCGTGTGGCAGTTGGGACAAACGATGCCGCCTCTGGGCTGTCCACATTCTGGACAGTAGATATCGTGTTCACTGAACGATGCGCCGCAAAATGAGCACACATTGGGCTTGATGTAATGATGGCACGACTCGCAGAAGTCGGCATCAGGGTCAATTTCACTGCCGCAATTGGGACAAACGCCCATGTGAAGAAAAGCGCCGCACGAAGAGCAGTAGGCGGCATCAGAGTCATTGATGGCCCCACACTTCGGACACGGAACGCCCCTGGCATAGGCGGCTTGCATCTGAGGCTGCTGCTGCATCTCCATCTGCGGTGCTGACTCTTCCTGAGGCAACTCCTGGCCGCGTGGCATCAATAGTTCGGAATTTATGGTCTGTTCGTCTGTCATTTTATAGGTCTTGATAATTTACTTATCTATCTGTTACTCATCTCTGCTTTCGGTTTAACGAAAAGTTTGCTGCAAAGGTACTAATTCTTTGGCACACTAGCAAAAAAAACAATAAAAAATCGCAACTTTTGGATGATAAAAATGACTTTGGGGAAGTAACACCTACAGTTTCCCCTGTTCGCCCAGATACGAGTCCTTGAAGCCAAGGAAATAGAGCACGCCGTCGAGACCGATGGTGTTGATGCTCTGCTTGGCATTGGCCACGACACGGGGCTTGGCGTGGAAAGCAATGCCGAGCCCTGCCTCGCTGATCATGGGCAAGTCGTTGGCACCGTCGCCAACGGCAATGGTCTGTGCCAGGTTCACCTTTTCTACCTGGGCAATGAGTTTCAGGAGTTCGGCCTTGCGATGACCGTCCACGATGTCGCCTACATATCGGCCGGTGAGTTTGCCATTGTCGTCGACCTCCAGTTCGTTGGCATAGACATAGTCGATTCCGTACCTGCGTTGCAGATATTCGCCGAAATAGGTGAAGCCGCCGCTCAGGATGGCTATCTTATAGCCACAGCGCTTCAGGATGGTCATCAGGCGGTCAACGCCCTCGGTGATGGGCAGGTGCTCGGCAATGTCCTGCATCACACTGATGTCGAGGCCCTTGAGTAGCGATACGCGGCGGGTGAAACTCTCCTTGAAGTCTATCTCGCCACGCATGGCACTCTCAGTGATGGCACGAACCTCGGCACCTACGCCGTTGCGCTCGGCCAGTTCATCAATACATTCGGTCTGAATAAGCGTCGAGTCCATATCGAAGCAGATGAGTCGGCGCATCCTGCGGAACATGTCGTCTTTCTGGAAAGAGAAGTCTATCTCCATCTGTTGCGACAGTTTCATCAGTTCTGACTGCATCTCCTGACGGTCGCGAGGCTCGCCCCTGAGCGAGAACTCGATGCAGGCACGGATGTGCTTGGCGGGGTTCTTGATGCTCTTGCGACCTGTCATGCGGCGTATGGCATCAATATTAAAACCCTGGTCGGCGATGACGCGCGTGGCGGCTTCTATCTGCCTGGCCTCCAACTGGCGGCCCATCACCATGAGAATATAGCGGTTCTTGCCCTGATGCCCCACCCATTCCTCGTATTCATCGTCGGTGATAGGCGAGAAACCAATGTTCACGCCCAGTTCGGTAGCCTTGAACAGCAGTTCTTTCATAACCTGTCCACTGTGCATCTCGTCCATACGTATGAGAATGCCCAGCGAGAGGGTTGAATGGATGTCGGCCTGCCCTATGTCAAGTATCTGTGCATCGTATTTTGACAGTATACCCATAATGGAGGCTGTCAGGCCCGGGCGGTCTTGTCCGGTAATGCGTACCAGTATTTGCTCTTCACTCTTCATGTTTTCTTCTTTTCAAAGGATGTTCATTATTTCTTTTAACGATGTTACTTCATAGTTGACGGGCTCTGAGGCTGGAAACTCAGGCCATCTGTTGAAGAAAATGGTGTCGAAGCCGGCACGCTTGGCACCAAGGATGTCTGTCTGGAAGTTGTCGCCAATCATGATGGTGGCCGCTTTCTGGGCACCAGACTGCCGCAAGGCGTATTCAAAAAAACGAGGGTCGGGCTTGTTGATGCCGGCATCCTCGCTGAGGATAATGCTGTCGAAGTGGTGACGAAGTCCACAGGCATCCAGTTTCTTGTATTGCACCTCATGGAAGCCATTGCTGGCCATGTGGAGCCTGTAGGCCTTCTGTTTCAGATAGTCCATTAGTTCATGGGCCCCCTCTACGACGCCAGGCTTGTTCGAACAGTAGTCCAGAAAGACATCACTCACGTGAAGCGTATATGCCTGAAATGCGTCGGCAGACGTCTCACTCTTCACCCTCAATTCTTCGCTCTTGCAGAGCGGATGGCGAAAACGCTCCACAATCAGGTAGTCGCGTGTTATCTCACCTTTGGCATATCGGCTCCACAGATCAATGTTCGTCTGCCAGTAGTCATCGTAAAACACTTGCGGATTGTCGAAATACTGACCGAGGTTAAAGTACTCAAACGTCTCACGCAGTGCTATGTCCGCATTGCCGTGGGTATCGTACAGCGTGTCGTCAAAGTCAATAAAAATGTCTGTATACTGTTTCAATTTTCAATTTTCAATCTTCAATTTTCAATCTTCAACTTTCAACCTTCAACTTTCAACCTTCAACTCTTCCATCTGGTCGGCTATCTTCTTCAGTTCCAATGGAATACGAATCTTCTGCGGACACTTCTTCACCTCAATGCAGTGGTTGCACATGATGCAGTGGTCGGGCTGACGGTCTCTGGCGATGGCGCGGTCAAGGCTGATGAGGTAGTTGCGACGGTTCTTCCTGTAGTCGGGGTCGCCCTTGTCATCGGGCAGTTTCTTCTCCACAACCCATTTGTTGTAATGAAGGAAAATGCCTGGTATGTCAATGCCGTAGGGACAGGGCATGCAGTACTGGCAGTTGTTGCAGGGAATGGTGTTCATCTCCATCATCTGCTGTGCTATCTCTGTATCCAGGAAATGTTGCTCTTCCTCCGTCAGGGGCTTCAGCGGACAGTAAGTGACAAGGTTGTCCTTCAGGTGTTCCATAAACGTCATGCCACTCAATACCGTGAGCACGCCTTGGGGAGTGCCGGCATAGCGGAAGGCCCACGATGCGATGCTCTTCTGAGGGTCGCGCTGTTTCAGTTCGTTGATGGCATACTGGGGCAGGTCTTTTACCAGGCGGCCGCCAAGCAGCGGCTCCATGATGACGGCTGGAATGTTTCGCTTCTCCAGTTCGCCATAAAGGTACGAAGCATCCACATTGAAACTGTTGATCTCGTTGGCATAGTTCCAGTCAAGATAGTTCAGTTCTATCTGCACAAAGTCCCATCCGTATTGGTCGTTCATGGCCAGCACCTCGTCAAACACCTCCTTCTGCCCGTGGAACGAGAACCCTAGGTTGCGTATGCGTCCGGCCTCGCGCTCCGCTAACAAGAAGTCCAGCATGCCGTTGTCCACATAACGTTTCCTGAACTCATCCATGCTGCCTCCGATGGCGTGAAGAAGGTAGTAGTCGATATAGTCTACCTGCAACTCTTTGAAAGAGTCTTCATACATCTTCATGGAGGCCTCATGGGAAGCATCACCAAAATTCGACAACTTTGTGGCAATGAGATACTTATCACGCTTATGGCGGCTCAGGGCGATGCCTGTGCAGCGTTCAGAGAGACCGCGACAATAAACGGGCGACGTGTCGAAATAGTTCACTCCATGCTCTATGGCATAGTCTACCTCACGGTTGATCATCTCCTGGTCAAACTCCTCAGAGTCGGCCTGTTGCGGCAGGCGCATCATGCCGTAGCCCAGCAGAGACACCGTGTCGCTGTTCTTGGGGTTGGTCCTATAGGTCATCTGGCCTACTGGCGGCTCGCCGATGACTGATTCCTCGTTTTTCTTCTTGCCGGCGCAGGCCGCTAAGGCAGCAGCAGAACCAATACCTATATATTTTAGGAATTCTCTTCTATCCATAAATCTCAAATCTTCATTTTTTAATCTTCAATCTTCAAACCATCTTATGCACTTCATGGCCTTCCACATGGATAGCCGACAGTGGACGAACAGGACAAAGATACTCACAGGCACCGCAGCCGATACAAACGTTTTCGTTGACGGCGGGAACAGAGGGCGACAGTTCGTCGTCAGGGTCTGAGGGCACCATCTCAATGGCTCCTGTAGGACAGTGACGGGCGCAATTGCCACACTCTGCCTCGCCCAGTGCCGAGATACAGAAGTCAGCAGCCACCACGGCATGGCCTATCTGTATGCCCGACTTCTCTTCCTTGTCAATGAGATGGAAGGCACCGGCAGGACACACCTCCGAGCAACGGGTACACTCAGGACGGCAGTAGCCTTTCTCGAACGACATCTCGGGTAGCATCAGATGCATAAGGTCTGTACTGGGGCGCAACACGTCGTTAGGACATTTCGACACACAGAGTTGACAGCCAGTACAGTGGCCGGCGAAATGCGTGTGGGATAGGGATCCGGGAGGTGTCAGAGGGGTCTTACGCTCTGGTGCTTTCTTCTCAAGGATGTCGGCAAGGCCTCCATCCACGTGCTTGGACTCCTGTGCCAGAGCAGCGGTAGATACCAGTGCTGTGGCCACGAGGAATGAACGCTTGCCAGAATCAACATTTTCGGAACTGACACCCTTGTGATGCGCCTTATGAAGGCGGGCGTTGTGATAACTCAGGGCACCGAACTTACAACTACTGATGCAGTCGCCGCATACCACACAGCGGGAATAATCCACCTTGTGATTCTTGAAGTCTATGCAGGCCGACTTACAGTTCTTGGTACACAACGAACAGTTCTTGCATTTGTCCTCGTCGAAAGTAATCTTTAAGAACGAGTAACGAGCGAAGAACGACAGCACCGTACCCACCGGACAAATGGTGTTGCAGTAAGTACGACCATTGCGCCAGGCAAGCACCGCAAGAACCACAAGCGTTATAAGGGCTATCAGAAGCACCGGCAGAGACTTCATCCATACGTCTACAGAATAGAAGGCATAACTCTCATAATGTTCGGCAAGCAATGCCAGCATGTTGTTGACCAGCATCCACAGCGGCTGCAACAGCATCGTGGCTATGCGACCGAAGGCACTGTAAGGAGCCAGCAACTGTACGGCAGTACCTGCACCTGCAATGAATACTATGAGGAAGATGCCCAGCATACCATAGCGCAGCCACGACATGGCCTTAGAATAGGTATATCGGTTTTTCCTGGCCTTCTTGCCAAACCATCCGACAATGTCCTGCAACACGCCCAGAGGACAGATGACTGAGCAATAGATGCGCCCGAAAACGAGCGTGAGCAGGACGAGCACCACCACCACGGTCACGTTCAGGGCCAGCAGTGCCTCCAGTGCCTGAACTTTGGCAAGCCAACCCAAATAATGGTGTAGCGTGCCCGTGAAATCCATAAACAGCAGCGTTAGTCCTAAGAAGAAAAGGCTGCCAAATGTTATTCTGATTTTTCTAAGCATAGTCATTCAAATGAGTGTGCAAACTTACACATTTTTTTTGGATTACACAAAACTTTGGAAAAAAATTTGCTCCCTACCCTGATAATAGTAGGGTAAAGAATTATACGTACTCCTTTATTTCTCAAATATGCAACTTTTTTTGAAGAATTTTCAAGAAAATGTTGCAAGTTTGCTTCCTTTTTTGTAATTTTGCAAACGATTAAGCCAGTCCAGCCGCCCTTAATCAACAATGACAGGGGCTAAAGGACAGGGCGGGTCGAAATTATCATTGATGGAATCCGGAGGCTGAGCACACCGTTTGTAAGGACAGCCGAAGGGAAAGGACGTTTTCTGAACGTTACCTGTCTGTGATGTCAAATCTCGCAAATTTGATTCTTTGCACAGCGGTAATGCAACGAAGCGTTCGCGGGGGTGTATTATATCCTGGCCATTCGTTGCTATCATTATGTCTTGATGATTAGCGTTTGTGCCGAAACATATAATGTCACTTGGCGTGGGCTGGCTTGCGTTGCTTATCCTTGCAAAGGGGCAATGCGAGAGCCTGACATCAGGGATAGGCGCGGAGAAACAAACTCCCACGTCTTTTTTTATTTCCAGACCTGAAACAGATTATTAACGCTGAATTTGGGAGTTTATATGCATCTTTAAAACTTCTAACGTTATGAAGAAGAATGTAAAGAACGAAGAACTCCAGTCGCGAAGGGAATTCTTCAAGAAGGCTGCAAAAGGTGCGCTCCCAATCTTGGGGGCTATCGTGCTGGCCAACATGCCTGCTGTAATGCAAGCCGACGCTCCTGCCATGGGATGTGGTGGTAGTTGTAGAGGTTATTGTACCGGAGCTTGCGCAACCACATGTAATGTCGGTTGTAAGTCGGGTTGTAAGAGTAGTTGCGGTGCAAGTTGCACCAATGAGTGCAAAGGCGGTTGCAAGCGGGTCAGTAAGTAAAATGTGCGAGATGGCATAGTATTACTGTGCCATCTCCATCAGTGATTTCAATTATATTGCAATGATATTATAATTTCATAAAAAACAAAATAATATGAAAAAGGATAATAATAAAAAACAAGATCTTCAGACGCGAAGAGAGTTTTTTAAGAAAGCGGCAAAAACGGTTTTGCCAATCATTGGAAGCATTCTTATTATCCAGTTGTTTTGCACAAAATCAAACAAATGATTCAACGATATGTAAAACATGCAATGGTTTAGGACGCAATAAAGATTGTAACATCTGTAACGGAAGAGGATGGATTAGGCATTTTTGCATGAGTCGTGCTTGCAATAAGGTGGCAGACAGATGCGTCAAATGCATATGTGACGATTGTAAAGGTACAGGAAAACGTCAAGATAAAATTGCTTGTGGTATTTGTAATGGCCTGGGATATTACGAACGTTCTTGTCCCGAGTGCGCTGGACGCGGAAAGGAGGTCGGATGCTCTGCCTGTAATGAAAGTGGAAGGGTAAGGATTAACCCGCATTGCAGGTGGAATTGTGTATAAAGGTTAATATTGTCTTGATTTACGTGAATAAATTCTAAAATCCTGTCAGAAACGTGGGCAAACGCCCATTTTCTGGTGTTTTTTTAACAGTCTCTCGAAACGGGCCTCT
>JAFSYY010000116.1 GCA_017455845.1 Prevotella sp. | reverse complement strand
GCCATAGCCACCATACCAGGAATCAAGAACATAAACACGGGGAGCAACTTGAAGTAGCCGGCGGCGATGGTACCGCGACGGGCACGCTTCATTACCTCCACGTTGCTCTCACCCTTCTGCTGGCCAAGCACACGCTGAACGATATGCTGGTCAGTACACCAGTACCAGAAACCGATGATGGAGGCACCGATGAACACCACAAAACCGGGATACTCGTGGTAGAGGGGATCGGGATTGCCCGATGCGTTGATGTCGGCCCAGTGGAACATGTGAGTCGTTCCGTAGCCGTCGTGCAGCGTGCTGCAGAAAGCCATCATGTTTTCCCAGCCCTGCACGATGCTGCCGCCACCCAGGGTGGACAGACCGAGGAAGAGTACTGCGAAAGCACCTATTATAAGAATAGGTGTCTGGATGGCCGACATGGTCATCACGCCCTTCATACCGCCGAACACGGTGAAGATGGCGGTGATGGCGATGAGGCCGAGGGCACCCCACCAGAAGGGCAGGCCGATGAGATACTCAAAGAAGATACCACCCGTAAAGGCCGTCACCGAGACCTTCGTCAGGATGTAGGCTACGAGGGTGATGATGCTCAGCCACGAACCTGTGCGCTGGGTGTAACGGAACTTCAGGAAGTCGGGCATGGTGATAATCTTGCCCATCTTGTTGTTGAGCAACTGATAGAAGGGAACGAACAGCCAGCCGAGAATCAGGATCATCCAACCCTGCATCTCCCAGTGGGCCATGCCCACACCGTCCTTCGCACCCGTACCGGCCAGGCCCACGAGGTGCTCCGAGCCGATGTTGGCGGCGAAGATAGCCATGCCGATTACATACCAGGGCTCGCCCTTGCCGAACAGATAGTCCTGCGAGTCGGCACCCTTCATTTTCTCCTTGTCTTTCTTGATGGCGCGGTACACCGCCCATACGATGGCTACCACACCGACGGCAAGCACCGTCCAGTCGAGCCACTGAAACTCATTTGAACTCCAATTCATCTTTTGATTTACGATTTAATTATTTTCGATTTTCGATTTATTACTTATTGCGGTTTTTCCACATTGCGGTCATATCCTCCAAGGTCTTGCCTTTGGTCTCGGGCACCATTCTCCATACGAAGAGGGCAGCGAGCAGGCAGATGAGACCATAGAGACCATAGGTGAACCAGTGGCCGAAGTCATCGCCCTCAGTGAGGTGCATATTGAACATAGGCACGAAGGTAGAAGAGACGATGAAGTTGAAAATCCACTGGAAGGCTACGGCAATAGCCACGGCACCGCCACGGATGGTGTTGGGGAAGATTTCGGCGATGAGTACCCAGGTGATGGGGCCCCATGAGAACATGAACGAGGCGGAATAGATGAGCAGCGAGGCTGCCGTGATCATCCCCATGCCTTCATGTCCGAAGGTCAGAGCCACGCCGATGGCACCCAGGGCCATGCCCAGCGAGCCAGAGATGAGCAGCGGCTTGCGCCCCCACTTCTCAACGGTGAACACTGCAACAAGGGTAAACGAGATGTTGATGATACCCATGAACACGGTGAGCATCATCGGGTCGTCCATACCCATGTCGCCGAAGATACGTGGTGCGTAGTAGAGCACGGCGTTGATACCTACGGCCTGCTGGAACACAGAGAGCATGATACCTACGAAGATACATACAAAACCGTAGGTCATCAGTTTTTCGGTCTTCACTACCATCGTGTCCTTGATGTCCTGAAGAATCACCTGGGCCTTGCTGCTGCCGTTGATCTTAGCCAGGATGCGCTGAGCCACATCATCGCGGCCGATAGAGACGAGATAACGTGGTGTCTCAGGTACGAAGCAGATCAGCAGGGCGAAGAGTCCTGCTGGCACAGCCTCTGAGCCGAACATATAGCGCCAACCGGTTTCCACAGTCCATACTGCTCTAGGATCAAGAGCGGCGAGGCCTTTGCCCATATCTTCAACCAGAGGCTGGATATGGTCGCCCAGGATGAAGAAGTTCACGAAGTAAACCACCAACTGGCCGAAGATGATAGCAAACTGGTTCCAAGAGACCAGCATGCCGCGGATGTTTGAGGGAGCCACCTCGCCGATGTACATGGGGCAGATGGCAGATGCCAAGCCTACGCCGATACCACCGATGACGCGGTAGATGTTAAACATAATCAGCAGAGAGTAGGTGGGTGTGCCGTGCTCAAAGAACAGGAACTCGGGTTCCATGCTGCCCAGTGCTGAGATGAAGAACAGCAGTCCTGCTACGATGAGTGAGCGCTTGCGTCCCAGATTCGTTGCCAGGAAGCCCGACAGGGCTGATCCGATGATACAGCCAATCAATGCGCTGGCCGAAGTAAAGCCGTGCCAGGTGTCAGTATAGGCAAAGTCCTTGGCCTCCATGAAGAAAGCCTGCAGACCCTTCTCGGCACCAGAGATAACGGCGGTGTCGTACCCGAAGAGCAATCCTCCGAGTACAGCCACCATCACAATGCTAATCAAGTAGCCTTTGCTACCTTTATCTGTCTGTGACATAATCTTTTATTTTCGATTTTCGATTTTCGATTTACGATTTTCGATTTTCGATCTTCAATTATTTCACTGAGAACTTATAGGCGGCGTGGCTGTAGTATTTCTCGCCGGGGTTCAGCACGGGACTGGCCCACTCGGGATGGTTGGGGCTGTCGGGATATTTCTGGCTCTCCAGGCAGACGCTCACGTGCTGTGGATATTTCTTACCCAGTTTGCGGACGATGTTCTCCTCGCCGCCGACACCCTGGAAGTTGCCGCTGTAGACCTGCACGCCCGGCTCGTTGGTGTACATCTCCATGAAGATACCCGTCTTGGGGCTGTAGAGCGTAGCGCACACCTGTGTGTCGTCGCCGTTGGTGTTCAGGCACCAGTTGTGGTCGTAGCCGTGGGCATTCTTAATCTGATAGTATTCCGAGTGGATGCTGTCGCCAACGGCATGAGGGGTGCGGAAGTCCATGGGCGTGCCCTCGACGGGGAGGATCTTGCCTGTGGGCATGTAACTCTCGTCGCTCTCAGTGAAGTTGTCGGCATTCACGTAGAGCACCTGGTCGTAGGCAGCGTTCTCCAGGTCGCCAGAGAGGTTATAGTAGTTGTGGTTGGTCTGGTTGATGATGGTGGGCTTGTCGGTCTCTGCCTCCCAGGTGATGTCTAGCGTGTTGCCGTTCACAATTTTATAGGTGGTGACAGCCGTCACAGTGCCTGGGAATCCATTCTCGCCGTCCTCTGCCACGATGGTCAGTTTCAGGGTCTGGTCGTCAGTCTGCTCTGCCTTGTAGACCTGGTTCATCCAGCCCGTATCACCACCGCCGTGCAGACAGTGGTCGCGTCCGCCTGGGTGCTTGTCGTTCTGCTTCAGTTGGATGGTGTCGCCGTTGAGGATGAAGCGCCCCATGTTGATGCGGTTGGCATAGCGTCCTACGCTTGAGCCGTAGTCAGTGGTCTTCTCCATGTACTGTGCAATGTTGTCGAAGCCGAGCACCACGTCAACAAGTGCGTCGTTCTTGTCTGGTACCATCAGCGATACCACGCGTCCGCCGTAGTTGGTGATGCACACCTCCATGCCTTTGTCGCCTTTAAGGGTATAGAGGCGCACTGTGTCGCCATTGACCACTGTGTCAAACTTGGCAGGGTTTAATCCCGAAGCCGTTAGTTCCGGTGCCTGCTGCGCCTCTGTGCACGACATCATCGTGAGGGCCATCATAGCACCAAATCCAAAGATTGAAGCCTTTAATGCTTTCATTTTTTTAGGTTTAAATTAAACAGTTTTAGATAGGATAATAAATTTGGGTGTAAAGATACAATTTTAATTTTATATCTCCAAGACTATTGTTTAATATGTATTCCTTATTAACGTTTTTTAATTCCTCTATCTTTAATGCTCTGCCGGGTAACAGCCCCAACAGTTTCAAATCGAAAACAAATCAAAAAAAATATAGGCCGAAACGATTGTTAATTCTCAAAAATTTGTAACTTTGCCGTCGAAATGACCAAAACCCTTTTATTTATGAAACTGAAAGATATACTGAGCGGCCAGTTTAATGCCGCAGAATGGGAGCAAAAAGGTTATGAACTTCCCAAGTTTGACATCAAGGCAGTGCGTGAAAAGACGGCGAAGGAACCCACATGGGTGCACTTCGGCGGTGGAAACATTTTTCGTGCCTTCCCTGCCGCTATCTTGAACGATGCGCTGAATACAGGAAAATACGACCGTGGTGTCATCGTGGCAGAGACCTTCGATTTCGAGGTCGTCGACAAGGCCTATACGCCCTACGACAACCTGTCGCTTTGTGTGAACCTCTGCTCTGACGGCACTATTGAAAAGAAGGTTATCGCCTCTGTAACAGAAGCATTAAAGGCCGACCCGCAATTTGCTGACTGGCAGAGACTTGTTGATGTGTTCAGGAATCCTTCTCTTCAGATGATTTCGTTTACGATTACTGAGAAAGGCTATACCTTCAACGAGGCCGACCTGGCACGCGGATTGAAGCCTCTGTTTGCTATGGGTAAGGTGTGCGCCCTGTTGCTGGAAAGATACGATGCGGGCCGTCTGCCGCTCACTGTGCAGTCGATGGACAACTGCTCCCACAACGGCGACAAGGTGAAGGCAGGTGTCTTTGCATACGCAGAGCGCTGGGTGAAAGACGGACTCGTTCCCGCCGCCTTCCTCGATTACCTGAAGGATGAAAAGACCATCACTTTCCCCTGGTCGATGATCGACAAGATTACGCCGCGCCCCCATGAGAAGGTGAAAGAACTGCTGGCTCAGGACGGCTTCGAGGACAACAACTATATTGAGACTGAAAAGCACACCTTTACAGCCCCGTTTGTCAATGCCGAGGAGGTGCAGTATCTGGTTATCGAGGACAACTATACCAACGGCCGTCCGCCGCTTGACCTTGGCGGTGCGCTCTATACCACCCGTGAGACTGTGGATAAGGTGGAGACGATGAAGGTGACCACTTGTCTTAATCCTCTGCATACGGCCATGTCGATCTACGGCTGCATGCTGGGCTATACGCTTATCAGTGCCGAGATGGGCGATGACGACCTGCGTGCCTTTATCCAGAAGATTGGCTATATGGAGGCCATGCCCGTAGTGGTTGACCCGGGCGTGCTTAATCCCTACGAGTTTATAGGTGCTGTTATCAACCGCCGTCTGCCTAATCCCTTTATGCCCGATGCTCCCCAGCGCATTGCCATGGACACGTCTCAGAAACTGCCTATTCGTTTTGGCGAGACGCTGAAGAAGTATATTGCCCGTGGCCTTGACAAGTCGAACCTGGTGCTGATTCCCCTGACGCTGGCCGGCTATGCCCGCTATTTAAAAGGCATCAAGGACGACGGTACGCCGTTCGAGCCCTCGCCCGATCCTATGCTCAGTGAGTTGCAGGCTATCGTGGCTCCACTGGCGATAGGTCAGCCCGACCAGGACTGGAGTTGCCTCAAGACCCTCTACAGCCGCAAGGATGTCTTTGGCCTTGACCTCTACGAAGCCGGCCTGGGAGAGCAGATAGAAGGTATGGTGAAGGAACTGTTTGCCGGCCAGGGTGCCGTGCGTGCCACGCTGCACAAGTACGTATCTGCCAGATAGCAGTTCTTTCCTTGCCGTTTTTCCGGCAATTATCTCTCCAATAGTATTTTCACGATGCGCTCTGCCGTACGACCATCCCAACGGTCGGGTAGGGCGCATCTCTTCCACTGTCCGCTGACCATACGCGCCACTTCCTCGCGCAGCCGCTGCGGGTCTTCACCCACCAGCACATTACTGCCTATGGAAACCGTTTCCTGATGCTCCGTGTAACTGTTCAGCGTGATACAGGGCACCCCATTGAAGGTTGCCTCTTCCGCCACATTGCCGCTGTCGGTAATGATGCCCTTGGCGTTTGCCGTGAGCCAGCCGAACTCCAAATATGGAAGTGAAGAGTGAAGAGTGAAGAGTGAAGCGCTCGACCTCTGGTCGCTTGCTACCGAAGGGACGCAAGAATTTGCTGCCGCTTTGGAAGTTATTATGCGATTCACGATTTCAAAGGCCTTTCCACGAAGCGGGGCAATGATGGGCGTTTCGGCAGCGGCCTCAGCCATAGCCTCTATCATCATCGTCAGTTTTTCCTCGTCGGCCAAGAGTGCCTTTCTGTTGAGTGTGAAGACGAGATAATTGTCAGGCTCTATATCCAGTGCAGGTTTTTGCAGCCGCTGATGGTTAAAGCGTAGTGTGTCCATCAGGATGTTTCCCACCATATAGGTGTTGGAACCTTCTGCCTGCTCCCGGCTGGCCACGCTGTTGCTCTTGATGCCGGCAGTGAAGAGATAGTCGGAGAGGGCATCGATGACCAGCCTGTTCACCTCCTTGGGCATGTTCATGTCGAAGGAGCGTGTGCCCGCCACGAGGTGTGCCAACTTGATGCCACGTTTCTTGGTGACGATAGCGGCCGCCATCGTCGAGGCGAGGTCGTCGACAACGACGACCACATCGGCAGGGTTATGGTCTAGGTAGTCGTCAAAATGCGCCATCACCCTGCTGGTAATCTCATTCAGGCTGATGCTGTCGACGCCAAAGAAGACTGACGGCCGTGGCATCTGCAGGTCGTCGAAGAGCGATGGCTCCAGCGTAGGGTCATTCTCACAACCTGTATATACCAGTTCATATTCAGTACCCTCGGCTTTTTCTATGGCACGAATCAGTGGTGCCACCTTCACGAAGTTGGGGCGTGCGCCCGCCACGATACAAATATTTTTCACTTCTTCAAGAGTTTGTCTATTTCGTCGAACTGCTTGCCCATGTTCAGGTTCAGGTAGATGCGATAGAGCACGGGTGCCCATTTCTTCTGTTCCTTTGGCATCAGGCGTCGATAGTTTTCCATATATGGCAATGCCTTCTGGTAGGCCTGTCTCATCTGTTTCTTATAGCGGCGTTCATCCAGTCGTGCGGCTATATTGACGTATGCCGTCCCTGCATTGAAATAGGGTTCGGCCATATTGGGGTTTTTCTTTGTCAGTTGTTCGCTGTACCTGATGCTTTCTGCATAGCGTTCCATGCGCAGCAGCGTTGTGGACTTGGCAAACAGAAATAGTTCGCTGCTGTCGTTCACAGCCAGTGCACTGTCGGCCAGCGCCAGTGCCTTGTCGTATTGTCCCTGACTGGTGTATGCATCCATCAGTCGTGGGAAGAAATAGGGGAAGAGTGGGAAACGGCGGAATCCCTCTTCCAGTGTCTCCATATAGAGTTCGTCGTCGTGCAGCCACTTGCGTGCCTCGGCCATGAACTGAAGTGTGAAATCGGCCTTGGCCGTGTCTTTCAATGCCAGATGGCGGTGTCGCAGCGTCAGCACTGCATCCTGTTGCTTATAGCCGCAATAGGTAGCCCAGTAGGCAGCCTCTGGCAGTCGTGTGTCCAGTGAGTCATAGTGATAGGCTTCGAAGAGGGGCTGGCGTGCGCAGTCGATATAGGCCTCATAGTAATCGAAGGCCTCTGCCCACTTTCCTTTCCTGAGCATGTATGAGCCGCCGTTAAACAGATTCGGCCTGAAGTTATGTTGCTCGGCAGCATGTTTCTTGCGATACTCTGGTGCCAGGCTGTCGAGTGTCTCTGCAATGCTGAGCATCTGGCGCACCTTGGCAAAAAAGGTGGCCGTATCATATTGTTGTTTCAGATATAGTTTCTCATTGCCCTGCTCGTATTGCCCGCGCACGGCGTCATAGTATGCCAGCCAGACACGTTTGTTCTGGCGGTTGACCGAGTCTTTGAGCAGTGTGGTGACTGTTTTTTCTGCCTCGGCATATTTGCCGTTTTTGATAGAAGACCGTGCCTGACTCAACTCTTTTTTTTGAGCAAGGGTCAGGCACGGTGTTATCATCAGTAAAAGAAGCAGGGTCGTTAGGAGTTGCTTCATTCTTCAGATTTAAAGTGTTCTCTTTTAGTTGCCTCCATTCACGAGTTTCTCCATTTCATCGCTCTTGGCCTTGTCGCCTATAGAGTAGTAGATTTGATAGAGGGGATAAGCCCAGTTGACCTTTTCGCGGTTGGGGTCGAGTTCCTGTGAGCGCTCCAGGAACACCTTGGCTTCGCCCAGTATGGCCTTCACTTTGTCTGCGTTCTCCTTGGTCAGTCCGCCCGTGTTTTTGTCGGCCAGTTTGTCCTTCAGGTCAATAGCCTTTCCGTTGAGGCATACGCCTGCATTGAAGATACACTGTATGAAGTTGGGGTCAACCTCGATAGCCTTCTTGTAGGACTCTACGGCAGCGTCCCATTCGCGGTTGTTCATCTGCACTTCTCCCTTCAGTGCCCATGCCATTTTGTTTTCGCTGTTGAGTGCTATCTCCTCGTCGGCCCACTGAGCCAGTGCCTTCTGGTCGTTAGAGCGCGTGTAGTAGTCCATCAGCAGGTTGAAATAGCGCTCTTCGTCGGGGTTGGCTTTACGCAGGTCCTTCAGCATGTTTACATACTCCAGGGAGTCGGAAGCATTTTTCAGGGTTTCCTTTTTCGAGAAGAGCATAATCTCGTTGGCCTCGGCCTGCTTGGCAGGGTCCTGGGCGGCCATGGTGGCATATTTCACGGCTGTGACGTAGTCTTTCTTCTGGTAGGCCACCAAGCCGGCATAATAGGCAATCTCAGAGCGATACTGGTCCTGCGAGAGGTCGGCCACAGCGGGGAAGCCTGTAAACAGTTCGCTGGTGGGGCTGTCGAGATAGAGCATCCACTTTTCCAGTGCGCCGTCCAGGTTCTTGTGGTTATAGTCAAAGAGGCCAGCATTGATGAGGTTCAGTCGTAAGTTCTGAATACGCTGCTGGTTATCGTTACGATACTTGATTTTTATTTTTCCTTTCTCGTTAGGCTGACGGTCGTATTCGTCGCACTTGATGGCAGCCTTCACGGCCTCGTAGGCAGCGTTGTTCATGCCGAGGGTGTCGTAAGCCTCGCTCTTCTGTTTCATCTGGTTCTCAAGGTTAACGGCCTGGATAGCGGAGAACTTTCCAGCCATGATGTCTACCTGCAGGTTCCATGCAGCGGCTTTGTCGAGCGTTGCATCAGAGGTAAGGGCAGGAGCCAGCACCTTTGCTGCACCGTCGAAATCTTGTTTGCCAAAGAGTTTCTTGGCTTCTTTTACCAGGTCTTCCTGGGCAAAAGCAGTGGTGGCAGCGGCTGCCATCAGAGCCATCATCATCATTTTTTTCATAATCGTTTTTATAATTAGTTAAACAGTTATTCTATTTAAGTTTCGCATTCGCTCAACTTTAGTAGTTAGAAGGAGTTATCGGCCTTCGGGGTTAGAAGTCGTTAGTTTCTACTTCTGAATTGTCTTGACTGACAGGATTCTCTATTATGTCTTGGTTTTCGGCCAGTTCTTCCTCTGTAGCCTTCTGCACCTTGCATACGCTGGCAATGGTGTCGTTTTTCTTCGTGAGGTTGATCAGGCGCACGCCCTGCGTGGCACGTCCCATGACGCGCACCTCGCTGACATTCAGTCGGATGAGTATGCCGCTCTTGTTGATGATCATCAGGTCGTTCTCGTCGGTCACCACCTTGATGGCCACCAGCCGTCCTGTCTTCTCAGTGATAGCCAGCGTCTTCACGCCTTTGGCACCTCTGGCGGTCTTTCGATAGTCTTCAATATCTGTGCGCTTGCCATAGCCGTTCTCGCTGACCACCATGATGGTCTCCGTCTGCGGGTCGTTGACGCATACCATGCCGACCACCTCGTCGTCGCCGCCGTCGAGTCGCATGCCGATGACACCTGTAGACACGCGGCCCATGGTGCGTACCTGGCTCTCGTTGAAGCGCACGGCACGACCGTTGCGGTTGGCCAGCAGGATCTCGTTCTTGCCGTTGGTCAGGCGTACACCTACCACCTCGTCGCCCTCGTTGATGTTGATGGCACGTACACCTGCTGCCCGCACGTTTCTATAGTCATACAGGCAGGTCTTCTTGATGATACCCTGCTTGGTGGCAAACATCACGTAGTGTGACTTGAGGAAGTCGTCGTCGCCGAAGTTCTTGATGCGCAATACGGCATTGATAGAGTCGTCGGGCTCGATGTTGAGCATATTCTGTATGGCGCGGCCCTTTGAGTTGCGGTCGCCCTCAGGTATCTCGTAGCACTTCTGCCAGTAGCAGCGTCCCTTCTGGGTGAAGAAGAGCAGTGTGTTGTGCATCGTGGCGGGATAGATATACTCTGTGAAGTCGTTGTCACGATGGCGGGCACCCTTGGCTCCCAGTCCGCCACGGCTCTGTGCATGGAACTCAGAGAGTGGCGTGCGCTTGATATAGCCCATGTGGCTGATGGTGATGACCACGGGGTCGTCGGGATAGAAGTCTTCGGCATTGAACTCATGGTCGAAGGGTATGATCTCCGTCTTGCGCTCGTCGCCGTATTTCTCCTTCACCTCCAGCAGGTCCTGCTTCATCACCTCCTTGCATCGCTCGGGGTTGTTCAGGATTTCCTCCAGGTCGGCAATGAGTTTCATCAGGTCGTCGTACTCCTGGTGCAGTTGGTCTACGCGCAGGCCTGTCAACTGGCTCAGGCGCATGTCTACGATGGCTTTCGACTGCAACTCGTCCAGTTCGAAGCGTTTTTCCAGATTGCGCTGGGCATCGGCAGGTGTGGCCGACTGTCTGATGATGTGCACCACCTCGTCGATATTGTTCACGGCGATGATCAATCCCTCCAGGATGTGAGCACGCTCCTGTGCCTTCTTCAGGTCGTACTGTGTGCGTCGGATGGTCACCTCATGGCGATGGTCAATGAAGTAGCGGATGCACTCGCGCAGCGACAGCAGACGCGGGCGCAGGCGTGTGCCGTCGCCGGTCTTGATGGGCACCAGTGCGATATTATTCACTGAGAACGAACTCTGCAGGGCCGTCATCTTGAACAGTTTGTTCAGGATCACGTTGGCGTTGGCATCGCGCTTCACGTCGACCACGATGCGCATGCCCTGACGACCCGACTCATCGTTGACGTTCGAGATGCCCTCAATCTTGTGTTGCGTGGCCAGGTCGGCGATATAGGTCACCAGGTCGGCCTTGTTCACGCCGTAGGGAATCTCAGTAACCACAATCTTATCATGCGTATCGCCGCTCTCTATCTCTGCCTTGGCACGCATCACGATGCGTCCGCGGCCAGTCTCGTAGGCATCCCTCACGCCCTGCAAGCCGTAGATATAGGCTCCTGTGGGGAAGTCGGGGCCTGGGATATACTTCATCAGCCCCTCGCAGTCTATCTCTGGATTGTCGATGAAGGCGCAGCAGCCGTCTATCACCTCGCCCAGGTTGTGTGTAGGCATGTTTGTAGCCATACCTACGGCAATGCCGTTGCCGCCGTTCACCAGCAGGTTGGGCACCTTCGTTGGCATGACGCTGGGCTCCACCAGTGTGTTGTCGAAGTTGGGGTCCATATCCACGGTGTCCTTCTCCAGGTCGTCCATGATATGCTCGCCCATCTTCGAGAGGCGGCACTCCGTGTAACGCATGGCAGCAGGCGAGTCGCCGTCAACACTGCCGAAGTTTCCCTGTCCGTCTACGAGCATGTAGCGCATGTTCCACTCCTGTCCCATGCGCACCAGGGCACCATATACTGAGGAGTCGCCGTGGGGGTGGTACTTACCAAGCACCTCACCCACTACGCGTGCACACTTCTTATGCGGCTTGTCGCTGGTGTTGCCGATGCCCATCATACCATATAGAATACGGCGATGTACGGGTTTAAATCCATCACGAACATCAGGGAGGGCACGGGCCACAATCACCGACATCGAATAGTCGATGTACGACGATTTCATCTCTTCCTCGATGTTAATCTTCAAAATTCTGTCGTTGTCGAACGTCTGATCCATCTCTTTAGCCCCCTAAGTCAGGGGGATGGGGTCTGAACAAGCGTTGTCATTCCCAGTTTATAAACTATTATTCCTTTTTACTCAAGGAGTCTGCGCTTGTTCAGACCCCATTCCCCTGACTCAGGGGAAAAAGCAGAAAAATGCGCTGAAGGCTGTTTTAAGGCCCGCTGGCGCGTTTTTGCCTTTTTGCAATCAGCGTACAAAGGTACAAAAAATAATTAAAAGTAAAAAGATAAAAGGGTAAAAAAGTAAAGGAAGAGGCGTCTATTTTTGTTTTTTTTACTTTTTTCCTTTCGCTTGTAACTGCTCAGTGGTCTGAAATGAACCTAAATATGCCGCTAACCCGGTCTGGTTTTCTAACCGCAAGCGGTCTTTCAAAAAACAAATAAAAACAAAAAAAACAAATAAAAACATTTTCTATCCTGGCACCCTCGTACCCCCGTACCTCCGAAACACGTGCTAAGAAAGGCGGTTTTTATTTGTTTTTTTTGTTTTTATTTGTTTTTGATTAGACGCGCAGCGTTCCAAAAGGGATGAAACAGACCGAGTTTGCAGCGAAAACATATCAGTATGCCGCATGGCTGATTTACCTTCAACCTTCAACGTACCGTCATGTGGAAACAGCCCTGCTTCACCTCGTATTTGATATAGCAGCGGTTTTGGCGGCGCATGTCGTTGAGCACCTCGCTCAGGATGAATTTCAGCGAGTCGTTGCGCACCTCGCGGCGGTGGGGGCCGTCAGGGTCTTCCACCGTCTTATAGCGGTTATAGCAGATGTCTACCGTCGTGCCATACAGGTGGCACGAGTTTTCTGTGGCGTTGCCATTGTAGCGTCGCAGTTTAGCCACATCCTCCTCTGTGCGCAGTACGCTGGTCACGATGAAGCGGTGCAGGGGCACGCCTTTTACCTGGAGGCTGTCGAAGAAAGCCTGTCCGATGTCCTGTAGCAGGATGGCGGCACGCGGCACCAGATAGGGTATGCTGGTGTACAGGGGGTCTATAATATAATAAGGTGAACAGCCTATGTACACCAGTTCGTTCATTCGGCTCTCGGCATCCTGGCGGTTTTTCACTGGCTTCACTCCCCATCGGTTGGCAGCAGTCAGTTGCACGCTGTTGCTGTCGGGAAAAGCCTTCTGGTAACTGGGCACGCTCATAATCCTATGTGGCCGTTCACCGTCTGCCAGATAGTGTTGTGCTGTTGAAGGTGCCTTGGTGAGTTCATGTGCTGTCGATTCATCGTTGTTGGCCACAGAGGTTGGCGTGGCAATGCCTGGAAAAGCGCACCTGACCAGTGCCAGCATCATGACGATGAGTCCCAGATATTCTAAAAACCTATGCTTACGTATTTCTTGATTGGCCATCGTTGTCGATGTCAAGGTTAATACTCTGTCTTGTCTTCCTTCTCGTCCCACATCTTGAAGGCCTCGAGTGCTTCTTCGCGCAGGAGTATTTCAGAGGGCTTCTTGCGTTTGTCGGCGGGAAGGGCTATCTCCTGATAGATAAAATCGTCGTCGAAGCCTATCCTGGCGGCATCCTTGCGGTCGTTGCCCATGTAGATCTTGTCAAGATGTGCCCAGTAGATGGCTCCGAAGCACATGGGGCATGGCTCGCAGGAGGTGAATATCTCGCAGCCACTGAGGTCGAAGGTGTTCAGCGCCTTGCAGGCCTTGCGGATGGTTGACACCTCGGCATGGGCCGTAGGGTCGCAGTCGATGGTGACGCAATTGGAGCCTTCGGCAACAATCTCGCCGTTGCGTGCTATCACGGCGCCGAAGGGGCCTCCGCCATTTCTTACGCTCTGCTTTGAGAGTTCTATGGCGCGTCGCATTAATTCTTTGTTTGTCATCTTTTAAAATAAGTAATTCAAGTTTCGCACCTTAACCTGCTTTATTCAGTTCTTAAGTTCTTGGAACGCTACGCGTCTTATCAAAAACAAATAAAAACAAAAAAAACAAATAAAAACACCAAAATAGATTTTCAATCTTCAACTTCAATTATATTTTACTTAGGGGTGGTTTTTTATTTGTTTTTTTTGTTTTTATTTGTTTTTTGTAAGACCGCTTGCGGTAGGGATCTTACTCAACTAGCGAAAGTTGAGTCAGATTACTTGGTGAACAAAACGCTGAAGGTCTTGTCGGCGATAATCTCACCATTAGCACTGTTGGACCTCACAGTGATGTGAACCTGATGATACTGGTTGTCGAACAGGGACTCTACGTTGGTGAAGCGGATGATGTAAGAGTTCTGCAAAGCACCGCTCACGGGCAGGTCGCTCAGTCTGATGTCGTTGCCGTCGTTGTCCCTGAAGTTGCTGTTGGTGAAGAGCATGGTGCCGTCGGTGTAGAGGGAGAGGTCCCAAGGATAGTCATTGTCAACATAGTTCATGTAGGTTTCAGCCCACGATGATCTCTGCGTATAGACAGTGTGGATGGTGCCCTGTGTGGCAGTCCAATACTGCTTAACCCACTGTGTGCTGTAATCACTGTTGCCGTTGGGCTGGTTGGGCTCGTCGGTGATGTTGACATACACCCTGTTGGCACCGCTACGCCAACTGAACAGGTCGTTGGCAAAGCGCAGACCTACAACACCGCACTCAGAAGCATCCGGATGATAGATGCCAGTGTAGACATAACTGCTGCCTACTACGCGGTAGCCGCTCAGAGAGGCCTGATAGAGTCTTTCTGCATCAGAACCGACGAAACCTCTGGTGCGCCAGATGCCGTCAACATTGGTCATCCAGTCCTTTGCCTCCAGCCAACTTCTCAGTTGAGTGGCAGTGGTGAGGTTGATGGCACCGCTGACGAAGCCGCCGTAGCCAATGCAGCCGAAACGGATGTCGAGGGTACGCGACAGTTCGTCTGCCCACTCCACGATGTCGTTATAGATACGGTTGGCCTCTTCCGACATACTGCTGGAGTTGTCGACGAGGAACACCAGGTCTACGGCCGACTTTTTCTGTCCGCCCTCATCGATGGTGTTGACAACGGTGAAGCCCTTGGCAATGTTGTCGATGGAGATCCAGATGTTCTGCTTGTTGGAATCTGTGCCATAGAGTCTCAGCCAGTCTTTGGTGTAAGGATCGCGCACGCCGGTGAAGTCAAGACGGATAACGGAATGGCCGCTCTCTGTGGTGACGGTGTAGTTGAGGTTTGGCAGCACGGTGTTGATGTCGTCTTGGTCTACAACAGGGTTAGGCGTTGCGTCCTTGTCGGAAGGGATGCCTGCTACGAGCGTACTGTCGTCGTCGCACGAGCAGTCGTCTTTTGTACAGGCCGTGAACACGGTTGTTCCTGCTGCGAACAGCAAACTTGCAAACAGATAAGAAATCTTTCTCATAATAGTCATAGTGGGGTCTGTGGTTTTTTATTTTACGACACTGTCAGGCAGATCCCATTAACCTGAAGCATGCCGCTTCGTTATTAATTGTTCTTATGCTTTGCCAGCGGGGAAACCGCTGGCCACGGACTCTTGCTGGTACAAGTGGTCGAAGTGCTGGCGGAGCAGGTGCTCGTCGGCAATGATGCGGCGCAGTTCCTTCAGTTTCTCTTCGTTGGGCGATCCTGGTATCCAGAGGCGTATGTAGCCTTCAGACGAGTATTTGCGGTCCATGTGCTCCTTGAAGCGCTGCCAGTGCTGCTCCTTGTCCATGTCGGGATAGTTGGCCAAGCCATATTGTATGGTACGCTGGAACACCACCTCCGGCACTATGTCGCGGTCGGCCTCGGCCACTATCTTTCCGTAGAGGCTGCGCGGTGCCCTTGATGCCGATGCCCTGTGGTCTTCTACGGCCTCTTTCATGATGTTGATCTGTTCGGCTGAAAACCACCGTTTCAGCCTGGCGTCTGTGGCCAGTATCTTTCCGCCAGTGATATGGTGCACGGCCCTTGGCCCTGCCATGCCAAGATCGTGATAGGCCGCGATAGTGTACACCATGTTCATATCGGCTCCTGTCTGCCTCGCCAGTTCCATGGCACGTTTGATGACACGTGTGACGTGTACCAGGTTGTGCGCACTGTCGAAGTTGGCATACTGAGGCAATATTTGTGTCTCAATAAATTCTACTAAGTCAAGACTGGCAGTGTTCTTTATCATTTTTTCCTTGTTTGTTTTGCAAAATTACGATAAATTATTTACTTTTGCAAATATTTTCGAAAAAAAATGTGTTATGGACGTAAAAAAGGATTCTTTGAGGGCTTGGATGCTGGCTTCAAGGCCCAAAACGCTGACGGGGGCGGCCGTGCCTGTTGCCATAGGACTGTCGCTGGCCTGGAAGGATGCGGCAGGCTATATCGGGCATCCCTTTTCATGGGTGGCCGCTGTGCTGTGCCTGCTCTTCGCATTCATCATGCAGATAGATGCCAACCTGATCAACGACTTCGTAGACTATGCCAAGGGTACCGATGACCGCGAGACGCGGCTGGGGCCTGAGCGTGCCTGTACGCAAGGGTGGGTGAGCATCGAGCGTATGAAGCAGGCCATAGCGCTGACCACCTGCCTGGCCTGTTTGGTGGGGCTGCCGCTGGTATGGTTTGGGGGGCTGGAGATGCTGCTTGTCGGTGTGTGCTGCGTGGTGTTCTGTTTCCTTTACACCACACACCTTTCCTATATGGGCCTGGGCGATGTGCTGGTATTGGTGTTTTTCGGCCTGGTGCCAGTATGCATCACCTATTACGTGCAGTTGCATACCGTCACCATGGAGGTGCTCATAGCCTCGCTGGCCTGCGGCCTGGTTATCGATGCCCTGCTGCTGGTGAACAACTTCCGCGACCGCGACACCGACAGGGCGGCAGGGAAGAACACGCTCGTGGTACGCATTGGCGAGAAAGCCACGCTGGCCGTCTATCTGGGTGTGGGCATCGCGGCCTGTCTCTCGGGTGTGGTCTTTGGCTTGAACGGCAGGTGGTGGGCGTTCGGCTTGCCTTTCCTCTATTTGCTGCTTCATGTCGTGACTTTCCTGAAGATGAGGCGCATCTGGAAGGGTAGGGAACTGAACGCATGCCTTGGAGAGACGGCACGCAACATCTTTGTCTATGGCGTGCTGGTATGCCTGGGACTGTCTCAACTGTTTTGACCGATTTTTCCAACCTGTTCAACTATTATGACCGATTTTCCGCCTGCGATTGGAAACAGACTCCAAAAGTCGAACTCGGTCGGGATTTATAACCGCAAGCGGTCTTTTAAAAAACAAATAAAAACAAAAAAAACAAATAAAAACCATCTTTCTTAGCATTGAGTTCCAGGTGCGCCGTTCCGGGGTACGGGGTGCGAGAATAGAATATTAAGTCTACTTTAAAATAGACTCAATATTGTTTTTATTTGTTTTTTTTGTTTTTATTTGTTTTTGATAAGACGCGTAGCGTTCCAAAAGGGATTATACTGACCTAGTTCGCGACGTAAATAGGTCCGTTTGAACTGCAGGCCGGAAAATTATGCCGCAATTTTTGGCGGTTTGTTTTTTATTTCATACCTTTGCAACAGAATTGGTAAGCAAACAACAGTCTTCAATAAGAAAAGATGCATACAAGAGAAGAACAAATGAAAGCCTTCGCACGGCTGCTCGACGTGCTCGACCAACTGCGAGAGAAATGCCCCTGGGACAAGAAACAGACCAACGAGAGCCTGCGCCCCAACACCATAGAGGAGACGTTTGAACTGTGCGACGCCATCATCAAGGACGACATCCAGGACATTAAGAAAGAACTGGGCGACGTGCTGATGCATACCTGCTTCTATGCGATGATTGCCCGCGAGAAAGGACAGTTTGACATTGCCGACGTGCTGAACACAGAGACCGACAAACTCATCTTCCGACACCCGCATGTGTATCACCACAGCCAGGTAGGAGCAGCAGACCCCAAGCCCCTACCCTACGTGCCTGCCGACGACCAGACCACCGACGAATACTCGACAGCGGAGACCAGCAGCGACGTGCTGAAAAACTGGGAGCAGATAAAACTGAAGGAGAAAGACGGCAACAAGACGGTGCTCTCCGGTGTGCCCTCAGCCCTACCTTCGCTCATCAAGGCCTACCGCATACAGGACAAGGCCCGCAACGTGGGCTTCGACTGGCAGAGACGTGAGGATGTGTGGGAGAAAGTGCACGAGGAACTCGCCGAACTGGAGGCCGAACTGCAGAAAGAGGACAAGGAGCGCTCTACCGACGAACTGGGCGACTTCCTCTTCTCGGTAATCAATGCCGCCCGTCTCTATCACCTGAACCCCGACAATGCACTGGAGCGCACCAACCAGAAGTTTATCAGACGCTTCAACTATATTGAGGAGCACAGCATACGTGCGGGAAAGCCGCTCACGGAGATGACCCTCGAAGAGATGGACGCCCTGTGGAACGAGGCGAAGCGGCACTTTGCCAGCGAGGAATAACAATTATCAACAGTTATGGTGAAGATATAATTCTCTTATTCTCTAATTCGTGATAATATAGACTATGAAGAAATGTTTATTTTCAGTGATGGTTGCAGCGGCCTTGATGACAGCCTGCAAGAACGGCAGCCAGCAACCCCAGATGAGCAGTGACGAGGACCAGATGTCGTACGTGCTGCGCGACACCACCATCTACGGCTTCTGTGCCGAGGGGTCGGCCATGAACACCCTGCAGATTATCACCGATGCCGGTGATACCATCAGCATCAGCACCGCACGTGCACGGGAGAAGAACAAGGTGTTTGGCGGCTATGCCGTCGGCGACGAGATAGCCGTCATTGCCAATGCCGACACCACACAGGCTGTACTCGTCATCAACAAGTCGATGCTCAACGGCGACTGGGTGATGCCCAACCCGCTGGACGGCAGCAACGAGATGGGCATACGCATCATGAGAGGCGGCGCGGCCGAGAGCATTGACCAGAGCACCATCGTCTACAAGTCATGGCGTATCTTCAACGGGAAGTTGCAAGTGGTGGCAACACGCGAAGACGGCATCGACATGGAAGAGTATCAGGACTTCGACCTCGTGAAACTGACCGCCGACTCGCTCGTGCTGAGGTCGAACGACGAAGAGAACGAGGTGCTGGAATACGGCCATCCCCACGGCGAGGAATATACCGAGGACGACCTGAAGGGCATCATCATTGACGAAGGGCTCGACGATGAATACAACATGTAACCGCTGAGAAAAACGATGGAACCTTTTCGTCTGCATATCCTGGGGTGTGGCAGCGCACTGCCCACCACACGCCACATGCCGTCGATGCAGGTCGTAGAGTGCCGCGGCAAACTATTCATGGTTGACTGCGGCGAGGGGGCACAACTGCAGTTGCGACGCTCCAGACTGTCGTTCGAGAAACTCGGACATGTCTTCATCTCACACCTGCACGGCGACCACTGCTTCGGCATCATAGGCATGATCTCCACCTTCGCACTGCTGGGCAGGCATGCCACGCTACATGTCCACGCGCCAGCACCACTGGAGCCCATGCTACAGGCACAACTCGACCTCTTCTTCAACTATGACATGGGCTATCAAGTGGAGTTTCACCCCATAGACACCCGCCGGCAGCAGGTCATCTTCGAAGACCACTCGGTCAGCGTGGAGTCCATACCCCTGGACCACCGCATGCCATGCGCCGGCTTCCTGTTTCGCGAAAAGCCCACCCTGCCCCATATCCGCCGCGAGATGATCGACATGTATGGCATCCCCGTCTCACAGATCAACAACATCAAGGCGGGGCAAGGCTATACGCTGGACGACGGCACCGTGATACCCCACGAGCAACTGGTGACGCCTGCCGACAAGCCCCGCGCCTACGCCTATTGCTCGGACACCCGCTATATGCCCGGCCTTCATAAGATGATACAGGGCATAGACACCCTCTATCACGAGAGCACCTACGCCGACGACAAGCAAGACGGCGCCGAGAAATACTACCACTCCACGGCACGTCAGGCTGCCACCGTGGCCCGCGATGCGAAGGTGGGCAAACTGCTCCTGGGGCACTTCAGCGCACGCTATACCGACGAGCAGATACTCCTTGACCAGGCCCGCGAGATATTCGAAAACACCTTCCTGACGAACGAAATGCAGGTTTTTGACGTGTAAATAGATTATTTATTGCAAAAAAATTTGGTTGTTTGAAATCTTTTTATTATCTTTGCGCCAAATAAAAAGAAAAAAGCAAATGCAAAAGAAACTGATAATGATGGCGACAGCGGCCATCCTGACGCTCTCCATACCCGCACAGGCCATGACGATGGCTGTGGAAATGGGTGTGGCAGAACAGATAGACGAAGCCGCTCCGACCATAAATTTTGATAAGGGTGCCGTCACAGTGCAAGGCGGCAACGGCCTGGTTCTCGAAGTAGTGTCGCTCACGGGCAGGGCAGTCGCTTCCTATAAAATAGAAGGGCCGTCGCAGCGTATTGAACTTAATCTGCCAAAAGGATGCTATATTCTGAAAATAGGCAAGACAGTGCGCAAGGTTACCATACGCTGATAACGCGAATTGCTTCAGCCGTCGTATTTACGCTCATAGCAACCGCCTGCACACACTTCAAGGCAAACACGGAAGCAGATCGGACATCAGATCTGCGCAGACAATTATTGACAGACAGTGCTCAGGATGCCAAACGGCATCTTGGGCTTTTTGTTTCCAATCATAACGACAGCCTACAGGCCGACCTGATGGTTGACCGCTATTATAAAGAAGGTGGCGAATGGGTGTGGGTGGATGCCGACAACGCCTTTACGGACAAGGCCGACGAACTGGCCCGCTACCTGGAGCAGAAAGCCTCAGAGACAGGCCTGTCGCCACAGGCTTTCTTCACCGATGCCATCAAAGAAGAGGCCCGCCACTTCGAGCACTTGGACTTCGACTCTGCCGCCACCAGCGCAGGCAGAAGCATGGCCACGCTAGAACTATACCTCAGCAAGGCCTATATACGCTATGCCCTGGGGCAGCGCTACGGCTTCATGAACCCGCACAAGGTGTTGAACCGACTGGACGCGAGGAACGAAGGCGGCTACCGCCAGGTCTACGACATCGACCTGGAGCAGCCGTCGAAAGACTTTGTGAAAGAGGCTCTGCAGCATGCCCGCGACAGCCAGCCGACCGACTATCTGGAAACCACAGAATCCACGCATCCCGTCTACCGGCTGTTGAAACAACGCCTGACGACCGACTCCACGCCCGACGGACGGAAGCGCATACTCTGTAACATGGAACGGCTGCGCTGGCGACACACACAGTGCATCAAACCCGGCGAACGCCATGTCTTTGTCAACATCCCTTCGCAGACACTCTGGGCGATAGGCCCCGACAGCACCTTCGCCATGAAGATCTGCTGCGGTGCCTGGAAGACGAAGACACCACTCCTGGCAAGCAACATACGCCTCATACAGGTGAACCCGGAATGGAACATACCTGGCACTATCCTGCGCGATGAGGTCAGCCCCCATGCAGGCGACTCCACCTACTTCGCACGCAACAACTACTTCATCGTACACCGTGCCTCCGGCGACACCATTGACCCGAGGCATATCACCCGCGAACAACTGCGCAGCGGAGCCTATCGCGTGGCCCAGCACAGCGGCAAGGGCAACTCGCTGGGCAGGCTGATCTTCAGGTTCAACAACCAGTTTGATGTCTATCTGCACGACACCAACAACAGGAAAGCCTTCAACTATGAGCGGCGCACCATCTCCCACGGCTGCGTGCGCGTGGAAAAGCCTTTCTACCTGACCCTGTTCCTCCTCGACAATCCCGACGAATGGCTGCTCGACAAAATACGCCTCTCCATCGACATGAAGCCAGAGAGCGACAAAGGCAAGCAGTATCTTGAAGAGCGCGAAAAAGAAGGCAACAGCGAGCCCGTAAGACTCATACAGTCGACAAACGTCAGCCCCACCGTGCCACTGACCATAGACTACTACACGCTATACCCCAACCCGGAGACAGGAGAGATGGAGACATGGCCCGACCGCTATGAATACGACATACAGATATACCGCCATATTAAACCATATCTGCTATAACGCGTCAAAAACACTAAGAGCACATGAAAGCCTGCTATGACGACGAACAGTTGAAAGCCCTCATCAAAGACCCGAAGACACGCACCAGGGGCTTCGAGATGATGGTAGGCCAATACAGTGAGAAACTGTACTGGCAGGTGCGGCGCATCGTGCTCACCCACGAGGACAGCAACGACATCCTGCAGAACGCACTCCTGAAGGCATGGACATCGATAGACAGTTTCCATGGCGACTCAAAGATTATCACCTGGCTCACACGCATCGCCATCAACGAGGCACTGGACTTCATCCGCAGACAGAAGAGCCGGCCGGCAGTAAGTGCCGACGATATTGACACGGGCATAGCCAACCAACTGATGGCCGACGACTATTTTGACGGCAGCCAGGCAGAGGCCCAACTGCAGGAAGCCATCGCCAGCCTGCCCGATGTGCAGCGCACCGTGTTCCTGCTGCGCTACTACGACGACATGAAATACAGCGATATCAGCAAGACCCTCGGCACCTCGGAAGGTGCACTGAAAGCCTCTTATCATATCGCCGTGAAAAAAATCACAGAGTTTTTTAAACGCTTCGATTAAACCTTTGAAGCAACCTTACGTCAATCATAAAAAACAACAAAACTATGTTCAACGAGGAAGATTATATCAGAAGCAAAATGGGCAACAGAAACCCGTTCACCGTGCCGGAAGGATATTTTGAGCAACTGACGGCACAGGTGATGCAGAAACTGCCTGCACAGGAGATGCAAGAACAGCAGAGACTGTCGGCACAGGAGCCTAAGAAGTCGGCTGTCATCAGGTATCTCAGGCCCCTACTCTATGCTGCCGCCTGTATCTGTCTGGCAATGTTCGGCGTCACCGTATATCAGAACCTTGACAAGCAGACTGCCGACACGCTGCAGAGCAATATCCCTCAGATATCGATGGAATACAACGATGACTTTATTGATGAGGCTGCCGACTATGCCATGCTCGACAATGAAGACATCTACGCCAGCCTCTTGGCTGATATTTAAACAAGGAGTTATGAGAAAGGTTTATTCTATCATCATCGTGCTCATGGCTGCACTGACCGTCAGTGCACAGGAAGAGCAGAAATTCTCACCGGAGAAGTTCGATGCCGAACTGCAGAAATTCATCACCGAAGAGGCTAAACTGTCGACGCAGGAGGTGGTAAAATTCTTCCCCGTCTACCATGAGATGCAGTCCAAGCAGCGAGCCTTGTTCGAGCGCCAGCGCAACCTGGGCAACCTCATGCCGCAAGACGAGGCATCATGTCTGAAGGCTGTTCGCGAACGTGACGAGACAGAACTGGAGATGAAACGCATACAGAAAACTTATCATGAGCGGTTCCTGGAGTTCCTGCCGGCATCAAAGGTCTACAGCATCCTGAAGGCGGAGGACAAATTCCATCGCCACATGTTCAGGAAGTTCAACCGTAACAGACAGCCGAAACAGGGCAACGAACCGCACCCCGGCAACGGACAGCGGCCGCCGCAGATGCCCAGGAATCAGAAGTGAGGCTTTTCCATGACCTCTTCATCGCGCCGCAAAAGCGTGGACGACGAGGAAGGCAAAGAAACAGGACACCAAGAGGAAGTAAACCGTTGGGTAATAACTTCCTTTTGGTGTCCTGCTGTGTTATAGGTCTTCTTCATGCAAACAGCCATGCTGGTATCGGTCTTTTCCATTTTCAACTCCAGGACAACGGCCTCGTTCATCTTCACACACAGGGAGTCATCTGACAGGAAGACCATCTCCGACTCACCCTCCAGCACATTCTTCACCACGGCCTTCATCTTCGCATCCATGAAGTCCATCATGTCCAGCCGATTGTTGGTGGTAAGATAAGGCACCAGCGAGTCGGGCATGGCCTTGAACACATCACGGATAGTCAGACTGTCTGTCTGCGCCCCGTTTTGCGCCCCTGCGGGGCTAGTGAATAGAGAAAAGAGAATAGTGAATAGTACCGGCGGTACCTTACACCAGATTCTACATAGGTATTTCTTTCTGTTCATATCTTTAATTGTTTTTCACTGCCGCTTGCGCCAACTGCATCATCATCACTGCTGCGAGGCCGGCGGTCTCCGTGCGCAGACGGCTCTTGCCTAAATCAACGGACACGAAGCCGGCATCGACGGCCATACGCACCTCGTCGACAGAGAAGTCGCCCTCCGGCCCAATCATCACCAGCGCATCTTCATCAGCCTCGTCCTGACGCAAGGTGTCAAAGAGGTTGACACGCGGTATCTCGTCATAGCAATGGGCAATATAGCGACGGCCTGTCGTGTGATAGTTCACAAACTTCTTGAAATCGGTCATATCGTTGAGCACAGGCATATAGGCCTTGCGGCTCTGCTTCACGGCCGACACCACGATTTTCTCTATTCGCGGCAGTTTCACGGAGCGACGCTCAGAGAACTGGCAGTCAAGGAAAGTCATCTCGTCGATGCCTACCTCAGTGGCCTTCTCAGCCAGCCATTCTATCCGGTCCATCATCTTCGTAGGGGCTATGGCCAGATGGACATGTCCCTGCCACTGGCGCTCTTGAGGCATTGTCTCTATGATATCGTAGAGGCATCGTTTCTGCGTGGCCAGCGTCACCAGGGCCCTATAGTACGTGCCATTGCCATCCATCAGCATCATCTCGTCGCCCTGCTGAAGGCGCAGCACGCGGACGGCATGCACGGCCTCGTCGTCAGGCAGTTCGGCCACCGTAGCGGCATCGGGCACAAAGAAGAACCGTATCTCTTTCATAGGTCGCTTTGCTAGTGAATAGTTTGCTACCGCCTACTTATAATGATGTCGGCGGTTTATCTCGTCGCGCAGTTGCGAAGCCAGTTCATAGTTCTCATCTTCCACGGCCTTCTCCATAGCCATCTTCAACCTGGGCAGATCCATGGTGTTGATGGGAATGGCAATGCTGTCGGCCTTCTCGTCGTAGGGATAACACTGTCTTTCCATCAGTCCGTTCTCAATATAGAGCGGGATGTCGGACATCAGGCTCAACAGCACGGCATCACTCATGCGCAGACGCACCAAATTGCCGATGTCATCCATCAGCACCACCTGATACTGTCCTTCGAAGAGTCCGCAAATCATCATCTCATAACTCGACGTCAGCAACGAGAGCAGCGTCTCTGGCAGCATGTTCTTACACAATTTGGGATTCGAGACACGCATCTGTATCTGCTGTGACATAGGTTCGTCGCAAACCACGGAGACGGCATTCTTACGCTCCATGTCGGTGAGGATGATGACGGCCATGCCCTCACCACCAACAATCTGTTGCAGTCTCTCGAATCTTAATAGTGTACGCCTCATTAGTTTAGAGTTCAGAGTTTAGAGTTTAGAGTTTAGAGTTTAGAGTTGAGAGATAAGAGTTAAGAGTTAACTATTTCCTGTTTCTATCTGGGTTGAACACCAAGGCGAAGGAGACACCCACCACCAGAGCGAAGGCGGCGAAGATAAACCAGCAGGTCTGCCAGCCGGACTCCTCGACACCAAGCAGGTAACCGTCTTGCCACTGACAGAAATGGTTCACAATCTCGCCGGCTGCCAAGGTGCCGATGGTAGCACCCAGACCGTTGGTCATCATCATAAACAATCCCTGTGCCGAAGCCTTGATATCGGACGCACACTCCTGGTCCACGAAGATACCGCCAGACACATTGAAGAAGTCGAAGGCCACACCATAGACGATGCACGACAACACAAAGAGCAGCACCCCCGGCATGGCAGGATTACCAACGCCGAAGAAGCCGAAGCGGAACACCCACGCAAACATTGACATGAGCATCACCACCTTGATGCCGTAGCGCTTCAGGAAGAAAGGTATCATCAGGATGCACAGGGCCTCACTGATCTGAGAGATACTGGTCAGTAACGTGGCGTTGTTGGCTGCAAAAGTATCAGCAAACTCCGGATTGCCCTTGAAACTGGTGATAAACGGCCCTGCATAGCCGTTGGTCACCTGCAGACACATACCCAGCAGGGCCGAGAAGATAAAGAACAACGCCATCTTCTTGGTCTTAAACAGTTTGAAGGCGTTCAGTCCTAACGACTCCACAAGCGAGCGTTGCTGACCAGCCTCCTGCTTCTTCAACTTACATTCGGGCAGCGTGAAGCAATAGGCACAAAGGGCAATACTCAACACGCCGGACACGAAGAACTGCATGTAGGTGTACTGGAACTTATGCGCATTCTCGGCCAGGGTGAACGAGAACGACCCATCCTCCCAAACGGCGCAGTTGACAAACCACATCGTGGCGATAAAGCCAATGGTGCCAAGCACGCGGATAGGCGGGAAATCCTTCACGGTGTCCAGTCCGTTGTCCTTCAGTATGGAGAAGGCGGTGGTATTAGCCAGCGCTATGGTAGGCATAAAGAAGGCAACACTCAAGGTGTACATCACGATAAAGAGCGACTTGTTGGGCAGTTCCTGACCAAAGCCGGCCTGAACACCCATCCACCAACAAACCAGCATGAAGGCTCCTGCAGCC
Organism: Prevotella sp.; assembly: GCA_017455845.1. Classification (GTDB taxonomy): domain Bacteria; phylum Bacteroidota; class Bacteroidia; order Bacteroidales; family Bacteroidaceae; genus Prevotella. The sequence goes on along the minus strand of JAFSYY010000116.1, from coordinate 12,662 downwards.
AGATGGCACAGTCCCAGCACCCGCTGCGGCTGCATATACTTATCGGCCACGATGCCCATCAACGTGGGCATGAAGATAGACACGATACCCTGAATGGCATAGAACCATGAGATTTGCTCGCCAAGACCGGCGCTGCCTAAGTAATTGCCCATACACGTGAGGTAGGCTCCCCAGACGGCGAACTCCAGGAAGTTCATCACCGCCAAACGTACTTTTGTGTTCATAATCTTATAGATTTTTAGTTCTTTTATTCTATTATTCTGTCTTGATAGTAACATCTCAACAAGCCCTGCTCATCGCGTCTTAGGCTCAGACATCCGCCTACCCATTCGGTGAACGGCTGTTCCTGAGTCAGCGGGTAGAGAGCCGTCACCTGCCCGTCGCAAATCTCCACTACCGACAGAGTCTGTATCTGCCCGTCGGGCAATGCTATCTTGTTTGACGCTACTTTCCTCAACTTTTTCATCTTTCTTTTTCTCCTTCTGATGGAAGCGCACAAACTGAATGTTGTTCACAAAGAGTATGCGCGTGGTGGTTGAACGCTCGCTGCTGTTGCCGAGATAGAAAAAGCCCCGGATGCGCTTGATGTCATGGCCGTCGAAGGCGTTCAGGCGCAACTGCTGGAATCCTGACGAGGAGAAATGAGTATTCCTACAGATGGTTGTGTCGTTGCCGTAGGTCACTGCCAGGAAAATCACACCGTCGCGTGAGCCGTCCTCAAACATAAAGTCGGCCATGAACTGCATCAGGAAACTGTCGCCTTGCCTGAAGGTGGTGTCTACAGGCACCTCAAAATCCCATTGGTTGTATGGCGGGACGGTGAGCATGGCAAGGTTCTTCCTGTCAGACCAAATATTGGCGGTGTCGCCAGTGGCATTGAAGGTGGAATACATGCCTATCTCACGCTCCGAGGCACCAAGCACCAGCGCCTGCTCATCGAGTCTTTCCGATACCCGCTCATACATATCGTCGAAACGGTCGGCACGCCTGAAATAATAAATGAGCGACGAGTCGAACTCGGCTTTCGTCACACCATGCTTCTGCATCACGGCCTCTATATAGAGAGCCTGCATATAGTTCTTCTGTTCGTAGGAATCGGTAGTAGCACGCTCGGCCATCGCCCTGGCCAGGTGATAGTCAACAAGGATATCCTCCATATCATCGGGCTGGATATACTCGGAAGGTGTACCAGGCTTACAGGCAGCAACCAGCCAAAGGCATAACGCCGCCGTCATCACCATTGCTAATCTATTACTCTGCATCTCCTTTCGTCCTTACTCCTTCCTCCTTCATTCTTCCTCCTTCCTCATTCGTCCTTCCTCCTTCGTCCTTTGTTCTTACTCCTTTCTCCTTCGTCCTTCCTCCAATAATGAAGGAAATCCTGCTGATCTCCTTACGATAGAACAGCAGCAGAGCCACGACACCCACGCTGATACTGGAGTCGGCGAAATTAAACACAGGACTGAAGAAGATAAATTCCTGGCCACCCCAGAACGGCACCCATTCAGGATAAGTAGTCACGATGAGGGGGAAATAGAACATATCCACCACGCGGCCGAAGAGAAACGACTCATAGCCGTTGCCAAAGCCTACATACTGGCTGACGTGGCCCACGGTGGATGCATCGAAGCATAGGCCGTAGAACAAGCAGTCGATGAGGTTGCCGACAGCCCCTGCCAGTATCATCGATAAGCAGACGATATATCCCCAGCGTACGTCTTTCAGCCGCGCCTGCAGCCAGATATAATAGCCCAGGACACCGATGGCCACGATACGGAAGAGCGACAGCAGCAGTTTGGACCCTATCTGCATGCCGTAGGCCATGCCGTTGTTCTCAATGAAACTGATGTAGAACCAGTCGGTCACACGGATGCTCTCATGCAGTTCCATGTGGGTCTTCACCCATATCTTGATGAACTGGTCAATAAGGAGGATGGCGATGATCAGTATCACCGCCAGTCGTCCCCTTGTCATAATCTCTTTAGCCCTGCTCACTTGCTATGCCTCTCCATTTCCTTTGACTCTACGCTCAATGTAGCATGAGGGACGGCACGGAGACGCTCCGCAGGAATCAGTTTTCCCGTGATGCGGTCAATGCCGTATGTCTTGTTCTCAATACGCACCAGCGCAGCCTTGAGTCCCTGAATGAACTTCTGCTGACGTGCAGCAAACTGTATCAAGTCTTCCTTAGACTGTGTAGCGCTACCCTCCTCCAGAGCCTTGTAGGTGGGCGATGTGTCGTCTACGTCGTTAGAGTCTTGGTTTGTCAGTGCAGCCATCATCTGGTCATAGTCACGTTTAGCCAGGGCCAGTTTCTCATTGATTATCTGACGGAACTCCTCAAGTTCCTCGTCAGTGTAACGGGTTTTCTCTGCCATAAGTCTTAAGATTTAGTTATATTGATATTCAGTTTAAAGTCATCGAATTCAACGGCCTGACCGTCGTTGTTCTCCATTCTGATGTCGTCGGCCAGCACCTGACGGGCGATATAGTCGCCGAAAGCCTTCACGGCATTGGTGGCTGCCTCGTTGGGTTCAATAGACACACAGATGCGGTCGGTAATCTCCAGTCCGCTCTTCTTACGGATGTTCTGGATGCGGTTCACCAGTTCGCGGGCCATGCCTTCATTGCGCAGTTCATCGGTCAGCGTGATGTCGAGTGCCACAGTCAGGTTGCCTTCGTTGCCCACCAGCCAGCCAGGGATATCCTCGCTGATGATGTCTACATCGGAAACTTCTACTATGAGGTCTTGACCGTCCACGTTAATAGCGATAGTACCATCGTTCTCTAACAGGGCTATCTGCTCCTGCGAGAGAGCGTCAACGGCAGCGGCTACAGCCTTCATCATCTTGCCGAACTTCTTACCCATCGTGCGGAAGTTACACTTCACCTTTTTAACCAGAACACCCTGACCCTCAACAAATTTCACATCCTTTACGTTAACCTCCTGCAGGAAGATCTGCTTCACGCTCTCGATGGCTGCACGCTGTGCCTCGTCCACCGGCGGAATCATCAGGGTCTGCAGCGGTTGCTTCACCTTGATGCTCTCCTTACGACGCAGGGCGAGCACGATGGTGGTGATGCGCTGGGCAATGTCCATGCGCTGCTCCAGATCGGCGTTCACTAGCGACAGGTTGGCCACAGGGAACTTTTCTAAGTGCACGCTGTCCAGAGCACCGCCCATATCGGTATAGATACGGTCGGCAAAGAACGGGGCGAAGGGGGCCAACAGTTTTGATACTGTCATCAAGCACTCATACAGTGTCTGGTAGGCAGCCAGTTTATCGTCGTCCATCTCCTTGCCCCAGAAGCGCTTCTTGTTCAGACGCACATACCAGTTCGAGAGGTCTTCGTCCACAAACTTGTCGATGAGTCGGCCGGCACGCGTGGGGTCATAGCCGTCCATCTCGGACTCCACACCCTTCACGAGCGAGTTCAGACACGAAAGAATCCAGCGGTCAAATTCCGGACGCTGCTCCACGGGAATCTGCGGTGTGGCGGGGTCGAAATTGTCCACATTGGCATACATCGCAAACAGCGAGTATGTATTATATAAGGTGCCGAAGAACTTACGGCTCACCTCTGCCACACCCTCGGGGTCGAACTTCAAGTTATCCCAAGGCTCGCTGTTGGTCATCATGTAGAAACGCACGGCGTCAGAACCGTATTTGTCAATCATCTCGAAGGGGCTCACCACATTACCCTTGTGCTTCGACATCTTGTCGCCCTTGGCATCAAGTACAAGACCTGTAGAAATAACATTCTTGAAGGCCACCGAGTCGAAGATCATCGTAGCAATGGCATGGAGCGTGAAGAACCAGCCTCGTGTCTGGTCCACACCCTCGTTGATGAAGTCGGCGGGGAATGCCTTCTTCTCGTCAATCAGTTCCTTATTCTCGAAGGGATAGTGTATCTGGGCGTAAGGCATCGAACCAGAGTCGAACCACACATCAACCAGGTCGCTCTCGCGCTTCATGGGCTTGCCGCTCTCGCTGACCAGCATGATATAATCCACGTAGGGACGATGCACGTCAATCTTGTCGTAGTTCTCCTGCGACATATCGCCAGGCACAAAACCCTTGTCCTTCAGCGGGTTGCTTACCATAACGCCAGCAGCAACAGCCTTCTCAATTTCGCTATAGAGTTCTTCCAGACTGCCGATACATTTCTCCTCACCGTCCTCTGAGCGCCAGATGGGCAGCGGCGTGCCCCAGAAACGAGAACGTGAGAGGTTCCAATCGTTCAGGTTGTCGAGCCAGTTGCCGAAACGACCTGAGCCAGTTGACTCCGGCTGCCAGTTAATGGTCTTGTTCAGTTCGCTCATGCGCTCCTTCATCGACGAACTCTTGATAAACCAAGAGTCAAGGGGATAGTAGAGCACGGGCTTGTCCGTACGCCAGCAGTGGGGATAGTTATGTACATGTTTCTCAATCTTAAAGGCCTTTCCTTCGGCTTTCAGGTCCATGCAGATGCTGATGTCGAGTGTCTCGTCCTTGTCGGTAAGCGTATCGTCGTAGGCGTTCTTCACGTAGCGACCGGCATACTTGCCCCACTTCTCTACGTCAACATACTTACTTACGAAGTCGGCATCGAGGTCCTCAATCACGAAGTACTTACCCTGCAGGTCAACCACCGGACGCTCAGCGCCTTTCTTGTCAATCAGCACAATAGGACAGATGCCTGCCTTCTTGGCTACAAAGGCATCGTCGGCACCGAAGTTAGGCGCAATATGTACGATACCTGCACCATCCTCAGTAGTCACATAATCACCGGGTATTACCTTGAAGGCATCACCCATCGGCTTAATCATGGGCAGCAACTGCTCATACTCCATACCTACGAGGTCAGTACCCTTATAGCGACCCACCACACGGTAAGGCAGGAACTTTTCACCTTTCTTATATTCTGGCATCTCGCCACCGTCGGTAATCTCGGCCGCGGTGTCGAAGTATGCCGGCACACGGGCATCAGCCATCACCACGGTAATCTTCTCTGCGGTATAGGGGTTATAGGTTTCCAAAGCCACATAGTCTATCTTCGGACCTACGCAGAGTGCGGAGTTGGCTGCGAGTGTCCAAGGCGTGGTGGTCCAGGCCATGAAGTAAGGCGTGCCCCACTGAGCCATCTCAGGCTTAGGATTCTTCATCTTAAACAGCGCTGTGCAGGTGGTATCCTTCACGTCACGATAGCAACCGGGCTGATTCAATTCGTGAGAAGAAAGACCCGTGCCGGCAGCAGGCGAATACGGCTGGATGGTATAACCCTTATAGAGCAGGCCCTTCTGGTAGAACTGCTTCAACAGCCACCACAGGGTCTCAATATATTTGTTGTCGTAAGTGATATAAGGATGGTCGAGGTCCACGAAGTAGCCCATCTTCTCTGTCAGTTCACGCCATTCCTGTGTGAACATCATCACGTTCTCGCGGCATTTCCTGTTGTAGTCCTCGGTCGAGATATACTTCTCGCTCTCCTTATTGTCAATGTCGGCCTTGGTGATACCCAGTTCCTTCTCCACGCCCAGTTCCACGGGCAGACCGTGGGTGTCCCAGCCCGCCTTGCGCTTCACCTGGAAGCCCTGCATGGTCTTGTAGCGGTTGAAGGTATCCTTGATACTGCGGGCCAGCACGTGGTGAATACCGGGATGGCCATTAGCAGAGGGAGGCCCCTCGAAGAATACGAACTGCGGACAGCCCTCACGCTCGTCTATGCTGCGATGAAAGATATCCTCCTTCATCCACCTCTCCAAAATCTCATTGTTAACCTGATTCAGGTTCAAGCCGTTATGCACAGCGAATCTCTTTGCCATATCCGAATATAAATCTATTTTTGTTTTTGACGTGCAAAGGTACGAATAATTTTTTATTCCACAAAGAATCAAGTAAAAAAAGTGCCGCACTGTGGGGTTCAACCACTGTGCGGCATCCTTTTTTATAACTATGAACTATGCACTATGAACTATGAACTATGCACTATGAACTCTTCACTCTTCACCGTACATCTCCAATCAGTCGCAGACCCTCAGCAGTAAGATAGGGCTTTAACTGTTGGAAAGACAGTTCCACCGAAGGGAAGCCGTAGGCGTATGCCGCAATCTCGTAGGGCTGATACAGGAAAATGATGCTGTGGTCTGTGAGCCGCATATTGCTGTCGTCGACCGACAGGTTCTCGGGTTCTATCAGCAGAAACATGCTCAGGTCGCTCTCCTCTTCTGTGTCGTCTTCACTCAGGAAATAGTCAAGCAACTCCTTCTTGAGCAACGCCATGAAAGACGCTGAGCCCGTGTGCTTGAATATGGATTTGTCGATGACTCTTCCTGTAGCCTTGTCGAATGATGTGCCGTAAAAGGTAGGCATGCCGTGGACACCGCCCTGATACTCGTATGTCTTGTTGATGATAGTGACGTAACGCTCCAGGTCATACTCTATCTCAACACTGTTCTCATATTCCCAAGCAAACATGTATTCAGGGATGTCGCCTTCCAGTTCAGACTTCATATCACTGATTTCCTTTGTGAAACTGCGATACTTGGCATTACCTGCACGTTCTATGGCTTTCTGGGGATCATGGGTCTGCATGTATGCTCCGGCAAAGCCTTCGAAGCAGTTGCCTATATAAGCGATAATGGAATCTGTCAGCGGGGTTGAGCCAGCAGACCTCAAATCACCAACAGCGGGGAAGACCGTGGAAAGGACTACCATAGAATCAGGAGAACAGAAATCCACGTTAATGAATTTCTGTCCTTTCTGATTATAATCTTCCTCCATGGCTTCTGCTGTTGCTGTTCCGTAATGGAACGCCTGCTTGATCTTGGTACAACTGGTGCAGAGCAAAAGTGCAGAAACGAGAAAGAAAGCGACTTTTCTCATTGTGTATTACTCACCTTTGATGGTTACATGATATACACCTCATGAAAGGTTACTCACCTTTAATGGCTGCCACACCGGGAAGCACCTTCCCCTCGATAGCCTCGAGCAGGGCACCGCCGCCGGTAGAGATATAACTCACCTGGTCGGCCAGGCCAAACTTGTTGACGCAAGCCACAGAGTCGCCGCCACCAATCAGTGAGAAGGCTCCCTCGGCAGTAGCCTTGGCGATAGCCTCGCCGATGGCACGGCTGCCAGCAGTGAAATCATCACACTCGAAAACACCGGCAGGACCGTTCCAGAGGATGGTCTTGGCACCGGCGATGGCCTTGCGGAAGTCCTCCTGAGAAGCAGGACCGGCATCCACGCCCTCGAAGCCTTCGGGCACCTTGTTGGCAGGGCAGGTGATAATCTCGGAGCCCGGCTTCACCGTCATCGTACCGAAGTCGAGACCGTTGGTAGCGGTGCAGTCAGTACCCAGGACGAGTTCCACGCCGTTCTTCTTGGCCAGTTCCTCAACACCCAGAGCCACATCGAGTTTGTCGAGTTCGACGATAGAGTTGCCTATCTCGCCACCATGAGCCTTAGAGAAGGTGTAGGTCATACCGCCGCAGAGTATGAGTTTGTCTACCTTGCCGAGCAGGTTCTCAATGATACCAATCTTGGAAGACACCTTCGAGCCACCCATGATGGCCACGAACGGGCGCTTGATATTGCTGAGCACATTGTCGACAGCCTGCACCTCCTTCTCCATCAGCAGGCCGAGCATCTTGTTGTCGGCATCGAAATAATCGGCAATGACGGCGGTAGAGGCATGCTTGCGATGAGCAGTGCCGAACGCATCCATCACATAACAGTCGGCATACGATGCCAACGTCTTGGCAAACTCCTTCTGGCTGGCCTTCATGGCTTTCTTGGCCTCGTCATAGGCAGGGTCGGTCTTCTCGATACCCACGGGCTTGCCTTCCTCCTCGGGATAGTAGCGCAGGTTCTCAAGCAGCAGGGCCTCACCCATCTTCAGGGCCTTGGCAGCATCGGCAGCCTTGGCGCAGTCGGGAGCGAAAGCCACGGGAACGCCCAGGGCCTTTTCCACAGCCTCACGAATCTGTCCGAGCGACAGTTTGGGGTTCACCTTCCCTTTGGGCTTGCCCATGTGGCTCATGATGATGGTAGCACCGCCATCTGCCAGGATCTTCTTCAGTGTGGGAAGGGCACCGCGGATGCGGGTGTCGTCAGTAATCTTACCATTCTCGTCCAAGGGCACGTTGAAGTCAACGCGCACGATTGCCTTCTTACCGGCAAAGTTGAATTCGTTGATTGTCATAATCCTTTTTATTAATAATAAATAATGTGTCGTTTGAAGCGGATGCAAAGTTACACATTTTCATTGAACAATGAACACTCAACAATAAACATTTATATTTTTTTAGCGAAGACGCAATAGTTCACTGCCCACAGCCATGCTCACACCTCTCTCTCTTTGACATACTGCATGGGTGTCATGTCGGTAACCCGGTGGAACACCTTGGTGAAATGGGCATTGTCGGCAAAACCGGTATGGTAGGCCACCTCGGTGATGGTGAACTTGGGGTACTGCCTCAGCAGTGCCTTCGCTTCTTCTATGCGCAGCAGGGTGATGTATCGTGCCGCACTGATGCCTGTCACAGCAGAGATTTTGCGGCGCAGTTGGGTATGACTCATGGCCATCAGCGAGGCGATATGTTCCACCTCCATATTGCTATGTTCCATTTCCTCGGTCACCGTTTGCTTCAGCCTTTCTAAGAACTGGCGGTCAAAATCGTTCTTCTTACTCTCTACAGCCTCAGAGTACGGCTTATGAACTGTATCTACAACCTCTGAGCGTTCTTCCTCATTCACATTCTCCCACTTATCTCCGCCTTGCTGAGCAGAGGGGGAGGTAAAAATAGCACCTTTTCCTATTGACTTCATAAATCGTTGTTGAATATCCCTTTGTTGTTGCAACAGGTTGCCCACCACCGCGAGCAGTTCCTCGGCATTGAACGGCTTGTTCAGGTAGGCCGTGGCTCCGGCATGCAGACCTTCCAGCCGGTCTTTCTCCGTGACCTTCGCTGTGACGACGATGACGGGGATGTGACAGGTCAGTTCGTCGTGGCGGATGCGGCGGCATAGTTCCATGCCGTCCATGTGCGGCATCATCACATCGGTCATGATGATGTCGGGCACCAGTTCGCGCGCCTTCTCCACGCCTTGTTCGCCGTCATTGGCATAGTGCACTTCGTAGTATGGCGCCAGCAGCGAGCCAATGTAGAAGGCCACCTCGCGGTTGTCCTCTACGATGAGGATGCGGACGGAGTCGGAAGCCACAGCAACCCCAACAGCCCCACCCCCAGCCCCTCCCGCGGAGGGGCTGGGGGTGGGGCTGGAGGGGTCGGGGGTGAGGCTGGTGAGGCCACTTTTTTGTTTCCTTGACATCGCGACCGTAAACGTGGTCCCTTCTCCCAATGTGCTTTCCACGCTGATGGTGCCGTGCATGGCCTCTACCAATTGCTTGGTCAGCGTGAGTCCGATGCCGGTGCTGTTTGCCGTCTGGCTGTTGCGGCCCATGTAGAACGGCTCGAAGATATGGGGCAGGTCTTCCGGGTCGATGCCGCTACCGGTGTCGCCCACGGTGAACACGAAATGATCGCCGGTGCAACGGCTGCGCAAGGTGACGCTGCCGCCCGCCTCGGTGTTCTTCAGTGCGTTCGACAGCAGGTTGATGACAATTTTTTGCACATAGTCGCTCACGAAGTCTGCCTCCTGTTCTTTGGTGTCGGGTTCGTATGTCAGCGTCACCTGCCGGCTGTCGGCTAACTGCTGCAGGCTCTCGGTGAACATGGTGAACAGCGGCACGATGTTGCCGCGCTGCCATTGCGGGTCGGCCATGCCGCTCTTCATCCTCGCCACGTCGAGCAGTTGGTTGACGAGTTGCAGCAGCCGGTTGCCCTCATGCTCGATGAGGGAGAGGGCAGTAGCCTCACCCCCAAAAGCACCACCCCCGCCCCCTCCCGCGGGGGGGAGGGGAGTAGATAGTTCTTCCGTATGCGAGTCATCGGCAGAGATGCCATGAGAGTATTCACCGTCTTGGGAGTATATACTCCCCTCCCCCCCCCGCGGGAGGGGCTGGGGGTGGGGCTGGAGGGGCTGGGGGAGAGTCTCTTTTTTGTAATTGCCTGCTCACCCCCAGTATCACGGTCAGCGGCGTGCGGAACTCATGGGTGACGTTGGTGAAGAACATCTCCTGTGCCAGTTGCTGCTGCTTCAACTGTTTGTTGATCTTGCCACGCAGACGGTAGGCATAGACGACGAAGGCGATGACGGCCAACAGCAGAAGGAACACGGCCGACGCTGCGATGAGGATGAGTTGGTTCATGCGGCGGTGCTCGGCATTCTCGTCCTGCAGCACACTGTTCTCATCTTGCAGTTCGTTGTTACGGAACTCGGCGTTGGCCTTGCCCAGTGCCTCGCTCATCTGTGCGTTGTGGATGGAGTCGGCCATCGCGATGTATTTCCTCAGTGCGGCTACTGCCTGTCGCGGCTCATTGGGCTCGTAGGCCTCGGCCAGCGACTTGTAGTCGTAGCACACCGACCGTGTGTTGCCCACCTCCTGTTCCAGACCGATGGCCCTGAGCAGGATGGGCACCGCCTCGGCGTTGCGCTTCATGTCGAGCAGGTTGTAGGCCACATACTCCAGACTGATGGCCAGCAGGTTACGGTCGGGCACGTCCATCTGTTCCACAAAGTCCACGGCCTGCTGTGCTGCCTCCAAGCCGCGCTGGTAGTCGCCCTTGCGGTTGTAGGCATAACTGAGTTGCGAGAGGTGGTTCACCACGCCCTCGTCGTAGCCGATGGCACGTGCCGCCTCCACGGCACGCCGTCCGTATTCGATGGCTTTTTCGGGCTCCTGTCCGAAGGCGTATATCTCGCTGGCGATGCCCAGAATGTTGTGCGTGTTGTTGTTGCGGCCCACCTGCTCATCCACCTCTATGGCTTTCTGGATGAACACTTTTGCCTGCTCCGGGTTCGGCAGGCTGTAGTTGCAAATGGCCAGGTACAGGTAGGCACGGGCTAAGTATACCGATGGTCCTAACTTCAGGCAGTACTGCATGGCCTGCTGTCCAGCCTCGATGGCCTCCGTCATGCGTCCCTGCTTGAACAGGCAGTAGCAGCGGTCGCAGAGCAGCGTGGCGTGTAGCCTCGTGTCGTTGTTCGTGGCTAACGTCAGTGCCCGTTCCACATAGTCCAGTCCCTCTTTGAAGTAGGCATTGTTATAATAGTAGCGCACGGCAGCATAGTACACCAGCAGGTCGATGCTGTCGGCAGCCATGCCCGGGGTGATGCGCAGTGGCTTCTCCGTCAGCAGGTCGCCCTCAAGGCATACGTCAAGAATATGGCGTGCCACCACATTTTTATTATTATTAGTAGTATGATAGACCTTCAGCAGTGAGTCGACAGTTTCGGGCTGCACCGCTGCGGTGGCGGGCTGGCTGCAGGCTACGAGCAGTAGTAGTTGGAAGGCGATATATCTGGTGGGTTTCATAATTGTTATCGGTTTTAGTGTCTGCAAAAGTAAGGAGAAAAAACGGGAAAAGTCAGACCTCATAGAGCAGATAGAGCGGGATGGTAACGAGAATGAGCTTCATCAGGTCGGGTGGGGTGATGTTTTGAGTAACGCATCCATCTGTGAGATGGCATACAGCGGACATATCTGCACATGACGCAACGTGCCATTATCCTCCTTGTCCTCGTAGTCGAACGCCCCGAAATTCCCTAATGAACAGCGTATGGCTTTCGTAAGTTTCTTCTCTCGCATGAAAAGCCACAGACTCTTCATGCCTCCCTGTATTTCGGCTTTCACCTCAATGGGAAGCACCGTCTGACGGTAGCTGGATATGTAGTCCACCTCTGCCTGCGAATTCTTTGCCTGACGCTGCCAGTAAAACATTTCATGGCGAATGTTAGGAGTGCGGTAGTGTAGCAGTTCAAGTCCGGCAAGCATCTCTGCCATCGGCCCTTTGTTGACAAGGTCTGTGACATCGCTCGTCAGGATATGTTCGGTGAGTTCTGATATGTCGCCAGTAGTCATGTTCAGTAGACGCAGCATCAGCCCTGTGTCGAGCAGCAGCATCTTCTGGTACGACTTGTCGGCCTCGCTGCCCAGTGGCAGACCATTGGCATTGGTGTGCGTCACGGGGATTACGATTCCAGCCTTTGTCAGCATATCCAATGCCTTATTTACCTCTGCGGCTCTATATCCGCCTCCGACAGCAGCGTAAACGAACTTCTTGGTTGCCTGTGCTGCGACACTCCGCATGGTAAGGCGAAGCAACATGGGGTCAATCTTCTTGCTTCTCGAAGTTAATCTCCACATAGCTCTCAAAGCTCTCTGCCAAATGACGCACGGCAGTTGACTTACCCACCTGACGTGCCCCACGGAGCAGCAGTGGCTTATGAGCCTTGCGTGAAGCCCATTCGGTGAGAAAGCGGTCTATAAATCTTGGATAATACATATCGAAAGCGTTTTTAAAATATGGCACAAAGGTACGATTTTTATTTTATCCAAAGAAATAAAACCCCAAAATATGACAAAATCCAAGGAAATAATTCGTCAATTAGAGATAAAATCCAAAGAAAAGAACATTTTTAGTAACTATTCAGGCCACCCCATATGGCATCGCACCGCTAAGCCGCATAGCGGTGTGATGTCATAAACGGCATAGGGTTCTCTTGTTATTGTCCCTCGTAATACTCTGCCAGTTTTTGGAATGCGAAGAAGGG
>JAFSYY010000115.1 GCA_017455845.1 Prevotella sp. | reverse complement strand
TCCCCGAAACTGGCAGTTTTGAGACTGAACAGTTAGAGGGGATGCTGGAACTGGTATCACTCAACGGCAATGTCGTAAGAGACGCTGACGGCAAACTCTATCATCATACACATGCCTTGTTCTCATTCAAGAAAGACGGTCAGCATGAAATGGCGGGAGGACATCTTAAAGCCACAACCGTTCTCTATACTGCCGAGATAGAACTGCGTCCTACTGTTGGCGGTGCTATCAGCAGGAAGTTTGATCCTGAGACTGGCACGGGATTCTGGAACTTTTAAGGTTACATTAACAAAACGAGGAACCCATATTGAGATTCCTCGTAGAATTAATTATTTACTGAATCTTTCGCCCACGAAACCATTAGCCACTTCGCCTGCCATGAGATCAAAATGCTGATTGATGGGAGGTGTTGGTGATAGGTCGAAGTAGTCGAGTTCGGCGATGGGCAAGCAGAAGTATTCCAACTTGTCGTAGCTTGTATACAAACGTGGAAGAACCGGATTGTTGTCATATATCCATCGCTTTACATCGTCGCTGACATCGAAACTGACCATTCCTGAACAGCGGACTGAGACCTTGTCGGCAAAGGCCAACAACTCCACGTTGGGATTGGCATGCAGTTCGTGCCATACGGCTTTCTTGGATGATGTGGCAAAATAGAGCGTGGTGCCCTCCTGACGCATAATCTGGAAGATGCGGAGACGGGGCGAGGTACCATCGGTGGTTGCAAACGTAATTTCGTTGTGCTTACGCAGGAATTCTAATGCGGTCTGTAACATCTTGTGTTTCGTTGTTTGTAAGATGACTCATAATCTGATGCAGGTCTTCGGTAAAGGCAACGAAGTGGTCGCTGGGTAGCTGCAAAGAGGATTGGGGATAGTCGCGGTTGAAGCGGATGAGGTTGGCTTTTGGCAGTCTTGCGGCCATCTGTTCGAAAGGGAAACGGATGATGACGGGGGTGTTGAATCCTACGCCGAACTCCAACAGCAAAAGGCGCTTATCGGCAGCGCGACGCACGAAATCGCTGTAGCGCAAGGCCTGACGGTGCCAGTTTTCGTCCTCTACGAAGGTGTCGTCGCAACGCAGGTTCATTGCTACGGGCTGGCCGTCGGGTGTCGTGGGAATCAGTTCTGTGGGAATGCGGCAGTCTTTGATGGCAGGGAGGGCTTTCATCACCCATTCCCTGTTGTCGTAGGTTTCTTGGGGATAGCAGCTGGCAGGCTGGAAGAGAGCGTAGTCGCCCTGGGTAGCGAAGATTTTTTCTGTATCGAAACCTGCCTTTTCGAACTGTCCATCGACATTGGTAGTGATGACAAAGTAATCCTTATCCTTCACCAAATCCAACAATTGTTTGTAAAGTGACTTGGCCTCCGGCTGATAGCGAGCAAACCAGATGTGCTTGGCCCAGCAAGCCCAGCGTTCTTCCTCAGTCTTGAAAGGATAGAACGACGAGGTGTAGAGGTCGGTGATGCCGTAGTGGGCAATCCAGTCCTTGAACTCGCGGTGGAAGTCGGTCCCTGCATAGTCGATGCCAGCGGCTGACGACAGGCCGGAGCCAGCACCAATGATGATGTAGTCGGCCTCGGCTATCTGCTTTTTCAGAGCCGCGATGCGCTCAGAGTAGTTTTCTGTAGATGTCATAATCCTTGTCTAAAAATACGTTGAACACGACAGTTTTAACATGCTTGCGTGGATAAGCCTTGACGGTTTCGACGGCTATCTGCGCAGCCAGTTCATTCGGAAAATGGAACACGCCAGTTGATATGCAGCAGAAGGCAATGCTCTCAAGGCCGTTCTCCTCGGCAATGTCGAGACATGAGCTGTAGCATTGTGCCAGTTCTTCCTCCTGCTCCTTGGTGGGAATACCCGTCTCGATAATCGGCCCGACGGTGTGGATGACGTGACGGGCAGGCAGGTTATATCCCTGTGTGATAAAGGCGTCGCCCGTCTTCAGCAACCGTCCCTGCATGATATCGGCACACTCCTTGCGAAGTTGGATGCCGGCTGCAGAATGTATGCAGTTGTCGATGCAGTTGTGCAGCGGCGACCAACAGCCTAAGGCCTGAGTATTCGCTGCATTCACGATGGCATCCACCTTCAGACGGGTGATGTCGCCCTGCCAGAGTTGCAGACCTTCGCCGTCGATGCCGACCACGCCTTTCTCCTCGCGTTGCAACTGCAATTCAGCATCTTGCATCGCCAGAAATTCTGGGCTGATGTCGCGAGGCTCCCAAATATTGGATAGCGCCCGCATCATCCGCTGCCGTTCTTCAAGCGTAGCAGGAATCCGATGGCTGACATGTGCGTCAGCCATCAGATACTGTATGATTGTTTTCAGATTCTCAAGCCTTTCCATAGTTTACTCAGCCTTATAGAGTGCAGCTGCCAATGCATCCACATCGCCAGGAAGTTCTGGATAGGCAGCCTTCAGAGCCTCAGTGAATTTTGCGGCATCAGCATTTGCCTCACGCAGTTCCTTCACCTTTGTCAGATAGGCAATCTTAAACTCAACCTGAGCCTTCTCTGCCAGACCGCCGTGACCACCGATGAAGTACTTTGCACCTGATGTCAGAGCTTCTTTGGCTTCAGCCAGCTCAGCATCAATAGCTGCAACACTGCCAACCTGAAGGGGAGAAACGTGTGCCTCGGCAGGAGTCCAGTGAGTATAATACACCTGACCACCGATGATAATGCTTGCGCCTGGGAAGTCGCTTGTAGCACCATGCTCGAACTTGAAGTCAACACCAGCCCACTTCTGCGTT
>JAFSYY010000114.1 GCA_017455845.1 Prevotella sp. | reverse complement strand
GCTGACGGTGCTCATCCATTTAGGCTACTTAGGCTACGACCGCGAGAGCCGCCAGTGCTACGTGCCCAACTACGAGGTGAGCATAGAGCTGCAGAACGCCGTGGAGGAGACGGGGTGGACGGCAGTGGCGCAGGCCCTGCAGCAGTCGGAACAGCTGCTGCGCGACACGTTGGCCACCAACGCCGCCGCCGTGGCCCGTGCCGTGGATGCCGCCCATGACGAGAACACCAGCGTGCTCTCCTACAACGACGAGAACTCGCTCTCCTGCGTGCTCAGCATCGCCTACTACAGCGCGCGTGGCCACTACCACATACACCGCGAATACATGACGGGCAAGGGCTACGCCGACCTGGTGATGATTCCGCGCAAGAACGAGGACAAGCCCGCCCTGGTCGTGGAGCTGAAGAGCAACCGCAGCGCACGCGCCGCCATCAGCCAGATACGCCGCCGCGAGTACCCCGCGAAGATTGCGGAGTACACGGGCGACATCCTCCTTGTGGGCATCAACTACGACAAGAAGAAGAAACGCCACACCTGCCGCATAGAGCGGTGGACGAAAGAGGCGTGAAGGTGTGGCAGAGTTACGAACTGGAGACCGTTCTCAATACGACATCATATAGTTAATATGCCATTTCATGCACACCTTTGACGGCACGGCCACTGGGGTCGTTCATGCCTCGGAAGGCGGCATCCCATTCGAGGGCGATGGCTGTGGAACAGGCAACGGAGGCTTCCGATGGGACGCCATGCAACTTCAGCGGGCAACATGTCGGCAAAGGCTTCGCGCAATATTCCCTTTTCTATCAGACCCACCCCCGGCCCCTTCCTGTGAGGGAGGGGAGTAGATAGTTCTGCCGTTGGTTTCTCGCTCTGAGTGTATCCACTCCCCTCCCTCACAGGGAGGAGTATGGGTGTGGGTCTGCTTTCTGGGGCGACGATGCTCAGTCGCTCGTGAGCTAAAATAGCTGAGCTCCACAGTATATTCCACTCCAGTCAGGTCCGCGATGACGGATTTTCTGACTCATCTTCAACGCTTTATCACGAAGAGCCTGTGTCTGCTCCTTGACGTTCAATATAGCTACGATTCCACACATAACCTTTATCTACGATTTGTTGTTTCGGATTTGGCATAATCGCATGCAAAGGTACGAAATTGCATTTGTAAAGAAACGCGGGCTTATTGGTGTCATATTGTTTTCTTCTTGTTCCGTGATTCAACTTTCTCAATGCAAAAAGAAATCTCCTGAATTCATGGAGATACGGGTGAAGAGGTAGGCGCTGGCACCGTTTTGACCTCTTTTGCCTCATACCTAATCTTCTTAAATCCTTGAATGATTTTCTCAACAGTCGTCTTGTCGGCATCATATTCGATGGTGACGGTCTGGTTGGGGATGCTGGTGGTGATACTCTTGATGCCCTTCTCAAAACGGAGGTTTCCCTTGATTTTCTTTTCGCAATTCTCACAGTGCATCTGAGGGGTAGTGGTGAACACAGCGGTCTTGATGTCTTTGGCCAGGCCAACCACTGCGGTCAGCATCATGGCACTTACTAACATTGCTTTTTTCATAATTGTTTATTCTTAATTTTCAATTTATCAAAGTCTTCCGGAATTCACGCGGATGCCAGCATAGAACATAGCACCCTGCACAGGTCCCCACACCATCGTGGGGTCGAAGGTGCGACTCCACGGATCGGCAGCATTGATGATGGTTTGTTTCTGGCGGAAGCCCGTGAGGTTCTCGCCACCAATGTAGACGGAGAAATGGCGAAACCAGCGGGTAATCTGAGCAGATACCTGTTCATAGGCATGGAAACAGCTGTCCCAAAGACCATTGACTGGAGTTGGCATACGACCCCTGCCGTTCAGCTGTAGCGTAGCATCAAACTGCCAGAGGCCGAGGGGTGTCTTGTAACTGGCTGTGACGAGGCCCTTATAGCGGCTGGTCAACGGTTTCTCCATCAGTTTGCCACCGTATGTGGACTTCACATCGTTCCAACGCCAAGCGGCTGTCAGTTCCAAACCCTTGACGACGGGATAGGAGGCATCTATTTGGAAGGTATTGGAGTACGACTTGCCGTCGAGATTGGTGATGCGAATCTCGGTGGGGTTGCTGTCATAGTCGATGACGGCCTGCTCGTTGAAATGCGTATGATAGTACTCGACATTCAACTTGAACGTTTTGCCAAACAAGGGGATATAAAACGAGCTGCTAAGCCCCGAGTTCCATGCCTGTTCCTGTTTTAAGTCGTCGATGACCAACTGGCGTCCGCTGGTCAACAGATAGTTGTTCTCTGCCAGCGCCCAGACGGTACGGTAACCTTTTCCTACAGACAGTCGCAAGCTGATGATTTCGTTGGGTGTCAACTTCAGGTGGAAACGAGGCGTTACAAACGTGCCGTAGCGGCTGCTGTGGTCGGCTCTCAGACCTGCCATTGCCGCCACCTTGTCGTTGAGGTTGTAGGTGTACTGAGCGTATGCCCCAAGGACAGTCTCAACAGCGGTAGCATATTCTTCATTCTTCACTCTTAACTCTTCACTTAAATAGTCGTGGTTCAGCGAAAGACCAGCCGACAGACTGTGCTGGTTCGTAATGTTCGTCTCGAAGAGCAGTTGGGCATAGGCATTTTTCTGGTTCACGTCGTAGTGCTTGTTACCATAGTTGGCATCCAACTGGTGCATTGACAGGTTGGTCATCACGGCAATGTTCGTGCCGTGCTCTGGGTCGAGGATGAAGGCATGCTTCATGTAGCCCTCGTAGCGGTTGGTCTCAATACCAATCTGATACAGATGGTGGGTGTTGGGGACAGTATGGTGTGTCTGCCCACCCTCACGTTTCTCCTTCACTATGCTGATGCCACCATGGAACATATAGTGGTTACCCTTCCATTTCCAGCGATTCTGCAAATTATATTGTCTCACGTTGGGCTGGTCGAGAAATCCGTCATCGTTGGCATCGTGGTGTCCGTAGTCGTTCTGATAGTGAAGAAGCACCTCGGTACTCAGTTTATCGTCCAGATGAATGTTGCCGTCAGCATTTGCCTCCACACGACTCATCGAGTTGCCGTAGAGGTTCACCGTCGCACCCTCGTCGTTGTCGGGCTTCAGGTACTCGATGTCTATCTGGCCTGTGATACTCTCATAGCCGTTACGTACAGACGAGGCGCCCTTCGACACCTGTATGCTGTTCATCCACGGCCCCGGCACATAGTCGAGGGAGTATGGTGCTGCGGCTCCACGGAAGTTAGGCAGATTCTCCGTGAGCATCTGCACGTAAGTACCACTCAGTCCTAAGAGTTTGATTTGCTTGGCTCCCGTTGCGGCATCACTGTAGTTCACATCGACGGAAGGGTTTGTAATAAAACTCTCACCGAGGTTGCAGCAGGCAGCCTTGAAGAGTTCTTCGCGATGGATGAGGATACCGTTTACGGCTCCCGCTATCTTTCTGGTTCCGGCACGGCGCGAGGTGACAGTCACTTCGTTGATTTGATGCAACTTCATCGTGTCCGTCTGCAAAGAGTCATTACCCTGTCCGAATGTGGGCAAGGTTAGCATCATAGCGATGCTTGCCAATAATATTCTCATTTCACGAACAACTGCATTGCACATTGCCATCGCCAGTTCCAGTGTATCCATCTTCTATTCGACTTCTGCCACCACTTCAATCTCTACTAACGCGCCCTTCGGCAACGTCTTGACGGCAACGGCAGAGCGGGCAGGGTAAGGCTCTGAGAAGAATTCGGCATAGACGGCGTTCATGTCGGCAAAGTCGTTCATGTCGGCCATAAACACGGTGGTCTTTACTACGTTGCTCATACTGGTGCCTGCCTCTTCGAGAATTGCTTTGACATTCGTGAGAGATTGCCATGTCTGTTCTTTGATACCTCCTTCTACAAATGTGCCCTTGGCAGGGTCGATGGGTATCTGGCCGGATGTATAAACGAGATTTCCTACTTGGACGGCCTGACTGTAAGGCCCGATGGCAGCTGGTGCCTTCTTTGTACTGATTACTTTCATTGTGCGCTATTTATATAATTATGGGTGCAAAATTAGTAAATAATCACCAAACAGCCGCATCTTTTAATAAAAAAGCGATGCGCCGCGCACAGAAACTTTAAACCGACAACAGTTCTGGCGGACGCATCGCGGGAAAACCGGTTTATAGGTGTACCTCCTTATCCACCACCTCGCCGTTCAGAATCTTGAAGGAATTGAGTTTCGGTTGTCCGTCAAGTAGCGAGAGGATGGCGTAGCGGATGGTAGGGTCGTTGGCCAGGCGCAGGTCTTCCTGCGAGGGGCGTGAGGGCGAGGCTGGATGACTGTGCCAGTTGGCGAGAATCTTCAAGCCTTTCTCACGGGCATAGCGCAGGGCGGCAAACTGGTCTTTCGGCGCAAACGAGAAGTGCTCGGACGAGTGGTCGATGTTCTCCATCCAGTAGTTCTCGGTCACCTCACCATCGGCATTGCCTAACAGGTAGCCGCACGACTCATCGGGTGCATCCTTCTGAGCCTGGGCTATCAGTTCTTCTATGACGTTTTGTGGTATAATCATTCTTTCTAAGCCCCCTAAGTTAGGGGGTTGGGGGTCTGAACAAGCGTTTATCAGACCTTTAATTTGATATTTATACTGGGAGTCTGC
>JAFSYY010000113.1 GCA_017455845.1 Prevotella sp. | reverse complement strand
TAAATCGTGCCGGCGGCGTTGCTCCCGCCCCCGATGCAGGCCACGAGATAGTCGGGGTAGTCGCGCCCGATCTTCTCCTGCAGTTGCCACTTGATCTCCTCCGAGATGACGCTCTGCATCCGCGCCACCAGGTCGGGGTATGGATGCGGCCCCATCGTCGAGCCGACAATGTAGAAGGTGTCAGCCGGGTGACAGCACCAGTCGCGGATGGCCTCCGAGCCGGCATCAGAGAGCGTCATGTTGCCCGTGCGCACCGGATGCACCTCCGCGCCGAGCATCTTCATGCGCTCCACGTTCGTGTGTTGTCGCTCCACGTCCGTCGCGCCCATAAACACCTCGCACTTCATGTCCATCAGCGCACACACCGTCGCCGTGGCCACGCCGTGCTGTCCCGCTCCCGTCTCCGCGATAATTCGGGTCTTCCCCATCTTCTTCGCCAGCAGAATCTGCCCGATGGTGTTGTTGATCTTGTGCGCTCCCGTGTGGTTTAGGTCCTCCCGCTTCAGATACAACTGGCACCCGTATCGCTCGCTCATCCTTTTTGCAAAGTATAGCGGCGACGGCCTCCCCACATAGTCCTTCAGTAGCGCGTGATACTCCTGCTTAAACTCCTCGCTCTGGATAATCGGCAGGTAGGCGTCCTGTAGGTCATGCACGCATTTGTAGAGAATTTCCGGCACGTATGCGCCGCCGAACTCTCCGTAAAATCCTTTCTCGTCAACTTGATACTTTCCCATTTTTCTTTTGTTATTTCGATATTCCGATATTCCGATATCTCAGAAATGTAAAAAGGCCCGCCGTGATTACGACGAGCCTTTTATACTTGTTGTTCAAATACACAAGGGCATCTTCTCACGACTTTTTAAATCCTGAGCAGCGCCACCACCATGCATTGAATGTTTGATTCATATTTTGTCGTTTTATGTTGATTTTGCTGCAAAAGTAAGCCTTTTTCTTTTAATATGCAAGTTTTTTAGTGATTTATTTTATAAAAGATAATATTTTAATTGATTAAAATCAACTGCCTAAGGATAAAAATACAATAAATTATTTTGTAGTTTGCCGATTTTAAACTATCTTTGCAGCCGAAAGGCTGCGAGAACGGGCTTCGCCTCAGCAATTCAAGCGACCTTAATTGCTTGCCCTCGGCTTGCACCGTCCTTGCAGTCGAATAGTCGATTACTAACTTAAAATCTATAAACAATGACAAGATTATTTTCTGCCTTTCTCATTCTGTTGGCTTTGTGCTTGTTAGGGGCTCCGCTGTCCCTGATGGCCAACTCGAAAAAAACGGTGTCCAGTGTAACAACGTCTGTCACCGTCAGCGAAGACATTGACTATGTGATAACCTCTGGAACACCTTTCGGTGATGACGGCCTGCTAAACATCACCAATACCGAGCATGCCGTGGTGATAATGAGCAACGTGAAGCCGTCGGTGGCTATCAGCAAATGGCTTTCCAAGGTGCAGATTAATGGCACGCAGGCCCGTGACAACAGCAACTGCCAGGTGAAACTCTACAATCGCGGATGTATCATCCTGCCTTACGGCAACAGCACAAAGCCTCTGACCACCTTCTCTGAGGTCGATTTTGGCGGTGAGTCGTGCAATAACTATGGTCTGGAGAACTCAGGCGGTTATATGAACACGCTCACGGCTGAGAAACTGAACAACCGCATACGCTCGTTCAAGTTGAAGAGAGGCTATATGGTCACTTTCTCCACATTGCCCGAAGGCCGTGGCTACAGTCGCTGCTTCATTGCAGCAGACAAAGACCTGGAAGTGGCCTCGCTGCCTGTGGTTCTTGACCAGAAGATCTCTTCCTACCGCGTATTCAAATGGTACGACGCAGGTAAGAAGCAGTTGGCCAACTATATGGACCGGACAGCGCTGAATGCCCTCAACGTACAGAGTAGTTATGACTGGGGACAGGGAAACAGCAGTTTCCTGCCAGACTTTGAATGGGTACCTAACCATATCTATGAAGACTGGCCTTCTTCGGCAACGATAGGAGGCACTTCGCAGTCGCCTCATTGTAAAAACAACAACGAGCCGCGCAACTCCGCCGACGACCACCCGCAGGACCTGCAGACCATCCTTAACAACTGGGAGAACATGATGCGTACAGGCTTGCGTCTGTGCTCGCCTGCCTCATGGGACGGCAGCGACTATTGGAATGCCACTGGCTTCCTTGCAGAGTTTCTGGACTCTATCGACGCACGCGGATGGCGTTGCGACATTATTGACCTGCACTGCTATTGGCCAGAGAGCAATTTCGGCAATACTGCCAACTGGTCGAACAAATACAAGCGTCCCATCTGGATTTCTGAGTGGTGCTGGGGTGCATCATGGAATAATAATGGTGCCTTTGCTTCCGGGGTAACGGAGGCACAGGTGAAAAGCGCGTTAGAGAGAATATGTACAGCCCTTAATGGTTATGACCATATTGAGCGCTACTATTATTGGAATGGTGAACGTGACCCGTCGAGGCTATATAAAGACGGCTCGCTTACACCCGCCGGCGAGTATTATGCTTCGATGACCGCTCCTATGGGCTATAATGGCAAATACGATTTCGTGCCCACCACACCGAGGCAGTATGAGCCTACCGACTTCAACAAGGAAGAGGTTGACGGCGTGATACGTATGACATGGCACGACTACAACGGCGAGTACAACCAGTTGATGGAGATCCAGAAGAAGACCCCGGCAGGACTGTGGGAGACACTGGAGGTGATCACGATGGAGGACGGCGCTGCCGACTATACCTACGACGTGCCCGCCGGTGACGACGGCACGGACTACCGTCTGCACATTGTCTATCTCGACGGCAAGAACTACTATTCCAGCGAGGATGCCTCTACGGGCGATGCACTCGAGGTCAACGGTGTCATCAAGTATGTGGGCGGCAATATGTTTGCCAACGGCGACTTCAACAACGGCTTCTCAGGCTGGACCAACGGTGCTGGCGGCACCCTGGCCGAGCCTTACTTCGAGATTGTGCCGAAGGGCGGTGCCGAGGGCGGTGCCTATCTGCAGGCTCATGCTCATGGCGGCATCGATACCGAGAAGTCGCTGAAGCAACTCATCGACCTGGAGGCCGACAAAGACTATTATTTCCGCATGGCAGTGCTCAACGGCAACAGCAGCATGCGTCTCAGTCTCACCAACGACGGCACTACGGAGAAGAGTGTCGTCTCCATGAAGGCAACCACCAAATGGGAACGCCAGTCGAAGACGTTCAACGCCGGCAGTTACCAGAAGGCCATGCTCGGACTGCGCAGCCTCTCTGCCAAGGCCCAGATGGACAAGATAGAGTTGCGTCAACTCTTCGACACCCGCGAGGAAGCCCTGGCCGATGGTATCGACAAGGCACGCAAGGAGGCTGAGGTGTGCAAGGCGTTTAATACCGCCTATCCGCAACTCAACGACATGCTCGATGCAGCCTTCAACGCTATCACCACCACCGATGCCGAGGCATTGATGGCTGCAGAAGGTGCCCTTGAGAATCATGTCAAGGCCCTGCAGTATATGGCTGTCGTCGATTCCTTGAACGCTGTCCTCACGGCTATCACCGTAGAACGCTGTGCCCGTTACGACGATATGTGCACCCTGCTGGCATCTACGGCCTCGGCTACCAGTGCCGACCAGATTCTCGATGCCGTGAACGAGGTGAAGAAACTCATGACCCTCTATCTCGATTTCAATGAAGCCGCCACACAGCCTAAGTCGCCATCCTTTGCCATGACAACAGGATGGGAGACCAAGGTTGGAACCTATACCGGCGGCGACCAGCGCACCAATACCGTGAATGGCAAGACCTGCTGGAACGCATGGTGGAACATCAAGCAGGCCGACAATCCCGATGCCACTATGGAGGTGCGCCAGACCGTCAAGGGTCTTGAGGAGGGTATCTATGTGCTGGAATGTAAGGCCACCACAGAGCATTTCTGCCAGACCGACCAGCACGGCTATATCACCTGTGACGACAAGACGGTGGTGACGCCGGCCCTGACCTATGACTTCTTCGACCTGCCCGTCAGCAATATCTGGCAGACGCTGACCACGACACCCGTCTACGTGCCCGAGGAAGGCACCATCACCATCGGCTTCGTGGGCTCGAAGCAGGGTGCTGTCGATGGTAAGTGGCATAAGTTTGCCGATGCAACGGCAACGGGCGACAACCGCGAGGGATGGTGGTGTGCCACCGACTTCGTGCTGCGCTTCCATCCTGTGTATAAGGCTACCGTGACGCCCGACCAGTGGAACATGATCTGTCTGCCCTATAACTTCTATCCCGGCGATGACATGAAGATTTACCAGATCGTAGGTATCACGCCCGACTATACCAAGTTGTGTCTGGAGCAGGTTGAGTCTGCCGAGGCCGGTGTGCCATACATCTACCGCTCCACGGCGGCCGACCTCATGCTCTATGAATACGGCACGCCGGTGACCAAGACCAAGGATGGCAACTGCAACCTGATTGGTGTGCTCAACAACTCGCCGCGTGTGCCTATCGGCAACTATTATCTGAACAACGGCACCTTTGAGAAGGTGACCGAAGGCTCTACCCGTCCCAGGATGGAGCGTTATACCGGCAACCTGCGTGCCCTCGACGACAAGTCTAACGAGCCTATTCCCGTGCTCTTCGGTTGGGAGGGCGAGACGATGCCTATCACTGGTGTCACCGAGGCCGAGATAGCCTATAACAACGAAAAGGCCGGTGTTGAGGGCGTCGATGCCGTGATGATGCTTTCCGGCCAGCCCGACGGCATCTATACGGTTGATGGCAAGTGCATCGACAACAACGCACGCCTGAAGAAGGGTGTGTATATCATGGTGGAGAACGGCCGTGCGCAGAAAAAGATGATCAATGAAAGATGATAATTGAAAATAGAATAGCGAAATGAAGAAAAACCATCATGATGCATCAGGCATCAGGCATTGTGTATTAGCCATTATCATGCTATGCAGCACCAGCACCTATGCGCAGGAACGCTCCTCGTCGTCATCGTCACTGCCCATCTGGGCCAAGAGCGATGTGACGGTGCCCTTCTCCATCACGGGCGAGGGCAAGCGCTTTGACCCTACCTGGGGTCTCGACCTGGCGTGGATCAGCGAGCAGAACGTGCTGAAGGGCATCAACCACATGGGGAAAGACAATATCGGCATTGGCCGTTCGGCCTTCCGCTTCACCAAGTCCCTTGTCAACGACTCTGCCCTCGACCAGTCGCTCATCACTGTCTTGAAACAGCGCAGCACGATCTTCAATAAGGTGAGTTCCACGCTGCCCATTGTCCTGACGGCCGACCAGGAAGCGGGTGCCGACGAGTATTTCGTCAAGAACAAGAGTGCCAACGTGGAGCACTGGGCTGCGATGATCAACAGCCATGTGCACTGGATGCAGCAGTACACCAAGCATCCCGTCGTAGGCATATCGCCCTTCAATGAGCCCGACTATTGGAGCACGGAGGAGGGGGCCACTCCTGCTAAACAGAAGCAGGTGGCCCAGATCCTGAAAGAGCAGTATCCCCGTTGTGCCGAGATAGCGATGGTGGGCGGCAATACGCTCAACGACGACAAGGCCCTGGAATGGTACACGTCTGGCAAGGCGTATTACGACTGGGGCAACACCCACCAGTTGGCAGGGTCGTTCGACAACTTTGCTGGCTTTTTCCAGCAGTTGCAGAACGACGGCAAGGTGGGCTATGCCGACGAGATGCACAATGTGGGCGAGGCCATGGTAGGCCTGGAATATGGCATGACCGTTGGCGTGTGGTGGGGCTTCGACAGCCGCGCACGCGGCGAGTTCTGCCAGATTAGCCGTCACGGCGAGCGTCTGGCCTACGCCGAGCACCGCAACAACTGGACGGCAGCATCCGTCTGGCGTCACGACGACGGGCCGGTGAAGGCTTTCGTGGGCTCCAGCGAGCGACAGGCCTATACCACCAAGTATCAGTTTGTGTCGCTCGACCATGATGTCTATTTCGACGGTCAAGGCCCCATGCGCGACTTCATCATGGAGATGCCTGGCGGCACCGGCTATCAGAAAGGGCAGACCAACGGCGAGCGTGTCATCGACATCACCTGGGGCGATGATGTGGCACCGGGCATTATCAACGGTACTTATAAGATTGTGAACAGGGCTACGCGCAATGTGGCAACGGCCACGGGCGACAATATCGACATGCAGGCTTGGTCGGGCGACCAGTACCAGCAGTGGGTGGTCAAACCGGCCAGTCCGCGCATCGGCGGCGACTATAGTTTCTATGACATCGAGTCGGTGGCCAACAGCCAGTTGCGCATGAATGTGCTCAACTTCTCCACTACTGCCAGGACTAATGTCATGGCCTACTCAAAGAACGAGACACCGTCGTCCAACGAGCAGTGGTATCTGGAATATGCCGGCAACGGCTACTATTACATCCGCAATCGTGAGACGGCGCTCTACCTCACCTCTGAGTCGTCGAGCACCAACAGCGGCGTCAACGTGTTCCAGAACAACAAACTCTCGGGCACCAATGCCAACCAGCAGATGTGGCGCTTCCTGCCTGTCGATATCGACTACGAGGCCAAGGCACCTGCCCAGCCCGTAGGTCTTGCTGCCACGGCCGGCAATGCCTCGGTTGCCCTGTCGTGGACAGCCAACACCGAGGAAGACCTCGTTGGCTATATGGTGCTGCGCTCACCGGCAGGCAGCGAGCAGTGGAACACCATTGCCCGCAAGGTGGCCACCAACTATTTCACCGACAACACCTGCGTGCCCGGCACCTCTTATATATATAAGGTGAAGGCTATCGACCAGTGCGACAACATGTCGGCGGCCTCCGATGCCGTGGAGGCTGCCCCCTCGGCACAGCCAGGCCTGGTGGCACAGTGGCTGATGAATGGCGATACTCAGGATGCCACACCCAATATGATGGATGCCGTGACAAGCACCACCTTTGAGTTTGTCAATGGTCATACAGAGGGCACCAAGGCTGCTCGCTTCGCCTCTTCCAAGTATATGCGCCTGCCTTACGAGGTGGCCGACTACGAGGAGATGACCATCTCCCTTTGGGTCTTCAACATGAGTTATTCCGGCAACTGGCATCGTATCTTCGACTTCGGCACCGACACCGACCATTATATGTTCCTCACCGCCAGCAACGGCAGCAACATGCGCTTTGCCATCAAGAACGGCGGCTCAGAGCAGGTGGTCGATGCGCCGTCTAAACTGCCCAACAGTTGGAAGCATGTGGCAGTGACCATAGGCAACGGTCGCGTGGCTATCTATATGGACGGCGAGGAGGTGGCAGCCAGCACAGGCATCACCATCCGTCCTTGCGACATCCGCCCTGTGTTCAACTACCTGGGGCGCAGCCAGTTCAACGAAGATCCGATGTTTGCCGGCTATATGGAGGATGTGCGCATCTACAACTATGCCCTCTCTGCCGACGAGGTGAATCAGGTGATGGATGGCGGCGACCTTTCCGGCATCAGCGTGCCCGCTGTCTCAGAGGC
This sequence comes from Prevotella sp., assembly GCA_017455845.1. GTDB lineage: Bacteria > Bacteroidota > Bacteroidia > Bacteroidales > Bacteroidaceae > Prevotella. Next base: position 4,015 of record JAFSYY010000113.1, on the reverse strand, counting down.
TGATGGCACCCGTGCCTACACCCTCGACGGCCGCCATTCCGACGCACAGCATAAGGGCATCCACATCATTCGTCAGGCCGAAGGAAAGGCACAAGGCAAGAAAATACTCGTCCGATAGGATTGCTATAGGATTGTTTTTTAGCAGAACACAAAAAGAAAAGCCGCTTTTCTTTTTGTGTTTTGTTTTTTTTTAGTAACTTTGCGGTCTCAATTCTTGCTTGACAGGAAACGACAACAAGATTTAATACATTAAACAAATAAGACTATGGCAAAAATGAAAGGTGCCATCGTGGTGGATACTGAGAGGTGCAAGGGATGCCAGTTGTGTATCGTCGCCTGCCCCCAGAAGGTCATCGCCTTGGCCAACAAAGTGAATCTTCACGGCTATCCTTACGTAGAGGCTGTCAACGAGGAGGCCTGCATAGGCTGTGCTTCGTGTGGCATCGTCTGTCCTGACGGCTGTATCACCGTGTATCGTAAGAAAATTGAAGAATTAAAAAGTTGAAAAATTGAAGTTGGAGGCTTAAATTCTTGACAATGGAAGAAAGAGAAGTTGTATTGATGAAAGGCAATGAGGCTATCGCCCATGCTGCTATTCGATGCGGATGCGACGGCTATTTCGGCTATCCTATTACTCCGCAGAGTGAAGTGATTGAGACGCTGGCAGAACTGAAGCCCTGGGAAACCACCGGTATGCAGGTGGTGCAGGCTGAGAGTGAGTTGGCGTCTATCTATATGGTCTATGGTGCTGCCGGTGCCGGCAAGCGTGCCATGACCTCTAGTTCATCTCCTGGCATTGCCCTGATGCAGGAGGGTATCACCTATATGGCTGGCGCCGAGGTGCCGGGCGTGTTTGTGAATGTACAGCGCGGCGGCCCCGGACTGGGAACCATCCAACCTTCGCAGGGTGACTATTTCCAGGCTACCCGTGGTGGCGGTAACGGCGACTACAAGGTCATCGTGCTGGCTCCGTCGTCCGTTCAGGAGATGGCCGATTTCGTGGACCTGGCTTTTGAGTTGGCCTTCAAGTACCGCAACCCCGCCATGATTCTGAGCGATGGCGTCATTGGTCAGATGATGGAGAAGGTGGTGCTGCCGCCGTTCAAGCCCCGTCGTACTGACGAGGAGGTCATCAAGCAGTGCCCCTGGGCCTCAACAGGAAAGCCTAAGAACCGTGAGCGCGTGGTCATTACGTCGCTGGAACTGAAGCCGGAGATCATGGAGCAGCGTAACATCGCCCTCCAGGAGAAATACCGTAAGATTCAGGAGAACGAGGTGCGCTATGAAGAGCAGTTGATGGACGATGCCGAGTATGCTATCGTTGCTTTCGGCTCTGCTGCCCGTATTGCTGAGAAGAGCGTCGAGATTGCCCGTGAGCAGGGCGTCAAGGTAGGGCTGTTCCGTCCCATTACGCTGTTCCCGTTCCCCATCAAGGAGATTGCAGCGTTGTCGAAGAAGGTGAAGGGCATCCTCGTGGCCGAGATCAATGCCGGTCAGATGGTTCAGGATGTGCGCCTGGCCGTCAACGGTGCCGTGCCCGTCGAGCAGTTCGGTCGTCTCGGTGGTATCGTTCCCGATCCCGAAGAAATTGTGGAGGCACTTAAACGACTAAGCCCCACCCCCAACCCCTCCCGCGGTGGGGAGGGGAGTATATAGTACTCTATGCAGAAATGGAACGAAAGCATGTGACGGCTGCACCAGACAGGTATGACTTGCTGAAAGAGTTTGCTAGACATAACCGCAGAGAAATGACAAAGACCGAGACTATTCTTTGGAATGTTTTGCGAAGTGAGTTCAGAGGATTAAAGTTTCGGCGTCAGCACCCTATAGGAGATTATATTGCCGACTTTCTTTGTTTGTCAGAAAAACTGGTCATAGAAGTGGATGGTGGTTATCACAATGAGCCACAGCAGCAGCAAGAAGACCAGTGGCGAACGGAATTCTTGCAATCTAAAGGCTATCGTGTTATTCGTTTCAAGAATGAAGATGTAGACACCGAAGTAAAAGGTGTGATAAGAAGAATTAAAGAAGAACTAATTAATATTGAAAATAGTTATGAATGATAATCTGTCAACAAAAGTACCTACTCCCCTCCCCCCCGCGGGAGGGGTCGGGGGTGGGGCTTCTGGGGATTGGACCCTCGTCTGCAAGAAGCCGACGCTACTGAACGACAACAACATGCACTACTGCCCGGGCTGTAGCCACGGCGTGGTGCATAAACTCATTGCCGAAGTCATTGAGGAGATGGGAATGGAAGACAAGGCCGTAGGCGTGTCGCCCGTAGGCTGTGCCGTCTTCGCGTACAACTATATAGATATAGACTGGCAGGAGGCTGCACATGGTCGTGCTCCCGCACTGGCTACGGGTATCAAGCGTTGCTGGCCCGACCGTCTCGTCTTCACCTATCAGGGTGACGGCGACCTGGCCTGTATTGGTACCTGTGAAACCATCCACGCCCTGAACCGTGGCGAGAATATCGTCATCATCTTTGTCAACAATGCCATCTATGGCATGACGGGTGGGCAGATGGCTCCTACCACCCTGATTGGCCAGAAGACCTCTACCTGTCCTTACGGCCGCGATCCTCAGTTGCATGGCTACCCCTTGAAGATGGCCGATATCGCTGCCCAACTTGAGGGCACCTGCTACGTCACTCGCCAGAGCGTGGAGTCGGTGGCCTCTATATTGAAAGCCAAGAAGGCACTGCGCAAGGCCTTCGAGGCTTCTATGGCCGGCAAGGGTTCTTCTCTTGTGGAGTTCGTCTCTACCTGCAACAGCGGTTGGAAACTCACGCCTGCCAAGGCTAATGAATGGATGAAGGAAAACATGTTCCCCTTCTATCCGAAGGGTGATCTCAAAGACACGACAGACAGCCCCACCCCCAGCCCCTCCCTCGGTGGGGAGGGGAGTGTATAGTTTTACTCTGCGGCTCTCTAACGTGTTTATTTTTTATACTGAAACATAAATAGAATGTTAATATGAATAACGAACAGGCAAAAGTAACTACTCCCCTCCCTTCCGCGGGAGGGGCCGGGGGTGGGGCTTCTATGAAGAAAGAAATTATAATTAGTGGTTTCGGTGGTCAGGGCGTGCTCTCGATGGGTAAAATCCTGGCCTATAGTGGACTGATGGAGGACAAGGAGGTGACATGGATGCCGGCGTATGGTCCCGAGCAGCGTGGCGGTACGGCCAACGTGACCGTTATCGTCAGCGACGAGCGTATCTCTTCGCCTATCCTCAGCAGGTACGACATTGCCGTGGTGCTCAACCAACCTTCGCTTGAGAAGTTCGAACCGAAGATCAAGCCCGGTGGCATCCTTATCTATGATGGCTTCGGCATCATCAACAAGCCTACGCGTAAGGATATCACCATCTACGAGATCAATGCCATGGACAAGGCTGCCGAGATGAAAAATAGCAAAGTGTTTAATATGATTATCCTCGGTGGTCTGCTCAAGGTGGCTCCCGTCGTGAGCGACAAGGGTGTGGAGAAGGCTTTGAAGAAGACCCTTCCCGAGCGCCATCATGCACTCATTCCTCTCAATATGGAGGCGCTCAAGGAGGGCGCTAAGATCATCAAAGAGGTATAGATATGACGGCTGTCACGCGACCTAGTGACCTAGGTCGGCAGATCGGTTGACCTAGGTCGGCAGATCGATTGACCTAGGTCGGCAGATCGGTTGACCTAGGTCGACAACTAAGAAAGGAGGCTGTTTTGACCTTCAAACGAGCCTGTTTTGACCTAGCAAACAGCCTCCATTGACTTGCATATCAGTAACCGTTAAATAACTGCGACCAATTTATAAAGTCCAATACTGCCAGCGAGCAAGCCGCATGGCACTCCCCGGGGAGTGCCATGCGGCTTGAAATACGACCTGACTTCGTGAAAAATTTGTCTAATATTTTCTTGTTGCTGTAAATCAGTTGGTTACAAATCTACATCATCTCAAATGGGTGCCTCGCTACTCTTTTTCTTGGCGTTTTGAAGAATTTTGACTACCTTTGCAATATGTTT